>NZ_JBYSYL010000015.1:0-158116 GCF_058783235.1 Achromobacter sp. FW305-C-28 | reverse complement strand
CGGATTCTGGGGAGGGCAGTGTGCTTGGCATGGCAGCCACGGTCAGAGTGGGGTGGGCGGGGTGGGACGGTGCCCGCGTCGTGCCGGCCGCGCGGGCGGCCTTACGACGCTTACGCGGCGTCTTGCGGGCGCCGATGACGTTCTCGCGTGTAGGTAGCGATGCTGGTGGTGTCAGAGACGCCGTCGGCATCAACAGTGCAGCCAGCTTCTATCGGCGCGGATGCCGTGGCGTTTCACGTGAGCGTGCAACGCCTGATGGGCGGCGCGCGAGACGGTTTGCATGCGCAAGCCAGTGCCTGCTCGCGCCGCCCATCACCGCCCCCTCCCCCCTAACTGCGAACCATTAGAAAACCCATCTCCAACAGCGCGAAGCGCCCCCGCAACACATTCCAGCAACGCAATGCCAAACGTGGCCGCCCGCGCGGCCGCGGCTTGGCGGCCCTGTAGATCTCCTACCCTGACCACAGGTCTAGCAGCGCCACAAACCCAGACACACGTAGCCCCTTGCGGCGGCGGCATGCGGAGTGGGCAACCTCGATGCGCCCAAGGGAATCCGTAGGGAAGGCCGAAGGCCTGGACGAGGATGACGCAGGGGGGGCCCGCCTAGGGCAGTCCGGAGCGAAGGCTCCGGACCGCAATCGTGGGCGCCCACTCCGCATGCCGCCGCCGCAAGGGGCGACCTACGAAGAACTGACCAACGCAGACCACCGCTGCAAAGACCAGCCTGCGAAGATCAAAACTACCGCGAATAAGCCGAAAACTTAGACTTCGAAATAGAAGTCGCCGCCACCTGTACATGCTGCGCCAATTCAGCCTCGACTCTTGCCACCGTCCACCGCGTCGTCGGCACAGAAATATTGATAGCAGCCACCGCCAACCCCCGATGGTCTATCACCGGCGCCGCCACCGAAATATCCCCAAGCACCGTTTCGTTCACGATGATTGCGTAGCCCTTCTCGGCCACGCGTTGCGCGCGTTCCAGCAGCTTGTCGGGGTTCACCTCTGTGTAGGGGGTGATGGGGTCCAGGCGGGTTTGGGACAGGATTTCGCGGCGCTGGTCGTCTGACAGGCGGGAGAGGATGGCCGTGCCAGATGCCGTGAAATAGGCGGGCAGGCGGCTGCCTACGGCGATGTCCACGTTGACCAGGTGATGGCCGGGGAAGCGGGCCACGAACACGATTTCGTGGCCGTCCAGTTCTTGCAGGTTCGTCGTTTCGCCCAGCGTGCGGCTGATGTCCAGCAGGTAGGGCGACGCCTTGTCGATCAGCTCGTTCGCGCGCACATAGTTGTACGAGAATTGCAGCACCTTCGGCGTCAGGCCGTAATTGCGCGTGTCGGGAATGCGGCGCAGATAGCCCAGCGTTTCAAGCGTGTAGACCAGGCGTTGCGTTGCACTGCGGTCCAGGCCGGATGCACGCGCGATGTCGGCCAGCGTCATGTGGCGCTTCGGGCCGTCGAATGCGTGCAGTACCTGGAAGGCTTTTTCGGTAGAGCCTACGAATAGCGAGGACCGGGTTTCGGTCGTTGCCTGCGTCTTGTCCGTATCATCGGGCTTGCGGTTGGGCACGGGAAACAGCCTATTCAGTGAAGGAACGTGCACGGACCGGGGCGCGCGATGCCGTCTTGCCGGAGACGACCGCGCGAAGTGCACACTATTTAATTGTAATTCAATTATTAATAGCGAATTCCAATGACTTAATAGCTCGGGACGCCGCGCCCTACCCTGCCAACGGCACCCCCGGTTGGCTGGCCGAACGCGTGCCCGGCAACGGGTGACAGGACTGCGGGTGATAGGTGTGCACCACCGACAGCTTCACGTGGTCGCTGCGGTTGCCTTGGGCGGCGTGCAGGGTGCGGCAATGGAAGAACACCACGTCGCCCGCTTGCAGTTCGGGGCAGACGGCGCGTGCGATCCAGTCCGCGTTTTCAGGCGCGTCGTCACGGAAGAATTTCTTGTCGTCGAATTGGTGGGGCTGAAACGCCGCCGCGTGCGAACCGGGAATGAACGACAGCCCGCCGTTCTCGCGCATCTCGGGGCCCAGGGCCAGCCAACAGGACACCAGATCCGTGTCGGAGAAAGACCAGTAGCGGATGTCCTGGTGCCAGCCCGTCAGGCTGCCGTAGGCCGGATGCTTCGTCATCACGCAGTTGTGGTGCACCGTCGACAGCACCGGCGCTTCGCCAAAATAGCGCGCCAGCGACTGGCCGATGCGGGGGTCCGTGGCCCATTGCGCGAACAGCGGGTCGCGGGCGTAGGCATTGAGCAGGCGCCGCACCGTCAGGCCGCCTTCGGCCGTGCGGGACTCGGGCGCGCCCGGGTAGCGCAGGTCCGCTTCGTATTCGATGGGCGCCACGTGGTCGTGCAGATGGCGTTCGGACAGCGCACGCAGCGCCTGGACCTGCGCCGCATCCACGAACTGGCGCGCCACGAAAAAGCCCTGCTCGCGCAGGACCGCTAATTCTTCATCTTGCAGTGACCCGGACATCTCGACCCTCACACCCCGCGGCGTAAGCTGCAAAGCGTCTGCGCACACGGCAGGCGCGTGCCGGGCAAGGCGCCGGCGAGCGCGGGGAGAGCTAGATTACCAAATGTGCGGGCCTGACCGTTATCAGAAATGCGGCCGCTATCCTGGGAAGAAGGCGGCCGTCAGCGCTACGAGGATCGGCATTCAATCAGACGCGTGCCTGTGCGTTCGGATAACCGGTGCAAGGACTCAGGTTGCCCTCAACCCGCCGGTGTCTTGTCGGGGGCTTGCGCGGCCCGCAAGCGTGCGGTGTCGCGTTCGACTTCTTCGTGGTGCACCCATTCGCGCCACACCGCCACCAGCAGCGCCATCAGCACCGGGCCGACGAACAGGCCCACGATACCCATGGTCTTGACGCCGCCCACCAGGCCGAAGAACGTCGGCAGGAACGGCAGCTTGACGGGGCCGCCCACCAGGCGGGGGCGCAGGGTCTTGTCAACGATGAAAAGCTCGACGCTGCCCCAGACCATCAGCGCGATGCCCGCCACCACGTGGCCCGAGCCCACCAGGTACAGCGACACCAGCGTGAACGACAGCGGCGCGCCGCCCGGGATCAGCGCCATGAAGCCGGTCACCACGCCCAGCAGCACCGGCGACGGCACGCCAGCCACCCAGTAGGCGATGCCCAGCACCAGGCCTTCGCCCAGCGCGATCAGGCCCATGCCCGTGACGGTGGAATTGATGGTGGCCGGCACCACGCGCGAAAAGCGCTGCCAGCGCGCGGGCAGGATGCGTTCGCCCAGCACGTCCAGTTGGGCCACCATGCGCACGCCGTCCTTGTAGACGAAGAACAGCGTGATCAGCATGAACAATACGGTCAGCAGCAACTGGAACACGTTGCCCGTGGCCGCCAGCACCATGCGGTAGATGTTGCCCAGGTGTTCGCCGCTGACGGCCTCGACCAGCGCGCCCAGCGCGTGGGGTTGGCCGATATAGGCTTCCCAGTATTCACCCAGGCGGTCGCCCACCACGGGCATCGAGGTGATCCAGGCGGGGACGGCCACGCCGTGCCGATTGGCCGCGATGGCCCAGGCAAAAAAGGTGCTGGCTTCCTTGATGGCGTACGACAGCGCCAGCGACAGCGGCACGATCAGCACCACGATGACCACCAGCAGCGCCAGCGAGGCGGCCAGCATCGTGCGGCCGCCGCAGCGGTCGACCAGGCGGCGGTACAGGGGCCAGCTGGCCAGGCCGATGATCAGCGCGGCCAGCGCGGGCACCAGGAATCCGCTAAGGAAATACACCCCCGCCAGCAAGACGAGGAGCAAAAGCCAACGGGCGATCAGGTAAGCGGGAAGTACAGGCTGCATAGAAGATCGACAGTGAATGCGTTTAGGCTTTGACTGTCGGACTATACATACGTTTCATGAAATACGAGGGACGCAAGCCCTGTATTCACTACGGGGTTTCCCGCGTTTTAGACGCTTTTGCCGACTACAACGCGTACTCGGCAGCCTCTTCCCGGGCGGTGCGGCGGCGCGGGGGCATTTCGGGCGAATTGGCGGCGGCCACGCCAGCCACGGCCATCTGCTTGGCCTGGCTGATCTGGCGTTGCTGGAACACGCCGCAGCTGACGGCAGCCGGATCGGTTTCGTCGCGGCCGCTCAAGAGCGGGCAGCTGGCGAACAATTCGGCGACCCAGTCGGCAAATGCCCGCACCTTGGGCGACAGCTGGCGGCTTTGCGGGTACAGCACCGAGATGGCCGTGGTGCTGGGCTTCCACTGAGGCAACACTTCGATCAGCTCGCCCGATTGCAGGTACGGCAGCGCCATGTAGCGCGGCGTCTGGATCAGGCCGAAGCCCTTCAGGCCGCAGTCCAGGTAGGCGCCGGCTTCGTTCACGGCGACGGTGCCGCGCATGTCGACTTCCTGGTGCTTGCCGTCGATCTTGAAGTCCCAGGGGCAATTGCGGCCGCTGCGGCTGGAGAAATAGTGCACCGCGTGGTGGTCGCGAAGGTCTTCGATGGTCTGTGGCATGCCGTGGCGCGCCACGTAGGTGGGCGACGCGCAGGTCACCGTCTGCAAGGTGCCAATGCGGCGCGCGACCAGGCTGGAATCTTCGAGGTCGCCGGCGCGGATGACGCAGTCCACGGCCTCTTGCACCATATCCACGGGGCGGTCGCCCAGGCCGAGCACCAGCTCGACGTCCGGGTATTTGTCGTGAAAATCACACAATGACGGGATGAGAATCAGCCGCCCGATACACGTGGGCACGTCGATGCGCAGGCGCCCTTTCAGGCGCAGGGCCGCTTCCTGGAAGCAGGCCTCGGTTTCTTCGACGTCGGCCAGAATGCGCACGCAGTGCTGGTAATAGCCCGCGCCGTCGGGCGTCAGGCCGATACGGCGCGTGGTGCGGTTGAGCAATCGCACGCCCAGCAGGCGTTCGAGATTCTGGATGATGGTCGTGACGGTGGTGCGCGGAAGCGAGAGGCTGTCGGCCGCCCGGGTGAAGCTATTGGCATCCACGACGCGCACAAACACCTGCATAGCCTGAAAACGGTCCATGGCGACGGTGTCCTATTGGGGCAGTTGGTCGGGGTGTACGGAGCATAACGCGTTTCCGGCCGGGATTAGACAAATCTGCCGAACAGTGTTGCCGAATAACACATGTTTATCCGCTCGGGCAAAACACTCAGAATTCAAACCATCTTGAAGTGCCCGTGCCGCCCGGCGCCATCAAAGGGCCTGTCAATCCTCAGATTCCGACCACGCGAGAGCCCGTCCCCCAAAGACACTCTCAGCCAAGGGAAACGTAACAGTGTTGCATGCTGCACCGCAGTATGACATCGGTGTTTCAGGACTGACAGACCCGCCGCGATGCCGCCCCCGCCGCCACCCGCCCCCCTCGCGGTCCCCGGCAAGTGCGCTTCACCCCGACACCACCCTCAAGGAACATCATGGTTTCGCGTAATCGTATTGCTGTGCTCGTCGTTTTCGCGGCCGTCATTGCGGCCGGCGGTAGCTACGCCCTGTTTCGCGCCCCTGCCGGCGCCAATGCTGCCCAGGCGCAAGGCGCCCCGGCGGCGCCTCCCGTCGAAGTGGCCGAAGTGGTCAGCAAGACCATCGTCGACTGGCAGCGGTATTCCGGTCGCCTGGAAGCCATCGACCGCGTGGACATCCGTCCGCTGGTCTCCGGCACCCTGACCGCCGTGCACTTCCAGGACGGCAGCATCGTCAAGAAGGGCGACGTCCTGTTCACCATCGACCCGCGTCCCTACGCGGCCGAAGTGGACCGCGCCGCCGCTGCCCTGACCGCCGCCAAGGCCCGCGCCTCGTACACGGCCACGGAACTGGCCCGCGGCCAGCGTCTGTTGACCGACAACGCCATCGCCCGCCGCGACTTCGAAGAAAAGCAGAACGCCGCCCGCGAAGCCGCCGCCAACCTGCAAGGCGCCCAAGCCGCGCTGGACTACGCCAAGCTGAACCTGGGCTACACCCGCATCGAAGCCCCCGTCGCCGGCCGCGTGTCGCGCGCGGAAGTCACGGTGGGCAACGTGGTCGCCGCCGGCGCCACCTCGGTGCCGCTGACGACGCTGGTGTCGGTCTCGAAGATGTACGCCTCGTTCGACGTCGACGAGCAGACCTTCCTGAAGTACGTGAACCCCGCCCGCAACGGCAAGGCTGGCTCGGTGCCGGTCGAGCTGGGCCTGGCCAACGAGGAAGGCTATTCGCGCACCGGTTTCGTGCAATCGGTGGACAACCGCCTGGACGCCACGTCCGGCACCATCCGCGTGCGCGCCGAGTTCGATAACGCCGACGGTTCGCTCCTGCCCGGCCTGTACGCCCGCATCCGCCTGGGCGGCAGCGACCCGCGCAGCGCCGTGCTGATCGACGAAAAAGCCATCGGCACCGACCAGGACAAGCGCTACGTGCTGGTGCTGGACGACAAGAACCACGCCAACTACCGCCAGATCAAGCTGGGCGCCAACCAGGAAGGCCTGCGGGTCGTGGATTCCGGCCTGGCCCCTGGCGACCGCATCGTGGTCAACGGCCTGCAGCGCGTACGCCCCGGCGACGCCGTCAGCCCGACCGTGGTGCCCATGGTCACGGCCCAGCGCAACCCGGTCAAGACCGCATCGGCCAACGCCAACTAAGCGGCCGGTGACAAGACAAGCAGAACGAGAACGTTCATGAATATCTCGAAATTCTTCATCGACCGGCCGATCTTCGCCGGGGTGTTGTCAATATTGGTGCTGCTGGGCGGCCTGCTGGCCATGTTCCAGCTGCCCATCTCGGAATACCCGGAAGTGGTGCCGCCGTCTGTGGTGGTGCGCGCGCAGTATCCGGGCGCCAACCCCAAGGTCATCGCCGAAACCGTCGCCTCGCCGCTGGAGGAATCCATCAACGGCGTGGAAAACATGCTGTACATGCAGTCGCAGGCCAACAGCGACGGCAACCTGACGCTGACGGTCAACTTCAAGCTGGGCGTGGACCCGGACAAGGCGCAGCAGCTGGTGCAGAACCGCGTGTCGCAGGCGCTGCCGCGCCTGCCGCCGGACGTGCAGCGCCTGGGCGTCACGACGACCAAGAGCTCGCCCACGCTGACGCTGGTGGTGCACCTGATCTCGCCCAACGACCGCTACGACATCACCTACCTGCGCAACTACGCGATCCTGAACGTCAAGGACCGCCTGGCGCGCATTACCGGGGTGGGTGAAGTGACGGTGTGGGGGTCGGGCAACTACTCCATGCGCGTCTGGCTCGACCCGCAAAAAGTCGCGCAGCGCGGCATGACGGCCAGCGAAGTCGTGGCCGCCATCCGCGAACAGAACGTGCAGGTAGCAGCCGGCGTGATCGGCGCGTCCCCGACCCAGGGCGACGTGCCGCTGCAGCTGAACGTGAATGCGCGCGGCCGCTTGCAGACCGAAGAGGAATTCCGCGACATCATCCTGAAGACCTCGCCCGACGGCGCCGTGACGCACCTGTCGGACGTGGCCCGCGTGGAACTGGACGCGCAGGAATATGGCCTGCGTTCGCTGCTGGACAACAAGCAGGCGGTCGGCATGGGCATCATGCAGTCGCCGGGCGCCAACGCGCTGGACGTGTCGTCCAAGGTGCGCGCCGCCATGGCCGAGCTGGCCCAGGACTTCCCGCCGGGCGTGGAATACCGCATCGAATACGATCCGACCCAGTTCGTGCGTTCCAGTATCGAAGCCGTGGTGCACACGCTGCTGGAAGCCATCGCGCTGGTGGTGCTGGTGGTGATCCTGTTCCTGCAGACCTGGCGCGCCTCGATCATCCCGCTGCTGGCGGTGCCGGTGTCCATCGTCGGTACCTTCGGGCTGCTGCTGATGTTCGGCTATTCGATCAACGCGCTGTCGTTGTTCGGGATGGTGCTGGCCATCGGGATCGTGGTCGACGATGCGATCGTGGTGGTGGAAAACGTAGAACGCAACATTGCGGCGGGCTTGAGTCCACGCGACGCGACCTATCGCGCCATGCGTGAAGTCAGCGGCCCCATCATCGCCATCGCCCTGACGCTGTGCGCCGTGTTCGTGCCGCTGGCGTTCATGACCGGCCTGACCGGCCAGTTCTACAAGCAGTTCGCCATGACCATCGCCATTTCGACGGTGATCTCGGCCTTCAACTCGCTGACGCTGTCGCCGGCCCTGTCGGCCCTGCTGCTCAAGAGCCACCACGACAAGCCGGACTGGCTGACCCGGGGCATGAACCGCGTGTTCGGCCGCTTCTTCAACTGGTTCAACAACATGTTCGGCCGCGCCTCCGAGAACTACGGCGTGGGCGTGTCCGGCGTGATACGCCGCAAGGCTGGCGCCATGGCGGTATACGTGGTGCTGGTGGCGGCCACGATCGGGGTGTCGTACCTGGTGCCCGGCGGTTTCGTGCCGGCGCAGGACAAGCAGTACCTGATCGGCTTTACCCAGCTGCCCAACGGCGCGTCGCTGGACCGCACGGAAGAAGTGATTCGCCAGATGAGCGACATCGCCCTGAAGGAACCGGGCGTGCAAAGCGCGATCGCGTTCCCCGGCCTGTCGATCAACGGCTTCACCAACAGCTCCAGCGCGGGCATCGTGTTCGTGGCCCTGAAGCCGTTCGACGAACGCAAGGGCGCGGCGCTGTCCGGCAATGCCATCGCGGCGTCGCTGAACCAGAAGTTCGGTGCCATCCAGCAGGCGTTCATCGCCGTGTTCCCGCCCCCGCCGGTGCTGGGCCTGGGGACGCTGGGCGGCTTCAAGCTGCAACTGGAAGACCGCGCGGCGCTGGGCTATGCCGAGCTGGACAAGGCCAAGCAGGCCTTCCTGGCCAAGGCTCGCCAGACGCCTGAACTGGGCCCCGCGTTCTCAAGCTACGAGATCAACGTGCCGCAGCTGGACGTCGACCTGGACCGCGTGAAGGCCAAGCAGCTGGGCGTGCCGGTGACCGAAGTGTTCGACACCATGCAGATCTACCTGGGCTCCATGTATGTCAACGACTTCAACCGCTTTGGCCGCGTGTTCCAGGTGCGGGCCCAGGCTGATGCGCCGTTCCGCGCCCACGCCGACGACATCCTGCAGCTCAAGACCCGCAATGCCGCGGGCGACATGGTGCCGCTGTCGTCGCTGGTGACGGTGAAGCAGACGTTCGGTCCGGAAATGGTGGTGCGCTACAACGGCTACACCGCCGCCGACATCAACGGCGGCCCGGCCCCCGGCTACTCGTCGGACCAGGCGCAAGCCGCGGCCGAGCGCGTGGCGGCGGAAACCCTGCCGCGCGGCGTGAAGTTCGAATGGACCGACCTGACGTACCAGCAGATCCTGGCGGGCAACGCCGGCCTGTGGGTGTTCCCGATCAGCGTGCTGCTGGTGTTCCTGGTGCTGGCCGCGCTGTACGAAAGCCTGACGTTGCCGCTGGCCGTGATCCTGATCGTGCCGATGAGCATCCTGGCGGCGCTGACGGGCGTGTACCTGACGGGCAACGACAACAACATCTTCACGCAGATCGGCTTGATGGTGCTGGTGGGCCTATCGGCCAAGAACGCGATCCTGATCGTGGAATTCGCCCGCGAGCTGGAAATGAACGACGGCCGCACGCCGCTGGAAGCCGCCATCGAGGCCAGCCGCCTGCGTCTGCGTCCGATCCTGATGACGTCCATCGCGTTCATCATGGGGGTCGTGCCGCTGGTGCTGTCGTCGGGCGCAGGCTCTGAGATGCGCCATGCCATGGGTGTCGCGGTGTTCTTCGGGATGCTGGGCGTGACGTTGTTCGGCCTGTTCCTGACGCCGGTGTTCTACGTGCTGCTGCGTTCGATGAGCGGCAAGACGCTGCACTCGGCCGCGCAGCATGAAGCGCCGGTGTGCGTGCCGCACATCGACCCGAACGCGCCGCCTGCCACGCAGCACAACGCCTGAACCAGCCTGGAAAAATAGCCAGCGCGCCCCGTCTTGAACGGCGGGGCGCGCGCCCAAGAGAATCGTCATGAAGACCAAAAGACTGATCCGCGGTTCCGCCCTGCTTGCCGTCCTGCTCGTGCTGGCCGGCTGCGCGGTGGGCCCGACTTATGAACGGCCCGCGGCCGCCGCGCCGGCGGCCTACAAGGAAGCCGCCCTGCCCGCTTCGGAAGCGGGCACCTGGAAGGCCGCCGAGCCGTCGGAAGACGCGCTGCGCGGCGCCTGGTGGAAGGTGTTCGGCGACGAAGGCCTGAACCAGTTGCAGGACGAGGCCCAAAAGGCCAACCAGAACCTGCAGGCCGCCGCGGCCCGCCTGAAGCAGGCCCGCGCGCTGCAACGCGAGGCCCGCGCCGGCTTCTTCCCGAGCCTGGACGCGGCCTTCGGCCCCAGCCGCCAACGCCCGTCGGCCGTGTCGCAAGGCCTGCCGGACGGCACGCCGACGAGCCCGAGCACGACCTGGCGCGCACAAGGCACGGTTTCCTACGAAGCCGACCTGTTCGGCCGCGTGGCCTCGACGTCGGACGCGGCGACCGCGGACGCGCAGCAAAGCGAGGCGCTGTACCGCTCGGTGCTGCTGGCGTTGCAAGCCGACGTGGCAAGCACGTATTTCCTGGTGCGCGAGCAAGACGCAGAATCGGCGCTGTACAACCAGACGGTGAAGCTGCGTACGGATACGCTGCAGCTGATCCAGCGCCGCTACGATGCGGGCGATATCAGCGAGCTGGACCTGGCCCGCGCCAAGGCCGAACTGGCTTCGGCGCAGTCGGAAGCGCTGGGCATCGACCGCCGCCGCGCGGCCGGCGAGCACGCGCTGGCAGTACTGCTGGGCCGCGCGCCGTCGGAATTCACGATGCCGCCGCAACCGATCCAGAAGGTGGCCCTGTCGATCCCGGCAGGCCTGCCGTCGACGCTGCTGGAACGCCGTCCGGACATCGCGGCCGCTGAACGCGCGATGGCGGCAGCAAACTCTCGCGTGGGCGCGGCGAAGTCGGCATTCTTCCCGCGTCTGGACATCACGGGCGCATTCGGCTACGAATCATCGGAACTGGGCAACCTGTTCCAATGGTCGAGCCGCACGTTCCTCTTGGGCCCGCTGGTAGGCGCCGCGCTGTCGATGCCGATCTTCGACGGCGGCCGCCGCCAGGCCGGCCTGGACCGCGCGCGCGCCGTCTACGAGGAAGACGTGGCGGTGTACCGCCAAACGGTCCTGAACGCGTTCCGCGAGGTGGAAGACAATCTGGCAAATCTGCGAATTCTGGCGGATCAGACGCGGGCGCAGGATGCCGCAGTGGAAGCATCGGCGCGGGCGGCGAAGCTCTCGCATACGCAATACCGTGAAGGCTCGATCAGCTATCTGGATGTGATCGAAGCTGACCGCAGTGTGCTGTTGCAGCAGCGGGTGGCGGTGCAGTTGAGTGGAGAGCAGGCTCGGTCGGCGGTGGATCTGATTCGGGCGATTGGGGGCGGGTGGGGGAATCCTGTGCCTGATGCTGTTGCTGCTAATCCTTGAGTGTTTGGTTTTTTCTGGGGCGGTTGCTTCGTAGGTCGCCCGGCGCGGGGGTGGCTTGCGGAGTGGGCGCCCACGATTGCGGTCCGGAGCCTTCGCTCCGGACTTCCCCGTTGTCATCGTCGTCCGCCTTCGGCTCCCTTCCGATTCCCTCGGGCGCATCGAGGTTGCCCACTCCGCAAGCCACCCCCGCGCCGGGCTACGGTTTTCGAGGCTTGTCGCGCTGCTAGACCTGTGTTCAGGGCATGAAACCTACAGGGCCGCCAAGCCGCGGCCGCGCGGGCGGCCACGTTTGGCATTCGTGTTGTTGACAGTGTTGCGAGGGCGCTTCGCGCTGTTGGAGATGGGTTTTCTAATGGTGTGCAGTCAGGGGGGGAGGGGGCGGTGATGGGCGGCGCGGCAGACTCTTGCTTGCGCATGCTGACCGTCTCGCGCGCCGCCCATCGGGCGCTGCGCATTCATGTTGAACGCCACGGCATCCGCGCCGCTACAGGCCAACAGCATTTCTGATGCCACCTGCTCCGCTCACACACAAGAGCGACATCGTCGCGCCACCAACCCCGCTACCCACACGCGAGAGCGGCATCGGCGCTCGCAAGACGCCGCGTAAGCTTCGTAAGGCCGCCCGCGCGGCCGGCACGAAGCGGGCACCGTCCCACCCCGCCCACCCCACTCTGACCGTGGCTGCCATGCCAAGCACACTGCCCTCCCCAGAATCCGAAGCTAATCCACAGTGTGAGCGCTTGGCGGGGGCGGCTGGCAGAGGGCGGGGCGTGTAGATGCGCCCGAGGGAATCGGAAGGGAGCCGAAGGCGGACGACGATGACGAAGGGGAAGTCCGGAGCGAAGGCTCCGGACCGCAATCGTAGCCCCGCCCTCTGCCAGCCGACCCCGCCAAGCGCGACTTAAGAACCCAAACCCAAGGCACACAAAAAACTCCCCCACGGTCCTACAATCACCGCCATGTCTACGACTCGCCTTTTCTACGCGCTCTGGCCTGACGCTCCGCTGGCCACCACGCTTGCCTCTTGGGCGGACCAGGCTCGCGCGCACGCGCAGGGGCGGGTCATGCGGACCGAGACCTTGCATATGACATTGGCGTTTCTTGGGGCGGTTGACCAGGAGATTGCTGACGAATTGATTGATGCCACGCCCTACCATCGGTTGATTCCGGGGGCGCTTACCTTGGATCAGTACGGGGTTTTTGCGCGGCAGCGCATCTTGTGGGCGGGGCCCAGCCAGGTGCCGGATCTGTTGCAGGCGACCCATGATGGGTTGTGGCTGTGGTTGTCGGCGTTTGGGTTGGTGCCGCCGACGCAGCCGTTTCGGCCGCATGTGACCTTGCTGCGCAATATCGAGTCGGTCGAGCCGCCGGCCGAGGTGCCTGCGCCGCAGGTGTGGCGTTATGACCGGATGGTGCTGGTAGCGTCGGAGTCGTCCACGGGGGGCAGCCGCTATCGCGTGGTGGCCCAATCGCGGCCACAGCCGGTTTAGGCGTCGCCTGGGTCTGGGAAGGCTCGGCTGACTGGGCTTGACGCACTCTGGCACAATCGAGCGCGTCGCAACGACTTAGGATCTTCATGATCATCCTGCTCGACCAAGACGGTGTGCTGGCCGACTTCGAACATGCTTTTATCGATGCCTGGAACGAGCGTCATCCCGATATTGCGCCGGTGGCGTTTGAAGACCGCAAGTCTTTCTACATTCGTGAAGACTATGCGCCGGAACTGCGGGGCATGGCCGAGGCCATCTATACCGCGCCGGGGTTCATTCGCAATCTGCCTCCCGTTCCGGGGGCGTTGGATGCGGTGAAGGAATTGCTGGCGCTGGGCATGGATGTGCGCATCTGCACGTCCCCGCTGTCGCAGTTCGAGAATTGCGTGGCCGAGAAGTACCTGTGGGTGGAAAAACACCTGGGGCGCGAGGCGACCAACCGGCTGATTCTGACCAAGGACAAGACGCTGGTGCAGGGAGACCTGCTGATCGATGACAAGCCGTTGATCCAGGGGGGCGTCCGGCCGCGCTGGAAGCACATTCTGTTCGATGCGCCGTATAACCGCGACGTGACCGACCGGCCGCGCATCAATTGGAGCAACTGGCGCAGCGTGCTGGCCGGCGAACTCTATCGGGCGGATGCCTGATCTGTTCAGCCGTCATGTTTTAGGACTATCCTGTGGTGCTGTATCCCCATTTCCTGGAGGAGCCTGCACCATGAATCTGCACCGTCTGCTCAAGCAGCGAGAAGCCGACCACAAGCCCTTGCGCGTAGCGCTGCTGGGCGCCGGAAAGTTTGGCGCGATGTTCATGAGCCAGGCTCCGCGCACGCCGGGCATGCGCCTGGTGGCGGTGGCTGACCTGGCGCCCGACCGGGCCCGCGCGGCGCTGACCCGGGTGGGGTGGCCGGCGACGGCGCTCAATGCGGCCAGCGTCAATGACGCGTTCAAGAACGGCAAGGTGTATTTCAGCGACGACCCGTACGCGGTCATCGCCAGCCCGGATGTCGATATCGTCATCGACGCCACCGGCCAGGCGGCCGCGGGCATCGGGCACGTGCTGGCCTGCTGCGAACATGGCAAGCACATCATCATGGTCAATGTCGAAGCCGACGCGCTGGCGGGGCCGTTGCTGGCGCGGCGCGCACGCGAGGCGGGCATTGTGTATTCGCTGGCCTATGGCGACCAGCCCGCGTTGATCTGCGAAATGGTGGACTGGGCGCGCGCCAGTGGCTTCGAGGTCATGGCGGCGGGCAAGGGCACCAAGTATCTGCCTGAATTCCATACGTCCACGCCGGACACCGTGTGGCCGTATTACGGCTTCACGGCCGAAATGGTGGCGGCCGGCGACTTCAATGCGCAGATGTTCAACAGCTTCCTGGATGGCACCAAGAGCGCCATCGAGATGGCGGCGGTGTCCAATGCCACGGGGCTGTTGCCGTCACCGTCCGGGCTGCACTTTCCGCCTTGCGGGGTGGATGACCTGGCGCGGGTGCTGCGGCCGCGCGAAGACGGCGGCATCCTGCATCATCGCGGGCAGGTCGAGGTGATTTCTTCACTTGAGCGCGATGGGCGGCCGGTGTTTCGCGACCTGCGCTGGGGCGTGTACGTGACGCTGGCGGCCGATAGCGATTATGTGCGCCGCTGCTTCAAGGAATACGGGCTGGTCACCGACCCCGGCGGTAACTACACCGCCATGTACAAGCCCTATCACCTGATCGGCCTGGAACTGGGCATCAGCGTGGCCAGCGTGGGGTTGCGCCGCGAGCCGACGGGTGCGCCGGCCGGCTGGCACGGCGACGTGGTGGCCACGGCCAAGCGCGATCTGCAGGCCGGGCAGTTGCTCGACGGCGAAGGCGGCTACACGGTGTACGGCCGCTTGATGCCAGCGCGCGATTCGGTCGAAGAAGGCTACCTGCCGCTGGGGCTGTCGCACCAGGTCAAGCTCAAGCACGCGGTGCGCCAGTCGCAGGCGATTCGCTGGAGCGACGTCGAATACGACGACCGCTCGCAGGCAGTGCAGTTTCGCCGCGAGATGGAACAGACCTTCGCTTGAGGCCTGGCCTGCGGCGGTCGATACAACGACTCGTCCGCCGCAGCGCGCTCATTCGTCCACGCCAACCGGGTTCATACCGGCGCCGGCCGTTCCGCCTGGAACAGCCGCAGCCGGTCGGCCGCGTTGCGCAGGTGCTGTTCGGCCGCGCGGCCCGCGGCGTCGGGATCGCCGTTTTCGATGGCGGCGAAGATCGCCTGGTGTTCGCTCTGCACTGCCGCCATGCGTTCGGCATACCGGCGCGCGGTGTTGTTGCGCGCGCTGCGGATGACGCGCCGCACATTGGCTTCCAGGTAGTCGTTCAGCGCCACCAGGTGCGGGTTGTGGGTGGCCTGCACGATGGACTGGTGGAACTGGTAGTCCTCTTCGTCGCCCAGCTTGTCGTTGATCAGCGCGTATTCCATGCCGACCAGCGCCTGGCGCATCTTTTTCAGGTCGGCGTCGGTGCGGCGCTGCGCGGCGTAGCGGGCGGCGGTGACTTCGATGGACAGCATCAGTTCCAGGATGTGTTCCAGGTCCTGGCTGTCGCCCGGGGACGGCGCGGCAATACGGAAGGCGTTGCGCTGGAAGTTCGGGTCGACGAAGACGCCGCTGCCTTGCTGCGACGTGATCAAGCCTTCGGACTTCAGGCGCGCCAGCGCCTCGCGCACCACGGCGCGGCTGACGGAGTAGATCTCGGTCAGTTGCTTTTCGGTGGGCAGGCGGTCGCCGGGCGCGAGCGCGCCCTGGCGGATCTGCTCGGCCAGCGCGTCGGCCACGCCCGCGGATAGCGAATGCTTGGGCGCGGCGCGTTGCGGGTCGGGGCCCCGCCGGTCCTGTTCGGATATGGGCTGCATGAGGTTCATTAAAACGTAAGGCGGCTCGCTGGGCGGCTACCTTGGGTTATAGGAGTTTTCGACGTTTCACTGCGGCCGCGCCCTTGAAAATTATAGGATTTTGCCGGGTTGCAGGGGCACGGCGGTTTGAGACTTTACGCGATATAGATGCCGCCGTTGACCTGCATGACTTCGCCCGTGACGAAGCCCGCCAGCGGTGAACACAGGAAGGCGATGGCGCCGGCGATTTCGTCGGCGGAGCCAAAGCGCTTGAGCGGGGTGCTTTCCAGCAACTGGGCGCCCTTCTGGCCGATCAGGTCGTGGGTCATGGACGTGGCGATGATGCCGGGCGCCACCGCGTTCACGCGGATCTGCGGCGCCAATTCCAGCGCCAGGCTGCGGGTGAAGCTCTGCACCGCGCCCTTGGACGCCGAATAGGCGGCGTGGGCGTAGCTGCCGCGCTGCGCGGCCAGCGAGGTCAGGAGCACGACCGAACCGTTCTGGCGCAGGTGGCGCTGGGCGGCGCGGCAGACGTAGAAGGTACCGTCCAGGTTCACGCCCATCAGCTTTTTCCAGGCCTCGTCGCTGGTGTCCTTGACCAGCTGTTCGGGGTAGATGCCAGCGCAGTGCACCAGGTGGTCCAGCCCGCCGAAGTGCTGCGCGGCGCGTTCCAGCACGCGGTCGCAGTCGGCCGAGGCCGATACGTCCAGCGCATGGGTGTAGACCCGCTGGCCGCTGGCGTCCAGCTCGGCGGCCACCTCTTCCAGGCGCGTCTTGTCGATATCGGTCAGCACCAGCCGGGCGCCGTGTGCGGCCATCAGCCGCGCGGTCGCCAACCCGATGCCATTGCCCGCGCCAGTGATGGCCACTACCTGTCCTTCGAACGAAATCATGCTGTCTCCAAAGCCTTGTTCGAGCGGCCCGCGCCGGATCCCGGCGGCCGCCCACGAATTCGATTGAACCGCCGAATCCGTTGCTTGACACGGGAAAAACGCTTGCCCTATGATTTATCGGACAACTTAACAAAGTTGCCTGACAACTTGTGATGAAAGCGTAAATCAAGCCGCGCTTCCAGGCAAGGGCGTCAGCAAAAAGCACGGCCTAGGGCCGCAGGACAGGCAGGGGACAACCAGGTGGACATCACCGGCAGCACTACCGTATTCGCGATCGCGGCAGACCCGATCGCGCACGTCAGGACGCCCCAGCGGCTCAATGCCCTGCTGCGCGAGCGCGGCGTGGACGGCGTGATGGTCCCCTTCCATGTCAGGGCCGCCGCGCTGCCCGCCCTGTTCGCGGGCCTGCGCGGCCTGGCCAACCTGGGCGGCATCGTCGTGACCGTGCCGCACAAGGAAAGCGCCGCCGCCCTGTGCGATGCGCTGACCCCGGCCGCGCAATTGATCGGCGCGGTCAACGCCGTGCGCCTGCAGGATGGCTGCCTGACCGGCGGCAACTTCGACGGACTGGGCTTCGTGGCCGGCCTGCGCAGCCAGGGCCACGACCCGGCCGGACGCCATGTCTACCTGGCGGGCCTGGGCGGCGCCGGCAAGGCCATCGCCTGCGCCATCGCCGAGGCCGGCCCGGCCAGCCTCTGCCTGTACAACCGTTCGCCGGACAAGGCCGAGGCCCTGGCCGAACGCCTGGCGCGCCATTACCCCGCGCTGGCCATCCGCGTGGGCGGCCCCCGCCCCGAGGCCTGTGACATCGCCATCAACGCGACCTCGCTGGGCCTGGCCGACACCGATCCCCTGCCCTTCCCGCTGGACGCCCTGGCGCCCGGCACCGTCGTGGCCGACGCCGTGATGAGCCGCGTCGACACGCCGCTGCTGCGCGCCGCCGCCGCACGCGGCTGCCGCACGCATCCCGGCTTGTACATGCTGGAAGGCCAGCTCACCGAAATTGCCCGCTTCCTGGGCATACAAGAGCCGCATCAAGCAGCTTGATTGATTCACGGACCCCACACTCCCGTCCCACGGAGGAGACACGCATGAAATTGGCTTTCACTACCGGCCTGCTGTGCCTGGCCGGCATTGCCGCATCCGCGCAGGCCGCGCCCGTCAAGATCGGCCTGATCGAAACGCTGTCGGGCCCGCAGGCCTCGACCGGCCTGATGTTTCGCGCCGCGGTCAAATATGAACTGGACCGCATCAATGCAGCGGGCGGCTGGAACGGCCAGCCGCTGGAACTGGTCGAATTCGACAACCAGGGCGGCCCGGTAGGCGCATCCGATCGCTTCCGCGCAGCGGCCGCCGAAGGCGTGCAGATCCTGGTGCAGGGCTCGTCGTCGGCCATCTCGGGCCAGCTGACCGAAGACGTGCGCAAGCACAACCTGCGCAACCCGGGCAAGGAAGTCGTCTTCCTGAACGTGGGCGGCGAAGCCCTGGAACTGACGGGCCAGAAGTGCCACTTCTATCATTTCCGCTTCACCACCAATGCCGACCTGCGCGTGAAGGCGCTGGCCTCGGTCATGTCGGCCGATGGCACGCTGGGCAAGCGCGTGTACGCCATCAACCAGAACTATTCCTGGGGCCAGGACATGGAAGACGCCACCGAGCGCTTTGCCAAGCAGTACGGCTATGAAGTGGTGGGCAAGACGCTGCATGAAGTCAACAAGATCCAGGACTTCGCGCCCTACGTGGCCCGCATCCGCGCCGCCACGCCGGACACCGTCATCACCGGCAACTGGTCCAACGACCTTCTGCTGCTCATGAAGGCCACGCAATCGGCCGGCCTGAAGGTGCGCTTTGCCACGGTGTTCCTGGACCAGGTGGGCAACCTGGCCAACGCCGGCGACGTGGCGCTGGGCCACTACATCGCCCACCCCTACAACATCGAAGCCGCGGGCGACGACGGCGCCAAGTTCGCCGAAGACTACAAGGCCAAGACCGGCCACTACCCCAGCTACACCGAACCGCAGACCGTCATCGGCATCACCTTCCTGGGCGAAGCGCTCAAGCAGGTCCAACCCAAGGACGGCAAGCTGTCGGTGCCGGACCTGGCCCGTGCACTGGAGAAGGTCACCTACACCTCGCCGCTGGGCACCTACACCATGCGCGCCGAAGACCACCAGGTGCAACTGCCGATGGTGGTGTCCAAGGTCAGCAAGAACGCCAAGTACAAGGCCGACGGCACCGACATGGGCTTCGAACCGGTCAAGGTGCTGGCCGCGGCGGACGTGTCCGCGCCGGTGCAGGCCACGTGCAAGATGGTGCGCCCGGACTGATGGACCCCGCCGCGGGCCCTGCTGCCTGCGGCGGCATCACAACAACGCTCACCGGCGCGGGGCCGGACAAAAACAGAGCGTGATGAATCGCCAGGCGCACAGCGCCTGGCGCAAGGAATTTGGAGCGGACATGGAATACTTTACGGTCTCGCTGTTGAACGGCGTGATCTACGGCCTGCTACTTTTCATGGTGTCGGCAGGCCTGACGCTGATCTTCGGCATGATGGGCGTGCTCAACTTCGCGCACGCCTCGTTCTACATGATAGGCGCGTACGCCGCCTACACCCTCGCGCCCGTCACCGGGTTCTGGACGGCGCTGGTGCTGGCCACCGTCATCGCGGGCGTGCTGGGCATGGGGGTGGAGCGCTTCTTCCTGCGCCGCGTGCACAAGTTCGGCCACGCCCAGGAACTGCTGGTGACCTTCGGCCTGGCGTTCATCGTCGCCGAGCTCATCAAGCTGTTCTACGGCGACTTCCCGGTCGACTACCGCGTGCCGGCCTTCCTGAATTTCGCGGCGTTCCGTGTGTTCGATGCCGACTATCCCTTCTATCGCCTGCTGATGGGCGGCGTGTCGCTGGCGATGTTCGCCGTGATCTACCTGCTGCTGTCGCGCACCCGCGTCGGCATCGTGGTGCGATCGGCCATCTACCGGCCGCGCATGGCGGAAGCCCTGGGCCACAACGTGCCGCTGGTGTTCATGAGCGTGTTCGGCGTGGGTGCGGCCATGGCCGGACTGGCCGGCGCCGTGGCCGGCGCCTTCTACACCACCAATCCGAACATGGCGCTGGAACTGGGCGTGCTGGTGTTCGTGGTGGTCGTGGTGGGCGGGTTGGGGTCACTGGGCGGCGCCATGATCGCATCGCTGCTGATCGGCCTGATCAGCTCGTTCTCGGTCGGCATCGACGCCAGCCTCGCAACCCTGTTCGGCCTGTTCGGGGCCGGCGAGTGGGCCGAAAGCGTGGGCGGTTTGATGACCGTGAAGATATCCAGCCTGGCCGCCACGCTGCCCTTCCTGCTGATGCTGGTGGTGCTGCTGGTCAAGCCGTCGGGCCTGAAAGGAGAGCAGGCATGAGCCGCGCCATGAGTTCCACTGGCCGCATATCGGCTGCCTTGCTGCTTGTCGTCTGTGTCGCCGCGCTGTGCGCCCTGCCCTGGCTGCTGCCGGCAGGCCAGCTGGTTGCGGCGGTGCAGATGCTGATCGCGGCGCTGTTTGCCTGCGCCTTCAACCTGCTGGCGGGCCAGGGCGGCATGCTGTCGTTCGGCCACGCGGCGTATTTCGGCGTGGGCACCTTCGCCACCATCCACGCCATGAACGCGCTGGGCGGCGCGGGTCTTCTGCCCACGCCCTTGATGCCGCTCGCCGGCGGCGTGGCCGGCCTGCTGTTCGGCCTGGTCGCCGGCTGGTTCGCCACCATGCGGTCCGGCGTGTATTTTTCGATGATCACGCTGGCGCTGGCCGAACTGCTGCACGCGCTGGCCCCGCACCTGAAAGGCGTGTTCGGCGGAGAAGCGGGCCTGTCGGCCATGCGCATGCCGGCCTGGGGCTTTTCCTTCGGGTCCGACATCGAGGTGTACTTCCTGGTGCTGGCCTGGGTGCTGGTGTCGCTGGCCGCGTTGTACGGGCTGACCCGCACGCCGCTGGGCCGCCTGACGCTGGGCCTGCGCGAAAACGCCCACCGCCTGCGCTACCTGGGCTACCGGCCGCACACGCTCAAGACCCTGGTGTTCGCCTTGTCTGCCATGTTTGCCGGCATTGCCGGCGGCTTGCAGGCGCTGAACATCGAAGCCGGCAACTACGTGCTGTTCGAGGTCAAGCTGTCCACCGACGCGGTGCTGTTCGCCTATATCGGCGGCGTCAACGCGTTCCTGGGCCCGGTGCTGGGCGCATCGATCCTGACCTTCCTGTCGCAGACGCTGGCCGACATCACCCGTTCGTGGCTGCTGTACCAGGGCGTGCTGTTCGTGCTGGTGATGCTGTTCGTGCCGGACGGGCTGGTGGGCCTGGTGCAGCGCGCCGCCAAGTCGCTGCGCGAGCGCGGGCTGGCCGACTGGCTGCCGCGCGCCGCCGTGTCGGTCGCCAGCGGCCTGCTGCTGACGGCCGCCACGGTCTTCAGCGTGGAACTGCTGCAACGCATGTTCGCCCGCGACTACCGTGCGCTGCTGGCGATGAACCCCGATGCCGGCTGGCCCGCCATCGCGCTGTTCGGTCGCGATTGGGCGCCGCTGGCGCTGTCCACCTGGCTGGTGCCGCTGGCGTTGTTCGCCGCCGGCCTGGCCGCCTGCCGCTGGGCCATCGCCCTGTGGCGTAGCGGCAGCGATGCCGCGCCCGTGCTGGAGGCCGCGCGATGAGCCACGAAATCCTGACACTGACGGATGTGCGCAAGTCGTTCGGCGACGCACAGATCATCCGCGGCGTGAACCTGCAGGTGGAAGCCGGCGAACGCCATGCCGTCATCGGACCCAACGGCGCCGGCAAGTCGACACTGTTTCACCTGATGTCCGGCTCGTTCGCGCCGACCTCGGGCGACATCACCTTACGTTCGCGTTCCATCGGCGGCCTGCCGCCCGAGCAGATCAACCGCCTGGGACTGGCGCGCTCGTTCCAGATCACCAACGTATTCCCGCGCCTGTCGGTGCGCGAGAACCTGCGCCTGGCGGTGCTGCGCATGCACGGGCTGGTCTACAACTTCTGGCGCCCCATCGCCCGCCACCGCGCGGTGAACGAGAACGTTGAGCAGTTGCTGGAAAAGGTGCGCCTGGCGCCCAAGCAGCACACCGCGGCAGGCGACCTGAACTATTCCGAGCAGCGTTCGCTGGAAATCGGCATGACGCTGGCTTCGCGCCCCAAGGTGATCCTGCTGGACGAACCCATGGCGGGCATGTCGCAGCACGAGGTCGACTACACCGTCGAACTCATCAAGGACGTGACGCGCGACTGCACGCTGCTGATCGTCGAGCACGACATGCAGGTGGTGTTCTCGCTGGCCGACCGCATCAGCGTGCTGGTCTACGGCGAAATCCTGGCCACCGGCACGCCGGCCGAGATCCGCGGCGACGCCCGCGTGCGCGAAGCCTACCTGGGAGAGGAAACGGTATGAGCATGCAATCCCCCCTGCTGGCGCTGCAAGGCGTGCACGCCCACTATGGCAAGAGCCACATCCTGCACGGCATCGACCTGACGGTGAATCGCGGCGAAGTGGTCAGCCTGCTGGGCCGCAACGGCGCGGGCCGTTCCACCACCATGAAGAGCATCATGGGACTGGTGGACGTGACCGCCGGCCAAATCACCGTGGAAGGCCGCGACATCACCGGCAAGCGTCCCTTCGAGATCGCGCGCGCCGGGCTGGGCTTCGTGCCGGAAGAACGCGAGGTCTTCGCCAACCTGACGGTGGACGAGAACCTGCGCATGGGCGAACAGCCGCCGCGCCCCGACGCGCCCGCCTGGACGATCGAGCAGATGTTCGGCTACTTCCCCCGCCTGAAGGAACGACGCAACACCCGCGCCGGCAACCTGTCCGGCGGCGAACAGCAGATGCTGACCATGTGCCGCTCGTTGCTGGGCAACCCCAAGGTCATGCTGATCGACGAGCCCACCGAAGGGCTGGCGCCCAAGATCGTGGAAGTGATCGCCGACGTGATCCGCGACATCCACCAGCGCGGCGTATCGGTGGTGCTGGTCGAACAGAAGCTGACCATCGCGCTGAAGGTCTCGACCCGCGTCAGCGTGATGGGCCACGGCCGCATTGTTTTCGAAGGCCCGCCCGCGCAATTGCACGAGCGCCAGGACGTTGTGCAGGAATGGCTGGCCGTCTGACGCCGCCCGCGAACCTGCTCACGACATACCTCCATCACGCACCGTTAAAGGCAAGCACTTGGACACGACCCCTGAAGTACCGCAGTCCGACGTCATCCACCCCGATCTGCGCGGCAAGACCGTGGTGATCACCGGCGGCGCCAAAGGCATCGGCTACGCCACCGCCCAGGCCTTCGTTCGCCAGGGCGCGCGTGTCGCGCTGCTGGACACGGACCCGGCCGCGCTGGGCGAGGCCGTGGCCGGCCTGCAGGCCGTCGGCGGCGAAGCCCTGGCCGCGCAGGCCTCGGTCACTGACGCCGATGCCGTGGAGCGCGCATTCGCCCAGGTCGAACAGGCCTGGGGCCGCATCGACGTGCTGGTCAACAACGCCGGCATCTCGGCCAACAAGCCCACGCTGGACGTCACGGTGGACGAATGGCGTCGCGCCGTCGACATCAACCTGACCGGCGTGTTCCTGTGCGCCCAGGCCGCCGGGCGCCGCATGGTGCCCAAGGGCGAGGGCTGCATCATCAACCTGGCGTCCATGTACGGCGTGGTGGCGGCGCCCGACCGCGCGGCCTACTGCGCCACCAAGGGCGCGGTGGTGCTGCTGACCGAGACGCTGGCCGTGGAATGGGGCCCGCAAGGCGTGCGCGTCAACGCGCTGGCGCCAGGCTACGTGGAAACGGACCTGGTGCGCGACCTGGCCGCGCGCGGCCGCCTGGACCCCGAACGCCTCAAGCAGCGCACGCCGCTGCGCCGCATGGCGCAGCCGGCCGAAATGGCCGACCTGGCGGTCTTCCTGGCCTCGCGCCAGGCCGCCTACATCACCGGACACACCCTGGTGGCCGATGGCGGCTGGAGCCGCTACAGCTACCTCTGACCGCATCGACGCTTACCTATCTTCTGGAGATTCACTCATGGCCACCTACCAACCGCTCGGCTCGCAAGCGCCCTGGCGGCAATTGACGGTCGACGCCAGCGACTGGCAGCAGGCGGACCCCGCGCTGCTGGCCACCATGCTCACGCAGCTGCACTGGATTCGCGCCTTTGAAGAGGCAGTGCTGGACCTGGCCGCCGCAGGCCTGGTGCACGGCCCGGCGCATTCGTCCGTGGGGCAGGAAGGCGGCGCCGTCGGTTCGGTGCTGGCGCTGGGCGCCGGCGACCAGATCAACGGCTCGCATCGCGGCCACCACCAATTCCTGGCCAAGGCCTTGCAGCATGTTGCGCCGCTGGGCCTGGACCCGCGCCACCCGCTCACGCCCGCCATCGACGAAGTGCTGCACAAGACGCTGGCCGAGATCATGGGCCTGGCGCAAGGGTATTGCCGCGGCCGCGGCGGCAGCATGCACTTGCGCTGGCTGGAAGCCGGCGCGCTGGGCACCAACGCCATCGTCGGCGGCGGCGTGCCGCTGGCGGCCGGCGCGGCCTGGGCGCATCGCCATGCCGGCACCGACCGCGTGGCCGCCACCTACTTCGGCGACGGTGCGGTGAACATCGGCTCGGTGCTGGAAACGATGAACCTGACTGCCGCGTGGAAAACGCCGCTGTGCTTCTTCATCGAAAACAACCGCTACGCCGTGTCCACCACGGTGGAAGAATCCACCGCCGAGCCGCGCCTGTCGGCCCGCGGCCAGGCCTTCAACATCCCGGCCTGGCAGGTCGACGGCATGGACCCCCTGGCTGTGCACCTGGCCATGTCCGAAGCCGTGGCCCACATGCGCGCCGGCAACGGCCCGACCATCATCGAAGTGGATGTGTACCGCTTCTTCCACCAGAACGGCCCCTTCCCCGGCAGCGCCTTCGGCTACCGCAGCAAGGAAGAAGAAGCGGCGTGGCGCCGCCGCGATCCGCTGGACAGGATCGCCGCCGAGATGATTGGCCGCAAGCTCGTCACCCAGGCCGAGGTCGATGCGCTGCGCCAGCAGTGCAAGGACGTGATGAAGGACGTGTCGGCCCGCCTGACCGAAGCGGCCGACGGCGGCAAGCGCCGCGTGCGCGCCGATCTGTGGCCGCGCCCCGACTTCCGTGACGTGGGCCTGCGCAGCGACGGCGCGGAACTCGAAGGCCTGCGCTACCAGGACGTCGCCGACCACACCGGCGCCCGCGTCGAGCGCAAGTTCGTCGATGCCGTGGCCGACGTGCTGGACCGCCGCATGGAAACGGACCCGGGCGTCGTCGTGCTGGGCGAAGACGTGCACCGGCTGAAGGGCGGCACCAACGGCGCCACCCGCGGCCTGAAGGACAAGTACCCCGACCGTGTGCTGGGCACGCCCATTTCCGAAAACGCCTTCGCCGGCCTGGGCGGCGGCCTGGCCATGGACGGCCGCTACAAGCCGGTGGTGGAATTCATGTACCCCGACTTCATGTGGGTCGCGGCCGACCAGATCTTCAACCAGATCGGCAAGGCCCGCCACATGTTCGGCGGCGACATCGACGTGCCTTTCGTCTTGCGCACCAAGGTCGCGATGGGCACGGGCTACGGTTCGCAGCACTCGATGGACCCGGCGGGCGTGTTCGCCACCGCGCCCGGCTGGCGCATCGTCGCCCCATCCACGCCCTACGAATACATCGGCCTGATGAACACCGCGCTGGCCTCCAAGGACCCGGTGCTGGTGGTCGAACACGTGGACCTGTACGCCTCGTCCGGCGACGTGCCTGATGGCGACCTGGACTACGCCATTCCCTTTGGCCGCGCCCGCGTGCGCCGCAGCGGCAACAAGGTCACGGTGCTGACCTACCTGTCGATGGTCAGCCGCGCCCTGAAGGCGGCCGAAGACGCCGGCGTGGACGCCGAAGTGATCGACCTGCGCACGCTGGACCGCGCCAGCCTGGACTGGGACACCATCGGCGCCAGCATCCAGAAGACCAACAACGTGCTGATCGTGGAACAAGGCGCGCGCGGCACCTCGTACGGCGCCATGCTGGCCGACGAAATCCAGCGCCGCTACTTCGACTGGCTGGACCAGCCGGTCAAGCGCGTCACCGGCGGCGAAGCCTCGCCCAGCATTTCCAAGGTGCTGGAACGTGCAGCCTTTGCCGATACCGAAGAAGTCATCGACGGCCTGGCCGACGTGTTGGCCGACCTGGGAGAACAGGCATGAGCGCACCCCTGGACATGACCGTGCCGATGGAAGTCGGCCTGTGCTGCGCCGACCTGGACGCCATGCTGGCGTTTTACACCGACGTGGTGGGCCTGACGCTGGTGAACCGAGTGAGCGTGCCCGCCGACAAGGCCCGGGCCACCGGCCTGACGCAACACGGCTACGACGTGGCGCGCCTGCAAACGAGCTACGGCGAACGCATCAAGCTGCTGCAACCCGCCACGGCGCCGGAAGCGGCCGTGCGCGGCGCCGCCATCCTGGACCGCCAGGGCACGACGTACCTGACCTTCATCGTGAAGGACCTGTCCGGCACCGTCGCCCGCCTGCAATCGCGCGGCGTGGTCTTCGACAGCGCGCCCGCGCCGATGCAAGTGCGCCCCGGCACCTGGCTGGCGTTCTTCCGCGACCCCGAAGGCAATGTGCTGGAACTGGTCGAATACGACGACCCGGCGGCCTACCGGCCCGACCTGGCCGCGCACGCAGAATAGGACGAACAACGTGGCAACCCTGATCAAACTCCCCTCTGTCGCCGCCGACACCGATGGCGGCACGCTGCACCAGTGGCTCAAACAGGAAGGCGACAGCGTCGCCGTCGGCGACGCACTGGCCGAAATCGAAACCGAAAAGGCCATCGTCGAGATCAACGCCGAACAGGCCGGCGTGCTGGGCCGCATCGTCGTGCAGGCCGGCGCCGCCTCGGTGCCGATCAACACCGTCATCGGCGTGCTGCTGGCGCCAGGTGAAGGCGCGGCGGATATCGACCGTGCGTTGGCGGAAAGCGGCGCTGCCGCTGGCGGTGCGGGAACACCGGCAGAAGCGGCGGAGGCCGGCAAGACCGGCGCGTCGACAGGCGCTTCCCCATTCGCGGCGGCAGCGCCAGTTGCCGAAGCCGCAGCTGCCTCCGCCCCGTCCTCGCCCAGCCGACCGTCGGCTGTCGCATCGACCGCCACCGCATCGCGTTCCGCCACGCCCGGCGCCCGCGTCTTCGCCAGCCCGCTCGCCCGCCGCCTGGCCGCGCAATGGCATGTGGACCTGCTGGCCGTGAACGGCACCGGCCCGCACGGCCGCATCGTGCGCCGCGACGTCGAAGCCGCGCGCGACCAGTCCCCCGCCGCCATCGCCCAGCCGGCATCTGGCCGCGCACCGGCCCGCCGCGTCCCGCACACCGGCATGCGCCGCGCCATCGCCCGCCGCCTGACCGAAAGCAAGCAGCATGTGCCGCACTTCTACCTGACGCTGGACTGCCGCATGGACGCGCTGCTGGCCCTGCGTTCGCAGGCCAACCACGGCGGCACGGTCAAGCTGTCGGTCAATGACTTCATCGTGCGCGCCGCCGCCCTGGCGCTGCGCGAAGTGCCCGAGGTCAATGTCAGCTGGCACGACGACGCCATCGAATTCCATGCCGGCGCCGACGTCAGCGTGGCAGTGGCCACCGACGGCGGCCTGGTCACGCCCATCGTGCGCGACGCCGACGTGAAGTCCCTGTCCGCCATCGCCACGGAAATCGTGGAGCTGGCCGGCCGCGCCAAGATCAACCGGTTGAAGCCCGAGGAATTCACCGGCGGCTCGCTCACGGTCAGCAACCTGGGCATGTACGGCATCAAGCAGTTCGCCGCCATCATCAACCCGCCGCAAGCCGCGATCCTGGCCGTGGGCGCCGCCGAACGCCGCCCCATCGTGACCGAAAGCGGCGACCTGGCCGCGGCCACGATGATGACCGTGACGCTGTCGGCCGACCACCGGGCCGTCGACGGCGCCGTGGGCGCGCGCTGGCTGGCGGCCTTCAAGTCGCTGATCGAAAACCCCGTGCGCATCCTGCTGTGAGCCCCGCCATGACCAAGACGACGTTTGACCTGGTGGTCGTGGGCGGCGGCCCCGGCGGCTACGTGGCCGCCATCCGCGCCGCGCAGCTAGGCCTGTCCACCGCGCTGGTAGAGCGCGCCGAACTCGGCGGCATCTGCCTGAACTGGGGCTGCATTCCCACCAAGGCCCTGCTGCACAGCGCCACCGTACTGCGCGCCTGCCGCGACGCCGCCCACTACGGCGTGACGGGCGCCGCCGATGCTCAGCCCGACCTGGCCGCCATGGTGGCCCGCTCGCGCAAAGTCGCCGGCCGCCTGGGCCAGGGCGTGGCCCACCTGATGAAAAAGAATGCCATCAGCGTCTTTACCGCCAACGCCAAACTGGCCGGCAGCGGCCGCGTGGCGCTGGACAACGGCACGACGCTATCCGCCCGCCACATCATCCTGGCCACCGGCGCCCGCGCCCGCGAACTGCCCGCCCTGCCCACCGGCGAACGCATCTGGACCTACCGCCAGGCCCTGACGCCCCCGGCCCTGCCCAAGTCGCTGCTGGTCGTGGGCGCAGGCGCCATCGGCGCCGAATTCGCCAGCTTCTACCACGCCGTGGGCGTCGACGTCACGCTGATCGACATGACCGCGGACATCCTGCCACAGGAAGACGCCGACATCTCCGCCCTGGCCCGCAAGGCCTTCGAGAAACAGGGCATCCGCGTGCTGACCCAATGCGCCGTCAAGTCATCCAGCCTGACCGCCACCGGCGTCAAGGTCGTGCTCGACCAACAGGACAAACGGACCGAACTGGAGATCGACCGCGTCATCGTCGCCGCCGGCATCGTCGGCAACGTCGAAAACCTGGGCCTGGAACAGACCCGCGTCAAAGTCGAAAAGACCCACATCGTCACCGACGGCCTGTGCCGCACCGCCGAACCCGGTGTCTACGCCATCGGCGACGTTGCCGGCGCCCCCTGGCTGGCCCACAAGGCCAGCCACGAAGCCGTGCTGTGCGTCGAAGCCATCGCCGGCCAACCCGTCCACCCCATCGACCCGCTGCGCATCCCGGCCTGCACCTACTCGCATCCCCAGGTCGCCAGCATCGGCATGACCGAAGCCCGCGCCCGCGGACACGCCAGGCAGACCGGCCGCGACATCCGCATCGGCAAATTCACCTTCGCCGGCAACGGCAAAGCCATCGCCATGGGCGAAGACCAGGGCCTGGTCAAAACCGTCTTCGACGCCGCCACCGGCGAACTGCTCGGCGCCCACATCATCCACCCCGAAGCCTCGGAACTGATCACCGGCTACGGCGTCGCCACCGCGCTCGAAGCCACGGAAGAAGACCTGATGCACACCATCTTCGCGCACCCGACCTTGTCGGAAACCTTGCACGAATCGGTGCTGTCCGCGTTCGGCCGCGCACTGCACGGATAAAGCATCGCAGCGCCAGGCGCGCGGCATGCCGTGCTACGGCCTGCGTGCAGGATGCCGCGGGCTGAGCGCTGCGTTCCGAACGCTGCGTGCCAGGTGCAATCGCCCCTGGCACGCCGCTTTCACAACCGGCTGGCGAAGAAATCCAGGAAGCACGCAATCCGCCGCGACAGCTGCGTATTGCGGTAGTACACCGCATGCATCGGCTGCAGGTAATCGGTGTGGATATCTTCCATGATCCGCACCAACCGCCCCGCTTCCAGGTCTTCCTGCGACACAAAGTCCGACAGGCAGGCAATCCCCACGCCCCGCAACGCCAGCTGCCGCTGCGTTTCACCGCTGGACGTCGCCAAGGTAGGCGTCACCAGATAACTGGACCCGCCCGCATGCCGCAGCGGCCAGACATTCAGGCTTTCAGGCTGCGTAAACCCCAGCAGCTCATGCCCGTCCAGATCGTCCACCGTCCTCGGCACCCCACGCCGCGCCAGATAATCCGGACTCGCCATCAACCACCGAGGCCGCGGCCGCAACGGCCGCGCATGCAACGTCGAATCATTCAACGGCCCCATGCGCAACGCCACATCCGTACGATGCTCGATCAGATCCACAATCCGATCATTGCTGGTCAGCTCCAACGAAATCGCCGGATACTCCCGCCGAAAATCCGCCACATGCGGCACCACGCAATGCAGCATCACCGGCACCGACGCATCCACCCGCAACCGCCCCGCCGGCTGCTGATTCACGATGCGCATGCACTCTTCAGCCTCTTCCAACGACTGCACAATCTGCCGCGCCTTCTGCAAAAAGTGCGCCCCCTCCGCCGTCAACTCCATCCGCCGCGTCGTCCGCGTCAACAACGCCACCCCCAAATCCTCTTCCAACCGCGACAACCCCCGACTGACCCCCGAGGCCGTCTGCCCCAACATCTCCGCCGCGGCACTCATGGACCCCGCATCGACCACGCCCAGGAACAACCGCAAAGCATCAGAATTCAGGCTCATTTTTGACCCCCAGTCACGAATACCCAAATTCTAAAGCGACTCACCCCTTCCCATGACGCCCCACTGCTTTGCGAGCGGCGCGGATGCCGTGGCGTTCCACGCCAATGTGCAGCGCCCGATGGGCGGCGCGCGAGACAGTCCGCATGCGCAAGCCAGTGCCTGCTCGCGCCGCCCATCACCGCCCCCCTCCCCCCTGACTGCGAACCAATAGAAAACCAATCTCCAACAGCGCGAAGCGCACCCACAGCACTGTCAGCAACACGAACGCCAAACGTGGCCGCCCGCGCGGCCGCGGCTTGGCGACCCTGCAGATTCCATTCCCTGGACACGGGTCCAGCAGCGCGAAAAACCTCGAAAACCGTAGCCCGTCGTGCAGGGCTTTGTGGCGGCGGGCAACCTCGATGCGCCCGAGGGAATCGGAAGGGAGCCGAAGGCGGACGACGATGACGAAGGGGAAGTCCGGCGCCCGCGCGCCGGACCGCAATCGTGGGCGCCCGCCGCCACAAAGCCCTGCACGACGGGCGACCTACGAAGCCCCCCGCCCCTCAAAGCAAACTCCCAACCCCAAAATAAAAAACGGCGCCCTAAAAAAGGCGCCGTCTTCCAAGCATCAAAACAGACTCAACGCTTCTGCTTCAACTGCGACAAATCCCGCACCGCCCCCCGATCCGCAGAAGTCGCCAACGCCGCATAAGCCTGCAACGCCAACGACACCACCCGCTCCCGATCCACAGGCTCCCAAGCATTCTCCCGAGCATTCATCGCCGCCCGACGCCGAGCCAGTTCCTCATCCGACACCGCCAGATGCATCTTCCGATTCGGAATATCGATCTCGATCGTATCGCCGTCTTCCACCAGCCCGATCGTGCCGCCTTCCGCCGCTTCCGGCGACGCATGCCCGATCACCAGCCCCGAAGAGCCGCCCGAAAAACGCCCGTCCGTAAACAGCGCGCACGTCTTGCCCAGGCCCTTGGACTTCAAGTAAGACGTCGGGTACAGCATCTCTTGCATCCCCGGACCGCCCTTCGGGCCTTCGTAGCGGATCACCACCACGTCGCCCGCCACGATCTTGTCGCCCAGAATGCCTTCCACCGCGTCGTCCTGGCTCTCGAACACCCGCGCACGGCCCGTAAAGACCCATTGCGACTCGTCCACGCCCGCCGTCTTCACAATGCAGCCCTTCTCGGCCAGATTGCCGTACAGCACTGCCAGGCCGCCGTCCTTCGAGTAGGCGTTTTCCTTGCTGCGGATGCAGCCCGTCTTGCGGTCCGTATCCAGCGTCAGGAACGTCGCATCCTGGCTGAACGCCACCGTCGTCGGGATGCCGCCGGGGGCCGCGCGGTAGAACTTCTGCGCCGCTTCGCCGGCGCCGCCCGCCACGTCCCACTGCTGGATCGCATTGCCCAGCGTACCGCTGTGCACGTTGCCGCAGGACAGGTCCAGCAGATCCGCGCGCGCCAGTTCACCCAGGATGCCCAGGATGCCGCCGGCGCGGTGCACGTCTTCGATGTGGTACTTGTCGGTGGCCGGCGCCGCCTTGCACAGGCACGGCACCTTGCGCGAAATGCGGTCGATATCGGCCATCGTGAAGTCCACGCCCGCTTCCTGCGCCGCGGCCAGCAGATGCAGCACCGTGTTCGTCGAACCGCCCATCGCCACGTCCAGCGCCATCGCGTTCTGGAACGCGGACTTGGTCGCGATATTGCGCGGCAGCACCGATTCGTCTTCTTCCACGTAATAGCGGCGGCACAGGTCCACCACCAGGCGGCCGGCCTGCTCGAACAGGCCCTTGCGCCACGCGTGCGTGGCCACGATCGTGCCGTTGCCCGGCAGCGCCAGGCCGATGGCCTCGGTCAGACAGTTCATCGAGTTGGCCGTGAACATGCCGGAACAGGAGCCGCAGGTCGGGCATGCGCTGCGTTCGACTTCCGCCACTTCCGCGTCCGACACCTTCGGGTCGGCCGCCTTGATCATCGCGTCGATCAGGTCGATCTTGGCGATCACTTTGCCGTCGGTCGGCGACTTGACCTTGCCCGCTTCCATCGGGCCGCCCGACACGAACACCACCGGGATGTTCAGGCGCATCGCGGCCATCAGCATCCCCGGGGTGATCTTGTCGCAGTTCGAGATGCAGACCATCGCGTCGGCACAGTGCGCGTTCACCATGTATTCGACCGAGTCGGCGATCAGTTCGCGCGACGGCAGCGAATACAGCATGCCGCCGTGACCCATGGCGATGCCGTCATCGACGGCGATGGTGTTGAATTCCTTGGCAACGCCGCCGGCGGCTTCGATTTCCTTGGCGACCAGCGCGCCCAGGTCGCGCAGGTGCACGTGGCCCGGCACGAACTGCGTGAACGAGTTGACCACCGCGATGATCGGCTTGCCGAAGTCTCCGTCCTTCATGCCGGTGGCGCGCCAGAGGGCGCGGGCGCCGGCCATATTGCGGCCGTGGGTCGAGGTGCGGGAACGGTAGTGCGGCATGATCTTGTCTCAGGCGGTTAGCGTGGGCGGCAAAACGGTAAATAATACGCTGGTTCCGGCCGGCAGCGTCCGCAGGCCACCTTGGGGCCGTTACATGGCCATCAGGCGGACGCCGCGCCGCGAGCCGCGAATGCGCTGGGCGGCTCGCCCAAGGCCTTGCGAAACATCGCCGCGAACGCGCTGGGGCTTTCGTAGCCCAGGTCCAGCGCCACGTCCAGCACCCGGTCGCCGCGCGCCAGCCGCTCCATTGCCGCCAGCAGCCGAGCCTGCTGGCGCCAGCGGCCGAACGTCATGCCCGTATGGCGCAGGAACAGGCGATGCACCGTCTTGGGGTCCACCCCCAATTCCCGAGCCCAGTCGGCCGCGCCCGCCTGGCGCTCCGGATGGCGCACGATGGCGCGGCAGATGCGGGCCAGGCGCGGCTCGGACGGCTGCGGCAGATGCAGCGGCAGCACCGGGTCTTCTTTCAGTTCGTCCAGCAGCAGCATCATCAGGCGGCCGTCACGCGTACCGGGCTTCCAGTCCAGCGGCACCTCGGCGGCTGCCACCATCAGCTCGCGCAGCAGCGGCGACACCGACAGCACGCAGCATTCGGCCGGCAGATGCGCCACCGCGCCCGGTTCGACGAACACCGTGCGCATGCGCGGCTCGCCGCTCATGCGGATGGCGTGCGGCATCCAGGCAGGCACCCAGACGCCGCGCGTGGGCGGCACCACCCAGATGCCCGCGTCGGTATCCACCACCATCACCCCCGAAATCGCGTACAGCAGCTGCGACCGGCGATGCCGGTGGCGTCGCACACGATGGCCATCCTCGTAGTCCACCGCCAGCCCGGCCACTGGGCGTAGCGAGGATTCGTACGGAAACAGGTCCAGGTCGGCAGGTTTGCGTGCCTTGGTCGGCATGGGCGGCGGGTTGGATTTGTCCATTTCTCGACGATTGATGCCTGAATGGCGTTAGACGGTCTTTTCCAGTGTACCTACCATCCCGGCCAACCTGTCTGATTCCCCTGTTGGCCTGTCCGAATCATGTCTGCCCGCCCGACCGTCGCCCACACCCGCTCCGCCCTGCGCGGATCGGTCACGGCCGCCGTGGCTGCGCAGCGACAGCGTGCCGCGCTACGACTAGCGCGCGGTTGCCGGGCCTTGCGCCCCGTGGCCGCCCGGCAGCCCCGGGCCCTCTGAAGGGCCCGTTCGCCACCTCCCTTGCCCGACCGCCCCAGACCGGCGGCCCACACACGCCGCGCGCTCCCGCGCGGCCGGAGGTTTGCATGCTTGACCATCCCCAACACAAATACCGCCCTGTCCAACCCTTCACGCACGACTACGCCCAGCGCACCTGGCCCAGCCGGCGCCTGCAAGCGCCGCCCGTGTGGATGAGCACCGATATGCGCGACGGCAACCAGGCCCTGATCGAACCGATGGACGCGGCCCGCAAGCTGCGCTTCTTCGAGCAACTGGTGGCCGTGGGACTCAAGGAAATCGAGGTGGCCTTTCCGTCGGCCTCGGACACCGACTTCAATTTCGTGCGCAAGCTGATCGAAGAGCAGCGCATTCCGGACGACGTCACCATTGAAGTGCTGACGCAATCGCGCCCCGACCTGATCGCCCGCACCTTCGAGTCGCTGCGCGGCGCGCCCCGCGCCATCGTGCACCTGTACAACCCCATCGCGCCGCAGTGGCGCCGCATCGTCTTCGGCATGAGCCGCGCCGAGATCAAGGAGATCGCCCTGGCCGGCACGCGCCAGATCCGCGCGCTGGCCGATGCGCACCCGGATACGGCGTGGACTTACGAGTATTCGCCCGAGACTTTCAGCCTGGCCGAACTGGATTTCGCGCTGGAGGTCTGCGACGCGGTCAGCGCCATCTGGGGGCCCACGCCCGAACGCAAGATGATCATCAACCTGCCGTCCACCGTGGAATGCAGCAGCGCCAACGTCTATGCAGACCAGATCGAATGGATGCACCGGCACCTGGCGCGGCGCGACAGCATCGTGCTGAGCGTGCATCCGCACAATGATCGCGGCACCGCCGTGGCCTCGGCTGAACTGGCGGTGCTGGCCGGCGCCGACCGCGTGGAAGGCTGCCTGTTCGGCAACGGCGAACGCACCGGCAACGTCGACCTGGTGACGCTGGCCATGAATCTGGACAGGCAAGGCATCGCCAGCGGCCTGGACTTCACGGACATGGCGGCCGTGCGCGATTGTGTCCAGGCGTGCAACCAGTTGCCGGTGGACGTATTCCACCCCTATGCGTTCAGCACCGCAGCGCCAGCAAAGCCTCTTGCAGGTGCCGCAAGCCCCGGCTGAGCGGCTTGTCGCGCCGCACGACGATGGCCAGCGTGCGCGACAGGCGCGGCGTCAACGACCGCACGACCAAGGCGCTGCGCTGGCCCGCGCCTGACACCGCCAGCCTGGGCAGCACCGCGCAGCCCAGGCCGGCAGCCACGATTTCCTTCATGGCCTCGGTGCTGCCCAGTTCCATCACCGGCTTGGCCGCCACGCCCGCGGTGTCGAACCAGTCGTCCACCAGCCGGCGGGTGCGCGCCCCCGGTTCGAACAACACCAGCGGCAGCGCGGCCAAGGCCTGCGGCGTGGCCGTATCGGGAATGGCCAGCGCGCCCCGCGCGGGAAAGATCGCCACGAACTCGTCTTCGAGTACCGGCGTGGCCTCGATCATGCGGCCCGGCGCCGGCAGCGTCACCAGGCCGATATCGAGCGTATTGCTCTCCAGTCCGCGCAGCATGTCGGCCGTGTTGCCGGTGCTGGCCACCACGTCCAGCGCCGGAAAACGGCGCCGCAGGTCGGCCAGCAGGGGGGGCAGCAAGTAAGTGCAGGCGGTGGCGCCGGTGCCCAGACGCACCCGGCCCGTCACCTGGGAGGCATGCGCCGTCATGGCCTGTTCGGCCTGCGCCAGGGCGGCATCGATGGCGCGGATGTGGGTCAGCAATTCCAGGCCGGCGGCGGTGGGGCCTGCGCGGCGGCCCACGCGTTCGACCAGCTTCAGGCCGAAGCGGCGTTCCAGTTGACGCACCTGCAGGCTGACCGCCGGCTGCGTGATACCGCCGCGCTCGGCGGCCGCCGAAAAGCTGCCCAGTTCGATGACCTGCGCAAAGGTGCGCAGGGCGTCCAGGTTGAGTCCGCGCATGTGCCCGCTCCGTGAGATTTCCCGGCCCCGTGCCGTGCCCCATGGCGACCGGCTAAGGGGCGGCACAAACCAAAGTTTTACTTATGATTTTCATAATAAACCAAAGCTTTATTTATGCATGGCATTGCGCCACACTGGCGGCTGCTTGTCCTGCCTGCATGGCGCTTTGCCTGCCCACACTTTTCGCGTTCCGTTTCCATGTCGCAACCCGCCCCCACCGTACTGATCCGCGATAGCGCGGAAGCCGACCTGCCCGCCATCAAGGCCATCTACGCGCACCACGTGCAGCACGGCACCGCGTCGTTCGAACTGGACCCGCCGTCCATTGCCGAAATGCGCCAGCGGCGCGCCGGCATCCTCGAAAAGGAAATGCCCTACCTGGTGGCCGAGATCAACGGCGAAGTCGTGGGCTATGCCTACGTCACCGCCTACCGTCCGCGCCCGGCTTATCGCCACACCGTCGAAGACTCCGTCTACGTCAAGACCGGCCGCGCCGGCCTGGGCATCGGCGGCAAGCTGCTGGCCGCGCTGATCGACCGCTGCACCGCGGCCGGCTGGCGCCAGATGCTGGCGGTGGTGGGAGACAGCCGCAATGCCGCCTCGCTGGCGGTGCATGCGCGCCAGGGCTTTCATCCGGTCGGCACGCTGCGGTCGGTGGGCCACAAGCATGGCGAATGGCGCGACACGGTGCTGATGCAACGCGCGCTGGGCGAGGGCGACGCGACGCCGCCGCAACGCCCGTGATCGCCCCGCGGGCCATCGTCTGCCTGGGGCTGACCCAGCTAATCGGCTGGGGCGTCACCTTCTACCTGATCGGTGCGCTGGGCCCGGACATGGCCGCGGACCTGGGCTGGAACGCCGCCACCGTGTACGGCGGCTTCTCGGCGGCCATCGTGGTTATGGCGCTGGTGTCGCCGCTGGCCGGCCGCGCGGTCGACCACTGGGGCGGCCACCGCGTCATGCCCGCGGGCGCCGTATTGGCCGCCGCCGGCTGCGCCGCGCTGGCCGCCACCCACGGCGTCGTGACGTACTTCGCAGCCTGGATGCTGCTGGGCGTGGGCATGCGGCTGTGCCTGTACGACGCTGCCTTCGCGTCACTGGCGCGCGCCGCCGGGCCTGCCGCGCGGCGGCCCATGTCGCAGATCACGCTGTTCGGCGGACTGGCATCCACCGTGATGTGGCCGGTGGGCCATGCGCTGTCGGGCTGGCTGGGCTGGCGCGGCGCTGTGCTGGCCTATGGCGCGTTGGCGCTGGCCACGCTGCCGCTCTACCTGGCGCTGCCGCGCGCCCGCTACGCCGCCCCTCTCCTGGATGCCGGAAAAGCCGGCGCGGGCTTGGTGCGCAGCAAGGCCGACCGCCGCCTGGCCGGCCTGTTGTACGCGGCGATCGCCATGCTCACCAACTTCCTGGCGGCCGGCAACGCGGCTCATCTGATTCCGTTGCTGTCGGGGCTGGGCCTGGCCGGCGCGGTCGCCGTGAACATCGCGGCCCTGTGGGGCGTCGGGCAGTTCGCCTCGCGGCTGGCCGACGTGGCGCTGGGCTCGCGGCTGCATCCGCTGACACTCACGCTCGCGGTGGCGGCGCTGTTGCCGCTGTGCTTCGGACTGGCGCTGCTTTCCGGCGGCAGCCTGCTCGCGCTGGCCGCCTACGCCTTGCTTTACGGCGCCTGCAACGGCCTGATGACCATCACCCGCGGCACGTTGCCGCTGGCATTGTTCGACTTTCGCAGCTACGGCGCGCTGGTGGGCGCCCTGCTCATCCCCAGCTTCCTCTTGACCGCAGCCGCGCCGGTAGCCTATGCCTATGTGGTCGCGCAGCACGGCGCGCGCGCAGCAATGGGGCTGTCGGCCGGCCTGGCCACGGCCATCCTGGCCGCGGCGCTGGCGTTGCGCTGGCGCTTCATCGCCCGGACGCGAGAATGATGGGCGCACGGCCATCGTCCGCGTCCTGCACCAGCGCGCCCGAAAACGAATAGCCCGACCCGCGCATGCTGCGGATCGGGATCGACAGCCCCGCCGCCTCACCCTTGCGCTTGAGGCGGCTGATGACCAGGTCCAGCGCGCGCCCATTGCCCGGAATGTCCATGTCGTCGACCGCGAAATCGCTGCGGCGCACGACCTTGTCGGGGTGCCCCTGCATGCCCTTGAGCACCGCCCGCTCCATCGGCGTCAGGTTCACGCCCGAGCCCGCGGGCGACAGCAAGGTCCATTCGTTATCGCACAGGCGCCAGGCCTTGTCCGCCACGCTGGATTGCGGCTGGCACGCCGCCGCCTCGGCACGCCGCGCCGCCGGTTGCGCAGGCAGGCACAGCGACAGCTTGCGCTGCGCCGACTGGATTGCGGCGGCAACCTCGCTGTAACTGATGCTGCTGCCGTAGCAACTGTCGGCGCCGGCCAGAAGCGCATTGATGCGCACGGCCGGGCTTTCGATATTGCGGATGGCGATGATGGTGGAATGCGAGAAGCGAGCCCGCAACTGCCCGATCGTGATGTCCAGGTCCCGCGGCAGGCACAGGTGCACCTGGATGTCGCCGGGCTGGCGCGGTGGCGCCGAGTCCTGCAACGAAACGGGGTTCAGGACGAAACCGATCTGCTCCAGGGAATTCGAGATGCCCTGCTTGGCAAATTCGTTGTCGAAGATAAGGATGATGCGCGACCGATTCATGAGATTGAGCCCTGATTAATGACGCCTTTCCATCGAACGGTATTGAAATGTTTATTTGCATCTCAACACCTGGAACAGGGTCGCAAAAAAAGCGCACTCAATCCTTAAACAGCGTTCCAAACCGAACAAATCATTGAATATTTCTCATTTTAAAATGAAGAATATTCAATATATCGAAATAGAATTCAGCGATCGGCGAAACGTAGCGATATCCGCGGCAGTACATGTCTGATGCCTGCGCGCGGTTCTGCAATGCTGGATTGCAGACCGCCCGCACGCGGTGCGGGGGCATCCGCCACCGCGGCCGATCAGGCCTCTTTGGCCGCCACCCATTTTTCCCAGCCCGCCACCCGCAGCTTGCAGGCCGGGCAGGTGCCGCATCCATAGCCCCAGGCATGCCGCGCGCCGCGTTCGCCCAGGTAGCAGGTGTGGCTTTCTTCGACGATGGTCTCGACCAGCGCGTCGCCGCCCAAGGTGTGCGCCAACGCCCAGGTTTCGGACTTGTCGATCCACATCAGCGGGGTTTCGATCGTGACCCGGCTGCCCAAGCCCAGGCCCAGCGCCACCTGCTGCGCCTTGATGGTGTCGTCGCGGCAATCGGGGTAGCCGGAAAAATCGGTTTCGCACATGCCGCCCACCAGCACGTCCAGCTGGCGTCGGTAGCCCAGCGCGGCGGCCAGCGTCAGGAATAACAGGTTGCGGCCCGGCACGAAGGTATTGGGCAAGCCGTTGGCCTGCATTTCGATGGCGCGGTCGCTGGTCATGGCGGTGTCGCCCACCTGGCCCAGCACCTTCAGGTCCAGCAGATGGTCTTCGCCCAGACGCGGCGCCCAATCGGGAAAGCGCGCGCGGAATTCGCGCAGCACGTTCAGGCGCGCATCGAGCTCGATGCGGTGGCGTTGGCCGTAGTCGAACGCCACGGTTTCCACATGGGCATAGCGGTCCAGCGCCCAAGCCAGGCAAGTGGTGGAATCCTGGCCGCCCGAAAACAGCACGAGCGCGCGACGTTGGTGATTTTGCATGAAAGGGGGTTTCTGGAAAGACGAAGGGATAGGCCAGACTTTACCGCAGCCACGCGCCTTTCCCGTAAGGAAGCCTGCGTAAAATCGATCCGTTTTTCATCACGGTTTCACAGTAGCGCGCACGTTCCCACCCTTCCCATTCCCGCAGCCCGACGGATCTCCCGCCCGATGAATGCCAGCCGCCCGCAGTCCGATTCAGCAGAACCCTTGCGTCACGACATCCGGCTGCTAGGCCGGTTACTGGGCGAAGTCATCGCCGAATGCGAAGGCAAACGCGTCTTCGACACCATCGAAACGCTGCGCCGCACCGCCGTCAAATTCCGCCGCGAAGGCAACGATGCCGACGGCAAGCTGCTGGAACAGCGCGTCAAGCGCCTGGAAGGCAGCGACCCGAACTCGGTCGCGCGCGCCTTCAGCTATTTCCTGCACCTGGCCAACATTGCCGAAGACCGCGACCAGAACCGCCGTCAACGGGCCCGCGCCCTGACGGGTGACGCCCCCGCGCGCGGCAGCCTGCGCGATGCCGTGCAGGCGCTGGGCCGCCAAGGCGTATCGGCCGCGCGCATCCGCCGCCTGCTGGCCGATGCCTGCGTCATGCCCGTGCTGACGGCCCACCCCACCGAAGTGCAGCGCAAGAGTACGCTGGACGTGCACCGCGAAATCGCCACCGCGCTGGCCCAGCGTGACACGCCGCTCACCCCCGAAGAACTGGCCGAACTCGACGCCGCGCTGCTCGGCCGCGTTGCCACGCTGTGGCAGACCCGCATGTTGCGCTACACCCGCCTGACGGTGGCCGACGAAATCGAGAACGCGCTGTCGTACTACCGCAGCACCTTCCTGCCCGTCATTCCGCGCGTGTACGCCGACCTGTCCAAGCTGCTGAACCGCGACGGCCCCAAGCCCTTTGCCGCCCCGCCCGCGCCGCTGGAACCCTTCCTGCGCATGGGCAGCTGGATCGGCGGCGACCGCGACGGCAACCCCAACGTCGATGCCGGCACGCTTGAACGCGCCCTGCTGCGCCAGGCCACCGTGCTGTTCGAGCACTACCTGCAGGAAGTCCACGCACTGGGCGCCGAGCTTTCCATCACCACCCTGCTCATCGCCGCCGATGCCGACCTGCTGGCCCTGGCCGACCGCAGCGGCGACGACTCCCCCCACCGCAGCGACGAACCCTACCGCCGCGCGCTGGTCGGCGTCTACGCCCGCCTGGCGGCCACCGCCCTGCGCCTGACCGGCCAGAACCTGGCCCGGCGCAGCACGGTGGCCGCCGCGCCGTACGATGTGCCCCAGGAACTGGCCGCCGACCTGGCCGTCATCGCCGCATCGCTGGCCGCTCACCACGGCGCCCCCATCGGCAAGCTGCGCCTGGCCGGCCTGCAACAGGCCGTGGAAGTGTTCGGCTTTCACCTGGCCAGCGTCGACCTGCGCCAAAGCTCCGACGTGCACGAACGCGCGCTGGCTGAACTGTTCACCCGCGCAGGCGCCACCCACGACGGCCAGCCGCTGGACTACCTGGCCTTGGACGAAACCGCCCGCGTCGCGCTGCTGCGCGCCGAACTGGCGCAGGCCCGACCACTGGCCTCGCCCTGGATCGCCTACAGCGAAGACACCACCCGCGAACTGGCCGTGCTGCGCGCCGCCGCCGCCGGCCGCCGGCGCTACGGCAAGCAGGCCGTGCGCCAGACCATCGTCTCGCACACAGAAACCCTCAGCGACCTGCTTGAAGTCATGGTGCTGCAGAAAGAGGCCGGCCTGATCGCCCCCGCGGGCCAGGACATTCCGTCCGAAGACGGCCTGATGGTCGTGCCGCTGTTCGAGACCATTCCCGATTTGCAGCGCGGCGCCGACATCATGGCCGCATGGCTCGACCTGCCCGAAATCCGTCAGCGCGTGAAGCAGGCGCAGAACGGCGCCCAGGAAGTCATGCTGGGCTATTCCGACAGCAACAAGGACGGCGGCTTCCTCACGTCCAACTGGTCGCTCTACCAGGCCGAACGCGCCCTGGTCGACGTCTTTTCCGCGCGCCACGTGCGGCTGCGCCTGTTCCATGGCCGCGGCGGCTCGGTCGGCCGGGGCGGCGGCTCCAGCTTCGACGCCATCCTTGCCCAGCCGCCCGGCACGGTCGCCGGCCAGATCCGCCTGACCGAACAGGGCGAAGTCATCCAGAGCAAATACAAGGACGCCGAGGTCGGCCGCTGGCACCTGGAACTGCTGGTCGCGGCCACCCTGGAATCCAGCCTGGCGCCGCGCGCCGAAGCCACCAGCGCCGAAGACGCCCACATGGCCCACCACGGCCCCGCCATGACGTTCATGTCCGAAACCGCGCAGCGCAGCTACCGCGGCCTGGTCTACGACACGCCGCGCTTTGCCGAATACTTCTTCGCCGCCACCCCCATTGCCGAAATCGCCGGCCTGAACATCGGCTCGCGCCCCGCTTCCCGCAAGAAGGGCCAGCGCATCGAAGACCTGCGCGCCATCCCCTGGGGCTTTTCCTGGGCCCAATGCCGCCTGATGCTCACCGGCTGGTACGGCATGGGTTCGGCCATCGAGGCCTACCTGGAAACCGGCGCCCCCGACGCCCCGCGGTCCAAGCGCGGCCGCCTCGCCCAACTCCGAGAAATGGCGCAGGACTGGCCCGCGTTCCGCACCCTGCTGTCCAATATGGAAATGGTGCTGGCCAAATCCGACCTGGCCATTGCCGCCCGCTACGCCCAGCTCGTGCCCCAGCGCGGTTTACGCGAAAGGATCTTCGGCCAGATCAGCGCCGAGCACGCGCGCACACTGGCCATGCTGAAACTGCTGACCCGCCGCGAGCTCCTGGCCGACAACCCCACGCTGCAAGACTCGCTGCGCGAACGCTTCGCCTACATCGACCCGCTGAACTACCTGCAGATCGACCTGATCCGCCGCCACCGCGCGGCGCTGAAGCACCCCAACCCCGACGCCGACGAACGCGTGCAACGCGCGATCCACCTGACCATCAACGGCATCGCCGCCGGGTTGCGCAACTCGGGTTGAGTGACCGCGCATGGCTGGGCCCGGCGCCCGGCCATGCATTGCGGGAGCGCCGGCCTACGCTGTAAAATGAGTATTATTCTCATCTCATTGCGCCGGGCCTTCCGCATGCCTTTGCGCCGGAGGCCGTGCCATGTCCCCCCCCGAATCCGCCGTGCCGCGACAGGGCATCGAGAGCCTGTATGCCGAACACCATGGCTGGCTGCGCAGCTGGTTGCGGCGGCGGCTGGGCGACGCCTGGGACGCGGCCGACCTGGCGCACGACACCTACCTGCGCATCCTGCACAGCGGCCGCCTGCCCGAACCGCACCAGTCGCGCCAGCATCTGGCGCAGATCGCCCGCTGCCTGGTGATCGACCTGCACCGCCGCCGCCAGATCGAAGCCGCCTACCTGGAAACCATCGCCCACCTGCCGCGCCCGCAGGCGCCGTCGGAAGAAGCGCGCGCGCTGGTCATCGAGGCCCTGGTCGAGATCGACGCCATCCTCAACCAGTTGCCGGCCAAGGCGCGCGAGGCGCTGCTGCTGTGCAAGCTGGACGGCCTGCCCTATAGCGACATCGCGGCGCGGCTGGGCGTGTCGGTGTCATCAGTAAAGAAGTACATCGCTGCCGCCCTGCTGGCCTGCTACCAGGCGCAGTGGGCAGCGCACGGTTGACACCATGACAGACGCCTCCCGCGTAGCCCAACCGACCCTGGACCCCGCCATCCTGCAGCAGGCGGCCGAATGGATCGCCCAGTTGTGGTCGGACGACGTCACCGACCAGGACCGCACCGACTGCGCCCGCTGGCGCGCCGGGCACCCCGATCACGAACAGGCCTGGCAGCGCCTGCTGGCGTTCGAGGGCAAGCTTTTGGGCTTGCCTCGGGACGCCGCCCGCCATGCCCTGCGCCGACCCGCGACCAGCGCCGGCCGGCGCCGCGCCCTGCGCGCGCTGAGCCTGGGAGTGATCGTGCTGGGCGCCGGCTATGCCGCACGCAGCACCGGCATCTGGCAGCGCGCAGCAGCCGACTATCGCAGCGCCACCGGCGAGATCCGCGACCTGACCCTGCCGGACGGCACGCGCGTCACCCTGTCCACCGCGTCGGCCATCGACCTGCGCTTTTCCGATACGGAACGCCTGGTGGTGCTGCGCGCAGGCGAAATCCTGATTGCCACCGCGCCCGATACCGCCGCCCTGGCACGCCCCTTTCTGGTCCGCACGCAGCACGGCTCGGTCCAGGCGCTGGGCACGCGCTACAGCGTGCGCGATGACGACGACGCCACGCGCGTGGCGGTGTTCGAAGGCGCGGTTGAAATCCGACCCATGGACGCGCCGGGCCAGACCGTCCGCCTGGATGCGGGCCAGGGCTCGCGCTTTTCGCGCGACCGCGTCGAGCCGCCCGCGGCCGTGAACGAAGAGGCGGCCGCCTGGAGCCGGGGCCTGCTGGTGGCCGACGGCATGCGGCTGGAGGACTTCACCGCCGAACTGGCGCGCTACCGGTCCGGCGTCGTGCGCTGCGACCCTGTGGTCGCCGACCTGCGCGTGAGCGGCGTGTTTTCACTGCGCGACACCGACAGGGCGCTGGAGAACCTGACGCGGGGGCTACCGGTGGCCGTCGTGTATCGCACGCGCTATTGGGTCACGCTGCGCGCGGCGGATCGTCCCGCAGACTGACGCCCGCACCGCCGTTACAACTTTTCTTCGCGATCGCTTGTCCCTCAGGCCGGCTCGTTCGGGATACAGGGTGTCTCCCTTTTTTCCTCGACCCGATCAGCAAGGCTTACTTCATGTCCGTTCACCCGCCGTTCCGTCGCCGCCCTCCTGCCGCACCGTCTTCCCGCCCGCTTCGTCGCTTCGCCGCCTCGCAGCGCGCCGCCACGATCCGGCTGGCGCTCTTGATGGGCGGCGGGCTGGCCGCCTGCGCCACCGCTCCGCTGGCGCAGGCCCAAGCCAGCACCGAGGCCCGCCGCCCCTACAGCGTGGCCGCCGGCCCGCTCAGCCAGGCGCTCAATGCCTATGCCAGCGCGGCGGGCGTCGAACTGACCATGAACGACGGCCTGCTGCAAGGCAAGCGCAGCGACGGCATCGCCGGAACCTACACCGTGGGCGAGGGTTTCGCGGCGCTGCTGCGGGGCCACGGCCTGCAAGCCCGGCGCGAAGCCAACGGCAGCTACACCCTCGTGCGCGCGCCAACCGCGTCATCGGACGCCACCACGCTGGAGGCCGTCACCGTCACCGCACGGCCGGAAAGCGCCACCGGTCCGCTGCATGGCTACGCCGCCCGCGTCAGTGCCACCGGCACCAAGACTGACACGCCCATCATCGAAACGCCCCAATCGATCACGGTGGTGGGGGCGGAAGAAATCGAAACGCTCAAGGCGCAGAGCCTGCAGGACGCGCTGGGCTACGTGGCGGGCGTGAGCCGCGCGGAAGGCCAGGACCGTACCTCCGACAGCCTGTTCCTGCGCGGCTTTCGTGGCAGCCAGGGCAACTATTTCCGCGACGGTACGTTGTACACAGTGAACATCTACAACGGGCGCCAGGAGCTTTACGGCCTGGAACGGGTCGAATTCCTCAAAGGCGCAGCCTCGGTACTCTATGGTGCCGCGCCGCCGGGCGGCGTGATCAACACGGTCAGCAAGCGGCCCACTGTCGAACCGCTGCATGAACTGAACATCGAGGCGGGCAACTTTCGCCGCAAGCAGATTTCCGGCGACTTTGGCGGCGCCCTCGACGACGAGGGCAAATGGTCATACCGCCTGACCGCCCTCAAGCGCGACAGCGACGCCTTCATCGATTACGTCCCGGATGACCGAACCTATGTGGCCCCGGCGCTCAAGTGGCAGCCCACCGATGCCACGTCCCTGACGCTGCTGGCGGAATACCAGGAAGACCGCACGGCCTATGTCTATGGCCTGCCGGCCCAGGGCACGGTGCTGCCAAACATCAACGGCAAGATCCCCCGCAACCGCTACACCGGCGAACCCGGCTTCGACAAATTCGTCATGAAGCGCTATTCGGTCGGCTACCTGTTCGAACACGCGTTCACGGACCAGCTCAAGCTGCGCAACAGCGTGCGCTACTTCCACGCAGACAGCACCTATTTCTCTACCGACATCTGGCAGTTGCAAGCCGACCAGCGCCACACGGCCGACCGCGGCGCCATGCCGCGCTGGGACCGTTCATCCGCGGTGGTGGCCGACACGTCGCTGCAGTACGACCTGGATACCGGCCCGCTGCACCACACGTGGCTGGCCGGCCTGGACTATTCGCTGCCCAAGCATGAGACCGAGCGCTATGTGCGCGCCAACAACAACATCGATCTCTACGACCCGGTCTACGGCGTGCCCCTGGGGCCCGCGCAACCGTTCCCGGGATCGTCCTCGAAAAGCGACATGAAACGTCTGGGGGTCTATCTCCAGGATCAGATCAAGATCGCCGACAAATGGGTCGTGCTGCTGGGGGGGCGGCACGACTGGGTCACGGTCAACGAGCGCAATTTCTTCACGGGTGAAAAGCTCGCGGACAATGAAAAGAGCCAGGCCTTCACCGGCCGCGCCGGCGTGGTCTACCTGGCCGACAATGGCCTCGCGCCGTTCCTGAGCTACAGCGAATCGTTCGAGCCGACCAGCGGCCAGGATCGCCAGGGCAACCGCTTCAAGCCCACCACCGGGCAACAATACGAGGCCGGCCTGCGCTACCAGCCGGCGGGGTCGGATACCATGCTGTCCGCGGCGATCTATCAGCTGACGCGCAAGAACGTGACCGTGGCCGACCCGCTCGACACGAACTATCAAATCCAGGCCGGACAGGCCCGTGCACGCGGCCTGGAACTGGAAGCCCGCACCCGCGTCGGCCGCCACGCCAACCTGATCGCCGCCTACGCCTATACCGATGCGCGCACGCTCAAGGCCAGCCCGCTGCAGCCCGACGAGGTCGGCAAGCGCCTGAACTCGGTGCCCTTCAATCAATTCTCGGTGTGGGGCGACTATGGCTTCGGCGCCTTCGGCCTGCCGGGGCTGCGGGTCGGCGCGGGCGTGCGCTATGTCGGCAGCACGCGTGGCATGGCGCACGGCACGGCGGTCGAGGTGCCGTCGTTCACGTTGCTCGATGCCATGGTCAGCTACACCACCGGACCATGGCGGTTCGCGCTCAACGCCACCAACCTGGCCGACAAGACCTACATCGGCAGCTGCACCTACGGCTGCTTCTATGGCGAGCCGCGCCGGGTGATCGGCACGGCAAGCTATCGCTGGTAACGCCGCGACCGGCGGGGGCGAATCGCCCCCGCCGTCCACCTGGCGTACACCCCAAAAACCCCATTTGTCCACCCCCGGCAACTTTTAGTACTATCTTCCTCAGAAATTCTATATACGCACAAATGTTCGTATATAGAACACAACGATTTTTCTGGCCCGCGCACAGGAAGACACCGACGGAAGAGACAGATCGCATTTCCCTGGTTCCGCCTGTGCTGCCTGCCGCGCGCCATGTAAGGCCCAAGCGAACCCTCATGGATACTCCCCTCAAGCATCTCGCCGTCATCGGCGCCGGCGCCATGGGCAGCGGCATCGCCGCCCTCTTCGCCTCGAAGGGACTGAACATCGTCCTGATTGATCCGATGGCCGGCGCCCTCGAACGCGCCCGCGGCACCATCGAACGCCAGCTCAACGTCTACGCCCCCGGCCAGGTGCAAGAGACCCTGCAGCGCATCCGCATGGAATCCGACCTGTCCGCCGCCGTCGGCAGCGACCTCATCATCGAGGCCGTCCCGGAAAACCTGGAACTCAAGCGCAGCCTGTTCGCCAAGCTCGACGCCCTGTGTCCGCCCCAGGCCATCTTCGCCACCAACACCTCGGGCCTGTCCATCAACGCCATCGCCAGCGCCGTGGCGCGCCGCGACCGCTTCGTGGGCACCCACTTCTTCACGCCTGCCGACGTCATCCCGCTGGTCGAGGTCGTGCGCAACGACGACACGTCCGAAGACACCGTCGCCCGCGTCATGGCCACCCTGCGCTTTGGCGGCAAGCGGCCCGTGCTGGTGCGCCAGGACATCCCCGGCTTCATCGCCAACCGCATCCAGCACGCCCTGGCCCGCGAAGCCATCTCGCTGCTGGAAAAGGGCGTGGCCAGCGCCGAAGACATCGACGAAGTCGTGAAATGGAGCCTCGGCATCCGCCTGGCCCTGTCCGGCCCGCTCGAACAGCGCGACATGAACGGCATCGACGTGCATCACGCCATTGCCAGCTATCTCTACCAAGACCTCGAAAACCGCACCACGCCGTCCCACCTGCTCACGAGCAAGGTCGAACAGGGCCAGTTGGGCGCCAAGAGCGGCCAGGGCTTCTACACCTGGAGCCCCGAGCGCCGCGAACAGGTGCTGCGCGAGAAAAGCGCTGCCCTGGGCGAACTGGCCGCGTGGCTGAACCAGAAAGCCGGCGATTCCTGACGCCGGCCCGCAGGCACCCCGAATACCCATTACATAAGGCGCGCGGCAACCCGCCAGACGCGCCAGCGGGCCACGAGCCCACCACACAAAGAAACCGATCGTCCCACCCGCTGCGCGCCCCTACCCGGCGCGTCGCGGCGCAAGACACCAGAGCAATACGCCTTACCGGAGTTCGTTGGAGGCATCATGAATAAATTGGCATCTTTTTTTACTGAGCTGATGCGCAAGTATCTGCCCGATCCTTTCGTTTTCGCGATCGCGCTGACCTTGCTCACCGTGCTGCTGGCCATGGGCATCGAAGGCCAGGGCATCGGCGACGTCACCCGCGCCTGGGGCAAGGGCTTCTGGAGCCTCCTGGCATTCACCACCCAGATGGCCGTGATCCTGGCCATGGGCTACGTGCTGGCCACCGCGCCGCTGACCGACCGCCTGCTCAACCGCATCGTCAGCCACGTGCACAAGCCGCACACCGCCATCATCGTCGCCACCCTGGTAGGCGGCGTGGGCAGCTACCTGAACTGGGGCTTCGGCCTGGTCATCGGCGGCATCGTCGCCAAGAAGCTGGCACTGAAGGTCAAGGGCGTGCACTACCCCCTGATCATCGCCTCGGCCTACAGCGGCTTCACCATGTACGGCCTGGGCCTGTCCGCCAGTATCCCCGTGCTGGTCGCCACCCCCGGCCACCCCACGGCCAAGCAGATGGGCATCATCCCGCTGACCGAAACCATCTTCTCGGTGCCCATGCTGATCACCAGCCTGGTCATCATCGTGACGCTGCCGCTGCTCAACGCCTGGCTGCACCCGAAGAAGGGCGAGAAGATCGTCGAAGTGGACCCGGCCATCGACCGTGACGCCAACGCGTCCAACGCGGCCGAAGACATGCTGGAAAAAGGCACCATTGCCTCCAAGCTCAACAACAGCCGCATCCTCAGCCTGCTGATCGGCGCGCTGGGCGTGGCCTACGTGGCGTTCCACTTCGTCGACGGCGGTTCGCTCGACCTGAACCTGATCAACTTCATCATCCTGTTCCTGGGCATCATCCTGCTGGGCACGCCGGCCGCTTACGTGGCCAAGCTGACCGAAGGCATCAAGACGATCTCGGGCATCATCCTGCAGTACCCGTTCTACGCCGGCATCATGGCCATCATGGCCGCCTCGGGCCTGGTCACCACCATCTCCAAGGTCTTCGTCGACGTCGCCACGCCGGCCACGCTGCCGTTCTGGGGCCTGATCAGTTCGTTCGTCATCAACTTCTTCGCGCCATCGGCCGGCGGCCACTGGGTCATCCAGGGTCCGTTCATGATCGATGCCGCCCGCGAAATCGGCAGCGCGCTGAACCAGACCACCATGGCCGTGATGCTGGGCAACGCCTGGAACGACCTGGTGCAGCCCTTCTGGATCCTGCCGGCCCTGGCGCTGTCCAAGCTGAAGCTGCGCGACGTGATGGGCTACACGGTCATCATGATGCTGTGGGTGGGCGTGATCCACATCACCGCCGTGCTGGCCTGGGGATATCTCACCCACTGATAGCCGCGGCGCCCCGCGGGGCGCCGCGCAACAAAGACTGGAACGGGAAACCGATATGAGCAAACCTACCGCATATCTCGTGACCGGCGGCAGCGCCGGGATCGGCGCCGCCATCATCCGCATGCTGCTGGACGCGGGGCACAAGGTGGTCAATATCGACTACAAGCTGCCCGAGAATCCGCCGGCCGGGCTGGTGTCGTACCAGGCCGACCTGACCGATGAAGCGCGTACCAAGGCGGTCGCCGCCGAAGTCACCGCCGCCTACAACATCGTCGGGCTGGTGAACAATGCCGGCGCCACGCGCCCGGGCACCGCCGACACGGCCACGCTGGCCGATCTGGACTATGTGGTGAACCTGCATCTGCGCACCGCGCTGATCCTGGTGCAGGCCGCGCTGCCCGCCATGCGCGAAGCCGGCTTCGGCCGCATCGTCAACATGTCGTCGCGCGCCGCACTGGGCAAGCCGGACCGCGTGGTCTATTCGGCCACCAAGGCGGGTCTGGTCGGGCTGACGCGCACGCTGGCCATGGAACTGGGCGGCGACGGCATCACCGTCAACGCCATCGGCCCCGGGCCGATTGCCACCGACTTGTTCACCAAGAGCAATCCGGCCGGCGCGCCCCAGACCGAACGCATCATCAACAGCATCGTGGTCAAGCGCCTGGGCACGCCCGAAGACGTGGCGCGCGCCGCGATGTTCTTCCTGTCGCCCGACAACGGCTTCGTCACCGGCCAGATGCTGTATGTCTGCGGCGGCACGACGCTGGGCGTCGCCCCGATCTGAGGCCCGCCGCCATGCGCGCCCGCCACCTATTCACCGCGCGTTCGCGCCGCCTAGCGGCGCAGCAGCGCGTGGTTGATCTGATCGGCGGCGCGGCGCAGCGGCGGCAGGAAGGCGGCCAGCATTTCCTCGCGCGAAAAGCGATTGGCATGGCCGCTGACGTTCATGGCCGCGATCACGCGGCCGCTGCGGTCCACGATGGGCACGGCCACCGATTGCAGGCCGGGTTCCAGTTCCTGCGCGACGCAGGCGTAGCCGTCGGCGCGCACGCCGGCCAGCAGCCGCTTCAGTTCGGCGACGTCGGTCACGGTGTGCGGCGTATAGGCCTGGATCTGGCTGATGGCCAGCACCCGGTCCAGCTCGGTGGCGGACAAGCCCGCCAGCAGCACCCGGCCCATCGACGTGGCCCATGCCGGCAGCCGGCTGCCCACCGCCAGGTTGATGGTCATGACCTTGTGCGTCGACAGCCGCAGGATGTAGACGATGTCCGCGCCTTCCAGCACCGACACGGAACACGACTCGCGCGTCAGTTCGGCCACTTCTTCCATGTAGGGCAGCGCCAGGTTCCACAGCGGCGTGCCCGACAGATAGGCGTAGCCCAGTTCCAGGATGCGCGGGGTCAGGGCGAATTTGCGGTCTTCGACCGTGACGTAGCCCAGATGTTCGAGCGTCAACAGGATGCGGCGCGCGCCCGCGCGGGTCAGGCCGGTGACGGCGGCGACCTCGGACAAGGTCATCTGCGAACGCTCGGGGCCGAAGGCCCGGATCACGGACAGGCCGCGCGCAAAGGATTGAACGTAGCTGTCGCTGGGTTGCTGGGTTTCTTGCTCGGCCATCCGTCTACCGCGAAAAAAAGCGTTGCCGTTGCCGGCAACCCTGAACGGGGGGGATCGCACCGCGCCGGCTTGCCTTGACGGTCGACACTCCCCATGAAACGATGTTCTTCAGAAGAACGAAAGTTCTAATTAAGAACAAATTATGACACGCCACCTATGAGCGAACACCATGATTTCTAAGCTTGTTGCAAGCGCGGCGGCCGCCCTCGCCGACGTCCCCGACGGCGCCACCGTCATGATCGGCGGCTTCGGCACCGCCGGCCAGCCCATGGAACTGATCGACGCCCTGCTCGAACAAGGCGCGAAAGACCTGGTCATCATCAACAACAACGCCGGCAACGGCACCACCGGCCTGGCCGCCCTGCTCGGCGCCAACCGCGTGCGCAAGATCATCTGCTCGTTCCCGCGCCAGGTGGATTCGCAGATCTTCGACGGCCTGTACCGCAGCGGCAAGATCGAACTTGAACTGGTGCCCCAAGGCAACCTGGCCGAGCGCATCCGCGCCGCCGGCGCCGGCATCGGCGCGTTCTTCTCGCCCACCGGCTACGGCACCCCGCTGGCCGACGGCAAGGAAACCCGCGAAATCAACGGCCGCCAGTACGTGCTGGAATATCCGCTGCATGCCGACTATGCGCTCATCAAGGCCGAGCGCGGCGACCGCTGGGGCAACCTGGTGTACCGCAAGACGGCCCGCAACTTCGGCCCCATCATGGCCAGCGCCGCGCGCGTGGCCGTGGCCCAAGTGCGTGAAGTCGTCGAACTGGGCACGCTGGACCCGGAAACCGTCGTCACCCCCGGCATCTTCGTGCAGCGCGTCGTGCAGATCGACGCCACCCCGGCCGCCAAGGAGCAGCAATGAGCACCAAACTGACCCGCGACCAGATCGCCGCCCGCGTCGCCCAGGACATCCCTGAAGGCGCCTACGTCAACCTCGGTATCGGCCTGCCCACCTTGGTGGCCAATCATCTGCCGGCCGACCGCGAAGTCATCCTGCATACCGAAAATGGCATGCTGGGCATGGGCCCGGCTCCGGCCAAGGGCGAAGAAGACTACGACCTGATCAATGCCGGCAAGCAGCCCGTCACCGAGCTGCCTGGCTGCTCGTTCTTCCACCATGCCGACTCGTTCGCCATGATGCGCGGCGGCCACCTGGACATCTGCGTGCTGGGCGCCTTCCAAGTGTCGCAGCACGGCGACCTGGCCAACTGGCACACCGGCGCGCCCGACGCCATCCCCGCCGTGGGCGGCGCGATGGACCTGGCCATCGGCGCCAAGGACGTATTCGTCATGATGGAACTGACCACCCGCGAAGGCCAGAGCAAGCTGGTCGAGGCCTGCACCTATCCGCTGACCGGCGTGCGCTGCGTGTCGCGCGTGTACACCGACGTGGCCGTGTTCGACATCCGCGCCGACGGCGTGACCGTCATCGACATGTTCGGCGACATCACCGCCGATGAGCTGCTGCGCCTGACCGGCCTGCCGCTGAAGTTTTCCCAATAAGGAGATAAGCAATGCTGTTCATGGTTCAAATGCAAGTCAACCTGCCCGTCGACATGCCGGCTGAACGCGCCGACAAACTCAAGGCCGACGAAAAGGCCCTGGCGCAGCAACTGCAACGCGATGGCAAATGGAAGAGCCTGTGGCGCGTGGTCGGCCGCTACGCCAACGTCAGCATCTTCGACGTCGAAAGCAACGACGAACTGCACACGCTGCTGTCGTCGCTGCCGCTGTTCCCGTACATGGACATCAACGTCACGGCGCTGGCGCGCCACCCGTCCGCGATCTGACCGGAGCCGCCCATGCCCTACATCATCGAAACCTTCGACAAGCCCGGCCACCAGGCCGTGCGCCAGCAGCACCGCGCCGCGCACCTGGAATACCTGGATGCCAACAAGCACCTGCTGCTGGCCTGCGGCGCCAAGCTGCAGGACGACGGCACGGATGCGGGCGGCGGCCTGTACATCGTCGACCTGGACACGCGCGAAGCCGCGCAGCAGTTCATCGATGCCGACCCGTTCGCCCATGCCCAGCTGTTTGACCACGTGACCATCACCCGCTGGCGCAAAGCCTACGTCAACGGCACCTGCCATCTGTAATCAAGACACGGCCGCCCCCGGGCGGCCGTTGCCCATTCCCGAGGATTTCCCCATGTCTTACGCCGATCTCAGCCAGGCAAGGCTGTTCTACGTCATCGACGGCCCCGCCGACGCGCCGGTGCTGGTGCTGTCCAATTCGCTCGGCACCTGCGCCGACATGTGGGCGCGCCAGGTGCCCGAATTGAGCAAGCACTTTCGCGTGCTGCGCTACGACACCCGCGGGCATGGCAAATCCTCGGTGCCGGATGGCGAATACACCTTCGCGCAGCTGGGCAACGACGTCGCCGAACTGCTGGCCCACCTGAACATCAAGCAGGCGCACTTCTGCGGCCTGTCGATGGGCGGCCCCACCGGCCTGTGGCTGGCGCTGAACCGCCCCGAACTGATCAGCAAGCTGATCCTGTGCAACACCGCCGCGCGCATTGGCTCGGCCGAAGGCTGGAGCACCCGCATCGCCGCCGTGGCCGAGCAGACGCTGGAAAAGATGGCGCCCACGCTGGTCCAGCGCTGGCTGACCGACGACTACCGCGCCGCCGAACCGGGCCTGACCCAAGTGCTGATCGACATGCTGCGCCGCACGCCCGACGCCGGCTATTCGGGCAACTGCGCCGCGCTGCGCGACGCCGATTTCCGCGAACAGGTGTCGGCCATCAAGGCCCCCACGCTGGTCATCGCCAGCACCCACGACCTGGCCGCCACACCCGCCCAGGGCCGCGAACTGACCGATGCCATCGCCGGCGCGCAGTACCTGGAATTGAATACCTCCCATATTTCCAACTGGGAGCAACCGGAAGCCTTCACCCGCGCGGTCGTCGACTTCCTGACGGAGTAAACCGCATGCAGCGCTGGACCCACCGGCCCGAAGGCTCCAACTGGGGCGACTTCGGACCCGACGACCAACTCGGCCGCCTGAATCTCATCACCGAAGAACAAGTCTTGAAGGGCGCACGCGAAATCCGCGCCGGCCAGACGTTCTGCCTGTCCCTGCCCCTGGACCTGCCTGGCGGCAACGTGCTCAACCCGCGCCGACATCCGCCGCAGCTGAGCCCGACGAAGCTGCAGGACACGCCCTACCTGAACTTCCCCCTGCGCAACGTCAACCCCGATGCGGTGGACGTGCTGAGCGACGATCAGGTGCTGCTGTCCATGCAGTATTCCACCCAGTGGGACGCCCTGGCGCACGTGGGCGCGCTGTTCGACGCCGACGGCGACGGCAAGCCTGAACTGCGCTACTACAACGGCTTTCAGGCCGGCGTGGACGTGCTGGGCCCGGCCGATGGCGACCACACCGGCTGCGGCTGCAACAGCGGCGGCCCGTCGGCCGCACTGAAGCTGGGCGTGGAAAACCTGGCCCAGAAAGGCATGCAGGGCCGCGGCGTACTGGTCGACCTGTTGCGCCACTATGGCCCCGGCCGCACGCTGATCGGCCACGCCGAACTCATGCACGTGCTGACCACCGACCACATCGAGGTCGAACCCGGCGACATGCTGGTGCTGCGCACCGGCTACGCCGAGGCGGTCGTCGCCATGAACGGCACACCGGACGCCCAGGTGCTGCACACCTACGGCGCCGCGCTGGACGGCACCGATGCCGCGCTGCTGCAATGGATCACCGACAGCGGCATCGCCGCCATCTGCGCCGACAACTACGCGGTCGAGGCCTACCCCGCCCGCGAAAAGACCGGCCCGCGCGCCATGCTGCCGCTGCACCACCACTGCCTGTTCAAGCTGGGCCTGCCCCTGGCCGAACTCTGGTATCTCAAAGACCTGGCCGACTGGCTGCACGCCAACGGCCGCCACCGCTTCATGCTGACCGCCCCGCCGCTGCGCCTGCCGCACGCGATCGGGTCCCCGGTCACGCCGATCGCGACGGTGTAAACCACGGTATCCCCCAAAAAAAAGCGCCGACCCTTTCAACGGTCGGCGCTTTTTTTGCATCAAGCGGCGTTCAGCCCTTCAGGCAGGTGCTCATGAACGTCTTGCGCTTGTCGCCGGTCAGCTTCTGTTCGCCGGCCTTGGCGTTGCAGTCCTTCATCTTCTGCTGCTGCGGCGTCAGCTGCTTGGCGGGCGCCGGGGCCTCGCCCTTCAGGCACGCGCTCATGTAGGTCTTGCGATCGTCGCCCTTCTTGCCTTCCGCCGACTTGTTGCAATCGGCCATGCGCTGCTGCTGCGCGGTAGGCGTCTTGGCGGGAGCGGGCGTGGTGGCGGCGGGCGTCTGGGCATAGGCGGCGCCCAGGCAGCAGGCGGACAACACAATGGCCGAAGCCAACTGGCTAGTACGGGAAAGCATGGGTTCCTCCCTTGAGCGCCCGCCGACGCCATCCACGCGCACAACCGGGCCGCACGTTCCGCCGGCCAAGGTGCCGGCCCGGTCATCATCGGACAAACCAGACCGCTTCGCAAGCGCCCAAAAGACAACAAATGCTAACGCCCGCGCCGCCGTTCAGCTTGCGGAAAGGCGCAGCAAAAACGCCTGGGCACACACCGCGAATCCGGCCGAGAGAGCGCGGCAACTTCGCCACAACTCACCGTAACGCCCGCGCACCAACGGCCCCGAAAATGCGCCCAACAACCCTCAACTTGGAGACATTCCGATGCACTTGTGGCATCCGCAGAGAAATCTGCGGTAATCCCGCGCAACCTGTTACCCATTCATCCTTTCAGGCCGTTGTGCCCGCGCGCTGAAAGGTGTGAGATAGGCGCATACCCGCGGCAACACCAGGCAAAAGACCGCGTCCCAGGCAGCCCGGCTCGCGCCGCGTCGGCCTCACAGGAGACCCGCATGAAAACCGCCCTCGCCTTCGTCGCCCTGCTGGCCGGCCTGACCGGCGCTGCCAGCGCGCAAAGCTTCTTCTACGGCGTCACCCTGGGCAACATCCAGGCCATCCGCGACACCAACGAAAACGTCTCCACCATCACCGGCTCGCTCGCCAACCAATCCACCCGCGCCGTCAACAACGTCATGCTCACCTTCGTCCTCTACGACGACCAGGGCCGCGAGGTCGGCCGCGTCCGCGACGACGACATCGGCCCCCTCGCGCCCGGCCAGATCAAGATGATCCGCGCCATCACGCCCCTCCAATTCGCCAAGGTCACAGCGTTAGACGTCAGGGCTAGATAGTGCCCCCACGCCGCGCGCTCCGCACGCTTGCTGCCCCTCGGGGGCGCCCCGGCCTTCGGGCGGCCGGGGGGCTATCCTTGCAAGGCATTAAAAACCCTGGCGATATCAGGGTTTAGTCAAACAAGTCCGGGTCCAAGTATGGGAAAATTCCGTATGCCGACTCGACAAAAGGGGCTTCCACACGAAGCCCCTTGTTGCGTCCGCGGCGCGCCAGCACGCCTGGCATCGTTACCAAGGAAGTGAAGATCATGTTTCCCAAAAGACTCACCGAAGGCTATCAATCGTTTCTCGAAGGCCGTTTCCATTCCGAACGCAGCCGCTACGAAAAACTAGCCGAAACTGGGCAAAGCCCGGAAATCCTGATCATCGGCTGCTGCGACTCCCGCGTCTCGCCCGAAGCGATCTTCGATGCCGGCCCCGGCGAAATGTTCGTCGTGCGCAACGTCGCCAACCTCGTCCCACCCTGTGACCCCGACTCCGAATCCTCGTACCACGGCACCAGCGCCGCCATCGAATTCGCCGTCAACGGCCTGAACGTCAAACACATCGTCGTTCTCGGCCACGCCTCCTGCGGCGGCATCCGCGCCTTCTTCGACGACGCCAAGCCCCTCACCAAGGGCGACTTCATCGGCAAGTGGATGTCCCAGATCGCCCCCGTCGCCGACGCCATCGGCCCCGGCACCGACGACCGCGCCGCCAACCTCAAACGCCTGGAACTCGCCGTCATCGGCCACAGCCTGAACAACCTGATGACCTTCCCCTCCATCCGCCGCCGCGTGGAAAAGGGCGAACTCGAACTGCACGGCACCTACTTCGGCGTCGCCACCGGCGTCCTCTTCCTGCGCGACCCCGCCACCGGCGAATTCCACCCCTGCCTGGAAACCGGCCTGCCCGCCTAAGCCACACCCCCAGCGCGGCGGCCAAGCCGCCGTGCTGAGCGCAAGCACTGACATCGCCACGCCCAAAGGCGTACGCACTTTTCAAACCCTGGCAACAACACGGGCACGAGCCACACGGCGCAAACCGCGCCAGGTCGCCTGGCTTCCCCCACTCTCCGCAAGCGCGCAGCGTCATCCGCCGACGCAAGACACCACGTAAGCCGAGCAAGGCCGCCCGCGCGGCCGGCACGAGGCGGGCCCCGCAAACCCCTCCACCCCCAAACCGACCTTGGCCAACACGCCAAGCACACCGCCCGCCCCAGCGCCCGCCAGTAAGGCACATCAAGAGCGCGTGACGGGGCAGGCGGGTGAGGGCGGGGCGTGTAGATGCGCCCGGCGGAATCCGAAGGAACCGCCGACGGCGGTGACGAGGATGAGCACGGGGCAGTCCGGAGCGAAGGCTCCGGACCGCAATCGTAGCCCCGCCCTCACCCGCCTGCCCCGTCACGCGCGGCTCAAGAACCCACAACCGCCGCAAAAAAAAGCCAAGCCCCCCCTACACCCGATAAGCCTGCGCCAACCTCTCATAATTATTCTTAAGAATAATCCCCGCGTAGTAGACATGCTCCCGCATGAGATCCTCGGCCCGCGCCCCATCCCGCCCGATGATCGCGTTCACGATCCGATGATGATCATCATGCGACCGCAAAATAATCCCATGGTCCTCCCACAGGATGATCCGATCCGACGCATAAGGAATCGCCTGCGCCTGCGTCGCAAACCGCTTCACCCACGGATTGCCCGCCGCCTCCAGAATCCCGTTGTGCAAGGTAATGTTGACCTGCTGATAAGGCAGATGGTCTTCCGCCAGCAGCACGCCCTTGCCCAGAATCCGATCCCCCTCATCCAGGCAATTCTTCAGCACCGCCACCGCATCGTTCGACAGTCCGCGTAGCGCCGCCTGCCGACAGGCCAGCCCTTCCAGCGCCGCGCGCACCTCGTACGCCGCCACGATCTCGGCAATGTCGTAAGCCCGCACCGTATAACCGCGCTTGGGCAGATGTTCCAGCAACCCCTCATTGCCCAGCGTCGCCAGGGCCGCCCGCACCGGTGTGCGCGACACCCCCAGCTTCTCGGCCAGCGGGATTTCCTCCAGGCGGGCGCCAGGGCTGAACTTGCCGTGCAGCACCCAGTCCCGCAGCGTATCGGTAACGTGTTGAGAGAGCGTATCCATGGTCTCATTGTATACATGAAGAATACATACGACGGCCTCAAGCGAAACGCTGATAGGGATCTCCCCTATGGGCCAGCCTGAATTCTCATGAAACCCAGGGAAACCCCCTATACCTCCCCACCCATCATGTATACATAATCGCAAAAAATTCAGACAGGCGGGCGCACTCCCCAAGGCGAGGCGACCCGTGCAACAGGAGACAGCATGTCCAATGTATCCACGCCGGCCGCGGGCACGGCCCCGCGTCTTGCGCTCGTCACCGGCGGCGGCGGCGGCATCGGCGCCACCATCTGCCAGGAACTGGCGCGCGCCGGCTACCGCGTCATCGTGTCCGACGTCGATGCCCAGCGGGCCCGCCGCGTCGCCGACGAACTGGGCGCCCCGCACGCTGCCCACGCCTTCGACGTCAGCGACGAAACCGCCGTCGAGACCGCCTTCGACCAGATCGAACAGACCCACGGCCCCATCGCCGTGCTCGTCAGCGCCGCCGGCCTGCTGCTGTTCCAGGCCAACGGCGAACGGCCGCTCATCAAAGACACCACCCTGGACATCTGGGAACGCAGCTTCGCCGTCAACGCGCGCGGCGTCTTCCTGTGCGGCCGCGCCTACCTGCGTCGGCGCGAAGCCGCGCCGCTGGCGCATGGCCGCATCGTCACCTTCACCTCGGTCGCCGCGCAATTGGGCGGCTACCGATCCAGCGCCTCGTACATCGCCGCCAAGTCTGCCGTGCTGGGCCTGACCAAGGCCATGGCGCGCGAATCCGCGCACCTGGGCGTCACCGTCAACGGCATTGCGCCCGGCCTGATCGACACCGACATGCTGCGCAGCACCGTCACCAGTAGCGGCGCCCTGGCCGCTGCCGCGCAAGCCATTCCGCTGGGCCGCATCGGCACCGTCGACGACGTGGCCGCCGCCGTGCGCTTCCTGGCCTCGGAAGAAGCCGGCTACATCACCGGCAGCGTCATCGACGTGAACGGCGGCTACCGCATGCAGTGAACCCTATCCGGCGGCCTGGCCGCCTACGCAGCAACGCGCCATTCATAAAGGCGCGCACACATAAAACGGGAGACAAACCATGATTCACCCTCGCCGCTACGCGGCCGCCGCGCTCTGCGCCCTGGCCGTCGGCGCCACCGCCCAGGCCCAGCAGGAACCGGGCATCACCGACAAGACCATCAAGATCGGCCTGTTCGCGCCCCTGTCGGGCAGCGGCATGGCCTATGGCTTTGACGTCTTGAATGCTGCCAAGATGTGGTACGCCAAGGTCAACAAGGAAGGCGGCGTGAATGGCCGCCAGATCGAACTGGTGATCGAAGACGACCGCTGCAACGCCAACGACCTGGTCGCCGCGGTGAAGAAGCTGACCGAACAAGACAAGGTCTTCCTGCTGAACGGCGGCTCGTGCTCGGCTGCGGTGGTGGCCGCCCGCGAATACGTCGAACGCGAAAAAATGCCGCTGGTCATGCTGAACGCCTCCGGCGACGGCGCGCTGTATCCGCCGTCCAAGTACATCTATGGCGCGTTCTCGATCTCGCAGCACGCCGTGGGCGGATCAATGGTGCAGTTTGCCGCCGAACACCTGAAGGCCAAAAAGATCGGCTACATCAACCACGATGACGCCTACGGCGGCTGGAACCTGGAAGCCGCGCAGGCCCAGGCCAAGCAGCTGGACAACCTGGGCTTGCAGGTGCAGTCGGTCAATCCGAACATCACCGACGTCACCGCGCCGATGCTCAAGATCCGCGCCGCCAATCCGGACGTGCTGCTCCTGACCACCTACGCCCGCCCCGCCGCGCTGATCATCAAGAAGGCGCAGGAACTGGGCTGGAACAAGCCCATCGTGCTGGCCGTGAACGGCACCGCCGATCTCAAGCAGCTGGTCGAGAACGTGGGCAACAAGGATGCCTTCAAGAACGTCTACATCCAGGACGTGCTGGCCGACATGCCCGGCGGCCCCAAGCTGACCTGGGTCTACGACATGTACAAGCAGGCCTACCCCGACCTGGCCGCCAAGCCGGGCCATCCGCAGACCTACATGCCTTATGGCCTGCCGCCCGCCATGGCGGTCGTCAATGCGCTGAAGGCCGCCGGCCCGCAACCCACCCGCGAGAAGGTGCTGGCGGCGCTGGAAACGATGAAGTTCGATTCCGGCGTCATGGCCGGCCCGATCGAATTCGGTCCCAACGACCGCGCCGCGCAGGAATCGGCCATCTACATCAAGTTCGACGGCACCAACATGTCGCTGGTGCCCGGCGCCTTCAAGAGCGTCTGGAAGTACCAGCCGTAAACCTGCCGCTACCACGGCCACAGGCCAGGTCCGCGCCGCGGCGCAGCGCCGCGCGGACCGCCGGAGACCATCATGAGCTTTGCCGATTTCTGGTTGTTCCTGCAGCAAGGGGTGCTGTCAGGGCTGGTGACGGGCAGCGTGTACGCGCTGCTGGCCGTTGCCGTCGTCATCATCTTCAAGACCACCGACGTGCCCAATTTCGCGCAAGGCGAAATTTTCATGGTCGGCGGCTACATCGCCCTGTTCCTGACCCTGGTCATGGGCTGGCCCTATCTGGTGGTCATCCCCGTGACGCTGGCCGTCGTGGCGGGGGTGTCCGGCCTGTTCCAGCGGGTGGTGATGGAACGCGTCATCGCCTCCAAGGGCGTGGGCGTGCAGATGGTCATCGCGACCCTGGGCCTGGCCTATGCCCTGAAGGGCCTGGTGCGCCAGACCGGGCTGGGCGACACGCCGCGCTCGCTGCCGCCGCTGGCGCCCACCGACGCCGTCATCATCGGCGACGCCGTGCTGACCCAGCTGGACCTGGTGATCTTCGCGGTGGCCGTCGGCGTGATGCTGTTGCTGTACGTGATGTTCACCTACACCCGCGTGGGCAAGGCCATGCGCGCCGTCGGCATGAACCCCAAGGCCGCGCGCCTGGTGGGCGTGAACCTGACGCGCATCCGCATGATGGTGTGGGCGCTGTCCGGCCTGATCTCGGCAGTGGCGGCCCTGCTCATCACGCCCAAGATCCTGATCACGCCCGACATCGGCCACATCGCCATCCTGGCCTACGCGGCCGCCATCGTTGGCGGCATCACCAGCCTGCCAGGCGCCGTGGTCGGCGGCTTCGTGATCGGCGTGGCCGAGAACCTGGTGGGGCTGTTCATTTCGACCAATGCCATCGTCGTGGCGCCCTTTGTCGCCATCATGGTGGTGCTGCTGCTGCGTCCGCAAGGCCTCCTGGGCGGCAAACTGCAGGTGAAGAAAGTATGAAATCCAAGCTCGATCCCGCCCTGCTGGCGCTGATGGCCGTGGCGCTCGTCGCCCTGCCGTTCGTGGCCAGCGGCTATGTCATCTATGTCGTCAACCTCTTGATGGTGTTCGTGGTGCTGGCCTTGGGCCTGCACCTGGTCATCGGTGAAACCGGGCAGTTCGCGCTGTCGCACGCCGCGTTCTACGGCGTGGGCATCTACACCGCCGGCCTCATCAACAATCTGTGGCACCCGCCCTTCTTCGTGTCCATCGTGGCCGGCGGCCTGCTGGCCGCCGCGCTGGGCTACCTCATCGGCGCGCTGGCGCTGCGCATGCGCGACATCTACCTGGCGCTGTCCACCTTTGCCTTTGGCGAGGCGATGCAGTGGGTGTTCCTGAACTGGCAGTCGGTCACCAACGGCTCGAACGGCTTTCGGATTTCGCCCGCCACGCTGTTCGGCTACGAGCTGGTGTCCGACATCAAGGCCTATCCGTTTGTCGTGGCAATAGCCGCGCTGCTGCTGTGGGCCACCATTGCGCTGTCGCGCTCGCAGCTGGGGTCAGCCTTCCGGGCCGTGCGTGAAAGCGATGTGGCCGCCCAAGCCATGGGCGTGAACGTCAACGCCATCAAGCGCACCGCCTTCACGCTATCGGCGGCGTACGCCGGCATCGCGGGCGGCATGTATACCACCTTTGCCTCGTTCATCCACCCCGAAAGCCTGGGCTTCCAGACCACCATCCTGATTCTCACCATGGTGGTCGTGGGCGGCATCGGCTCGGTGCGCGGCGCCATCGCCGGCGCGCTGGGCTTCGGCCTGATCTCGGAACTGCTGCGCCAGGCGCTGTCGTTCCAGGAAATCATCTACGGCGTGATCCTGATGGGCTTCATGATGTTCGCGCCCAAAGGCCTGTTCGCCAGCCGCGACGCGCGCCGCCGCGCGCCCCCGCCGGCCGCCCCGCTGCCCACGCGCACGGGCAGTGCCGCCGCGACGGCCAAACCCACGCAAAGGAGCGCCGCATGAGCGCCCAGCCTTATCTCGACGTCCAGGGCCTGACGGTGAAGTTCGGCGGCCTGACGGCCATCAACGGCCTGTCCATGCAGGTGGAACGCGGCCGCATCCATGCGCTGATCGGTCCCAACGGCGCCGGCAAGTCCACCACCTTCAATTGCGTCTCGCGCTACTACCGCCCCACCCAGGGCCGCATCGTGTTCGACGGCGTCGACATCACGACGAAAAAGCCGCACGAAATGGCTGCACTGGGCGTGGCGCGTACCTTCCAGAACCTGGAGCTGTTCAGCGCGCTGACGGTGCGCGAGAACGCCTTGCTCGGCACCTACGCGCAGGGCGCGTCCACGGCGTCGCGTCTGCTGCGCCCCGCCCGCGCCGAAGCGCGCGAACGCGTCGAGCACCTGCTTGAACGCGTGGGGCTGGCCGACTTCCTGGATACGCCCGCCTGCAGCCTGGACTTCGGCCGCCAGAAGATGCTGGAACTGGCGCGCGCGCTGGCCATCTCGCCCAAGCTGCTCTTGCTGGACGAGCCGGCTGCCGGCCTGCGCAACCGCGAAATCGAAACGCTGGACCGCATCCTGACCGAGCTGTGCGAACGCGACGGCATCACGGTGCTGCTGGTCGAGCACGTGATGCAGCTGGTGATGTCGATCTCGGATCGCATCACCGTCATGTCGTTCGGCGAGAAGATCGCCGAAGGCACGCCCGCGGAGGTGCGCAGCAACCCCCGCGTCATCGAAGCCTATCTGGGCAAGGGAGCCGCCGGTGGCTGAGTATCTGCTTGAAGTCGAGTCGGTCAGCGCCGCCTACGGCAACATCCGCGCCTTGCAGGACGTGTCGCTGAAAGTGCCGCAAGGCGCCATCGTGGCGCTGCTGGGCGCCAACGGCGCGGGCAAGTCCACCACGCTCAACGTGATCTCCCGGCTGGTGTCGCCCACCGCGGGCAGCGTGCGCTTTGACGGCGAGGCCATCCACCGCCAGCCGGCCGACGCCATCGTCGGCCGCGGCATCGTGCAGGTGCCCGAAGGCCGCGAGATCTTCCGCGACATGAGCGTGCGCGAAAACCTGGAAATGGGCGCCTACCTGCGGCATGACCGCCAGGCGGTCAAGCAGGACCTGGACATGGTGTGCGACACCTTTCCGCGGCTGCGCGAACGCTTCGAGCAAAAGGCGGCCACGCTGTCGGGCGGCGAGCAGCAGATGCTGGCCACCGGCCGCGCCATGATGGCGCGCCCGCGCATGATCCTGCTGGACGAACCGTCCATGGGCCTGTCGCCGCTGGTGGTCGAGCAGATCTTCGACATCGTGCTGCGCCTGAACCGTGAACAGGGCATCACCATCCTGTTGGTCGAACAGAACGTGAAGCTGGCGCTGTCGGTGTCCAGCTATGCCTACATCCTGGAAAACGGCGAGATCGCGCTGGAAGGCGAATCATCCGCCTTGGCCAGCGACGAAGCCGTGCAACGCGCCTACCTGGGCGCCTAGGAAATTGTCATGAGCATGATGCAAGACAAGCGAGTCCTCGTCACCGGCGCCGGCCGCGGCCTGGGCGCCACCATCGCCCAGGGCTTTGCCCGCCAGGGCGCTACGGTGATCGTGGCCGACCTGGACCCCGCATTGGCACGCGCCAGCGCGCAAGCCATCGCGGCCGAGGGCGGCCGCGCGTTCGACGTTGCGCTGGACGTGACCGATGCCGAAGCGGTGCGCGCCTTCGCCGCCGAATCCGCCAGCCGCCACGGCAATATCGACGTGCTGGTCAACAACGCCGGCATCTCGGCGCGCGCCCCGTTCGACGACCCGCAGACGCCGCAGATCTGGGACCGCGTCATGAGCGTGAACCTGCAAGGCACGTTCAACGTCACCCATGCCTTCGTCGAACAGCTCAAGGCGACGCGCGGCGCCGTCGTCAACCTGTGCTCCATCGTGGCGTATGGCTGCGGCATCTCGACGGCGGGCTACGTGGTGTCCAAGGGCGGCGTGCGCTCATTCACCGAGGTGCTGGCACGCGACCTGGCGCCGCACGGCGTGCGCGTGAACGCCGTGGCGCCCGGGCTGATGGAAACGGAAATGACGGCCGGCCAACGCTCGCAAGCGCACGGCACCGATTGGTACATGCAGCGCGCCCCGATGGCACGCGCCGGCCGCGCCGACGAAATCGTCGGCCCCGTGCTGTTCCTGGCTTCCGACATGGCCAGCTACGTGAACGGCGTGGTGCTGCCCGTGGACGGCGGCTACCTGGCCGTATAGGAATCGACATGCAAGCAGACAACACTTCAGGCACCGCGCTGGTCACGGGCGGCGCCAGCGGCATGGGCCTGGCCATCGTGGAGCGCCTGGCACGCGACGGCTTTCGCGCAGTCATGGCCGACCGCAACGCCGAGCTGGCCGCCCGCGAAACCCACGCACTGCAAGCACAAGGCCTTGCCGTCGACTACCGCGTAGTGGACCTGACCGACGAACACGCCACCCGCCAGCTGGTGCGCGAACTGGCGCCGCTGGCCGCGCTGGTCAACAACGCCGGCCTGTTCGACGAGCGCAAGTTCTTTGACGTCACCAGCGACGACTACCGCCGCATGTTCAACGTCAACCTGCTGGCCGTGGCTACGCTCACGCAGGAAGCCGCGCGCGACATGGCCACCGGCGGCAAGATCGTCAACATCGCCTCGCGCGCTTATCTAGGCGCGAGGAACCATCCGCACTACGTGGCCTCGAAAGCCGCGCTGGTGGGCTACACGCGGGCCTCGGCCATGGAGCTGGCGCCGCGCGGCATCCTGGTCAATGCCATCGCACCCGGCCTGATCGACACGCCGCTGCTGCGCAACCTGAGCGCCGAGCGCCTGGCCGCGCAACTGGCCTTGCAGCCCACGGGGCGTGCCGGCCAACCGCAAGACATCGCCAATGCCGTGTCCTTCCTGGCCGCGCCGCACATGGACTTCATTACCGGCCAGGTCATTTTCGTGGACGGCGGCAAATCGCTGGGCGGGTCGGGAGCATAAGCGGCATGGACAGCATCAAATGGGACAAGGAAGTCGACGCGCTGGTCGTCGGCTCGGGCGCGGGCGGCATGAGCGCCGCGCTCACCGCCAGCGTCGAAGGCCTGGACGTACTGTTGGTGGAAAAGACCGGCCACATCGGCGGTTCGACCGCGATTTCGGGCGGTGCGCTGTGGATACCGCTGAACGCGCAGACCGACGCCGCCGGCCATCCCGACAGTTTCGACAAGGTCTGGACCTATCTGCAGGAAACCGTCGGCGCCGCGGCGTCCGACGACATGAAGCGCGCCTACCTGGAAGCCGGGCCGCGCATGATGGACGATCTGGTCGAGCGCGGTTTCCTGCAAGTCGCCGCACGCACCGCGTCGCCCGACTACTACCCCGACCGGCCCGGCGCTGCCCTGGGCGGCCGGTCGCTGGACCCGGTGGAATTCGACGGCCGCAAGCTTGGCCGCCACTTCAAGACGCTGCGCGACCCGCTCAAGGAATTCACGGTGCTGGGCGGCATGATGGTCAACATCACCGACGTGCGGCATCTGCTGCGCGCCACGCGCGCCTTCACCTCCTGGCGGCACGCCATGAAGCTGGTGCTGCGCTATTACGCCGACCGCCTGCGCGGCTATCACCGCGGCACCCGCCTGCTGCTGGGCAACGCGCTGGCCGCGCAGCTGTTCCATGCCATGCTGTCCCGCAACATCCCGTACTGGCTCGATACGCCAGCATTGGGGCTGGTGCGCGGCGACGACGGCGCGGTGCTGGGCGCCACGGTCGAGCACCAAGGCCGGCAGATGAACATCCGCGCCCGCCGCGGCGTGGTGCTGGCCACGGGCGGCTTTCCCTGGGATTCGGCGCGCCGCCAGCAGGCCTACCCGCATCCCACTGGCGACTGGTCGATGTCGCCGCGCGACAATACCGGCGACGGCATCCGCCTGGCCGAAGGCGCGGGTGCCGCGCTGGGCCAGGGCCATAGCAGCCCTGCGTTCTGGGCGCCGGTGTCCATCCTGGAACAGCCGGGCCGCGCACCGCTGCACTATCCCCACCTGGTGTGGGACCGCGCCAAGCCGGGCCTGATCGCGGTCAACAGCGCCGGTCGCCGCTTCGTCAACGAATCGACCTCGTACCACGCGTTCGTCGAAGCCATGTACCGTAGCCACGCCGACACGCCCACGGTGCCCGCCCACCTGCTGTGCGACCAGCGCTTCATCGATACCTGGGGCCTGGGCCTGGCATTGCCCGGCGGCCGGCCGCGGCAGCATTTGATCGACGCCGGCTACCTGGTGCAAGCGCCCACGCTGCAAGCCCTGGCGCAAAAACTGGGCGTGCCCGCCGACGCGCTGGCCGCTACGGTGCAACGCTACAACCAGCATGCCGCAGAAGGACACGACCCCGACTTCGGCAAGGGCGGCACCGCCTACAACCGCTACCTGGGCGACCCCGAGCACGCCCCCAATCCCTGCCTGGCGCCGCTGGGTGCCGGCCCTTACTACGCGGTCAAGGTGGTCCCCGGCGACATCGGCACGGCATGCGGCATTGCGGCAAACCGCAACGCCCAGGCCGTGGACGAAGCCGGCCAGCCGATAGCCGGCCTGTACGTGGTGGGCAATGATATGCACTCGGTCATGGGCGGCGCCTATCCCGCGCCCGGCATCACGCTGGGCCCCGCGCTGACCTTCGGCTGGGTCGCTGGACAACACCTGGCCCACGGCCAACACTGACGCTACGCCAACCCTCAAGGACCCCACATGAAGATCTACTTCTCGCCCGCCTCGCCCTTTGTGCGCAAATGCATGGTCATCGCGCACGAGCTGGGGCTGGTCGACCGCATCGAAAAGCTGCCCAGCGCCGCCGGCCCCGTGGTCCGCGATCAGACCATCATCCCCAGCAATCCGCTGGGCCAGGTGCCCACCCTGCTCACCGATGACGGCCAGGCGCTGTTCGACAGCCGCGTCATCTGCGAATACCTCAACGAGCTGGGCGGCGGCGCACTGTTCCCGGCCGGCGCTACCCGCTGGCGCGCCCTGGCCGAGCAATCGCTGGGCGACGGCATGCTGGGCGCGGCCCTGCTGGCCCGCTACGAAACCGTGCTGCGCCCCGAAGCCCTGCGCTGGGACGGCTGGTACGAAGGCCAGCTGGGCAAGGTGCGCGACGGCCTGGCCCAACTGGAAAAGACCGCCACCAGCCTGGAAGGCCGGCTGGACATCGGCACCATCACCGTGGGCTGCGCCCTGGGCTACCTGGATTTCCGCTACCCCGACTTCGACTGGCGCGCCGGCCACCCCGCCGTTGCCGCCTGGTTCAAGACCTTCAACCAACGTCCGTCGATGCAGGCCACGCTGCCGCACGCCTGAACACGGTTTGGGCAGCCGCGACGCCTGGAGAACCCGCCGGGCTTCAGGTAGGGCGGCTGCCTGGTACGGCGCGTTCGCTTGAACCCGCCGCTGGCCCCTGGCGCTTGCCAGGGGCTTTTTTTTCTTACAGATGGAAATGACGGTGCCGGGGCCGACGTCTATATTGAACTTTCGCAGGGCCTGCCAGCCCAACCCATAGACCCCCCCCAGGGAGCCACGCATGAACGTGACCGCCGTCTCCCCCATCAGCCGAGTCGCCGCGCCCTATGCCGCGCGCATTCCCTTGCTGGATGACACCCGCCCGGTCTGGGAAGCCGAATGGGCCGCGCGCAACGCCGCCACCCGTCAGGCCCAGCGCAGCGCCCAGGCCCAGGCCGCCTGGCAAGCCCAGCGCATTGCCCGCACGGCCACGGACTCGGCCCAGGCCGAACGCGACGTGCGCGCCGCCCAACCCGCCACGACGCAAACGCCGCAAGCGCTGGCCGCCGCCCCCGCCACCGTCAATGTCGACCAACTGCGCGACCTGTACGCCGACGCCCGCCTGCGCCGCGCGGTGGACGATTTCTCGGCGCGCCCCGATCCCGTCGCGCTGCGTGGCGACACCGCCAACGACCTGGGCACCATCGAAGGCCTGACGCCGTTGCAGCCGTATCGCGTGGCGATGGGCAATCCGCAAGTGCAGGAATTGCAGACCGCCGTTGCCATGAAAGCCGCCGGCCTGAATATCCCCAAGGTCGAGAACATCGGCGCCACGGAAAACGTCACCGACAACGCGCGCTACCGTCCCGGCGCACGCACCTGATGCGCGAGAAAAAAGCCGCCCCAGGGCGGCTTTCTGTTGGGCGGACGGTAAGGCTCACCGCCCCTGCCGTCCCGGCCATCGGCCGAACAGCCCGTCACAATCAGTGGAAGAACTCGGCAATCACGGTGGCGCCCATGAAGGTGCCGGCGTTGGCGGCCAGCGACACCACCACGATCTTCCAGCCCAGCTTGCGGAAGGCAGGCAGGTCTTTCAGGATCGACAGGCCGGCCATCGCCAGGATCACCGTCGTGAACGGCAGGAAGTTCACCTTGCCGACGGCGGCGATGATCTGGTCCGAGTACGGCAGCACGCCTGGGCAGCCCACGGTCATCGCGATCAGCGACAGCACGGCCACGGCCGGCAGCTTGGGCACGACACGCAGCAGCAGGTCGGCAATCACGACCAGCAGGATGATGATGGCCATGCCGGGCAGCGCGTCCAGGAACGGCACGTTGTAGCCCAGGCGATTGCCCACCAGCGCGAACAGGCCGCAGATGGCGTAGGCGGTCAGGCGATCGCCAAAGCCCATCTTCACCGAGTGCGAGGGCACTTCGCCGTCAGCCGTATCCGCAGCGGCGGCAGCGGCGGGTTCGGCCTTGGCGCGCGAGAAGCGGCCCAGCACGGGTTCCAGCTTGCCGTACAGGAAGATGGTCGTCGGCAGCGAGATGAACAGCGTGAAGTACACGCCCACCACGGTGGTCAGCAGGTTGGCGGCGGCAGCGAGCGCGGCTACCTGGTGCGCCACTTCCGGCGTCTGCTGCGAGGCAATCGCGCCCACGCCCGCGGCCATCATGCTGCCCGAGCCCACGCCGGCGCCCATGGCGAGCGAACGCGGATCGAAGATGTTCAGGCTGGTGATGAAGCCGGCCATCAGCGCCACGAACAGCGCGCCGATCACGGTGCCGGTGATGTACTCGGCCATCACGCCGCGGCCTTCGGGGGAATTCATGCCGTAGCGCTCGCCGATGATCGCCAGGCTGGGCTCGCGGCCCACCGAGAACGTGGCGCCAATGGCTTCGCGCTTGATGCCCAGCAGCAGGGCCAGCGGCAGGCCGATGGCCATGGTGCCGAAGAAGTGGCCGAATTCCTGGAACACCAGCGCCCAGCCGGCCTCGCGCACCTGCGGCAGCGAGCCGCCCACCATCAGGCCCAGCTTGGCCAGGAACGGCAGCAGTGCGTATTGCAGGTAGCCGCTGATGCGGGTCTGCATGGCGGTGTCGATGCCGGCGCCCGCGGGCAGGCGTTGGCCGAAAGCGGCCACGATCGCGCCGATGAAGATGGCCCAGAGCATGGGCTGCAGAACGATCTTGCCCGGGCCCACCGCGAAGGTGACGCTGCCGATCGCTTCGGACACGATCACCACCAGCAAGATGGCGGCGAGCATGCGGACGCGGCTGGACAGCGACATGGTGGGCGCGGCCAGGCTGGCGCTGGCATGAGACATCGAATTCCCCTGATGAACGTGAGTAGGTTTTAGGGCCGCCCACGGCGCGGCGGACGGCAGCGGCGATTTTCGCCGGGGGGCTGCAAGCCAACCATGACACCACCTGGGCTATTACGTTGCGTAAAATGCAACGGATGGGCTTTTCCTGGGAATTTTTTGCAAGATCACGCAATAACTCAGGGTAAACCCTCGGTATTGTTGCAAATTTTCCGATGCCTTGCCGCCACGGAGCCGCTCCCATGGACGAAAAACTCGACGCCCGCCGCACCCACTACTTCATGCAGGTCATGAGCCGGGGTTCGGTGCGCGGCGCCGCCGAAGTGCTGAACATGGACCCGTCCGCCGTCAGCCGCGCCATCGCCGCGCTGGAACGCGACTGCGGCATGGCGCTGTTCGAGCGCCGGGGCCGCGGCGTCGTGCCCACCGATGCCGGCCACATCCTGGCGCGCTACGTGAAGCGCCAGCAGAACATCCAGGAAAGCTTCTTCTCGGAAATCGACAGCCTGCGCAAGGCCGAACGGGGCCACATCGACCTGGTGCTGGGCGAAGGCTTTGTCGAACTGATGTTCGACCGCGTGCTGCCCGGCTACTGGCGCAGCCACCCGGAGGTGACGCTGGACATCGACGTCGCCCGCACCTCTGAAATCGTGCAGCGCATCGTGGATGACCAGGCCTACATCGGCCTGGTGTTCCAGCCGCCCAACGATGCCCGCCTGCGTACCCACTACTCGCGGCCCGAACCCATCCGCGCCATCGTGCGGCAGGACCATCCGCTGACGCGGCTGCAACGCCCGCTGCTGCTGACCGACCTGGTCGACTACCCCGGCGCATCGATGCAGGAAGGCTTCGGCGTGCGCCAGCACATCCAGGCCGCCGAGATCAGCGAACAGGTGCGCCTGCGCAACGTGCTGACGACGTCTTCCTTCAAGGCGCTGTGGCAGTTCGCCGCCACCGGCATCGGCTACGCCCTGACCCCGCCGATTGCCGTCACCGCCGACATGGCCGCCCAGCGCCTGGCCAGCCTGCCGCTGGCCAACCCGATCCTGAACCAGGGCAGCCTGCACGTGCTCAGCCGCGCCGGACGGCATATCTCGCCCGCCGCCCGCGAACTGCTGGACCATATCGTGCGCGGCATCGGCGCCCCGTCGTCTTCCGCGCTTTGACAAGGCGCATCGCTGCGACGCATCTGATACGGTCTCTTTGCGCGGATCTGCCCCTGTCGCGGCCGGGATGCAACGCCTACAGTGGTTGCATCCCCTTCCTTGCCTGGAGACCCTCATGCTCAGCTTCCTGCGCACGGTCAAATCCGTCCTGTGGGGCTTTTTCGGCGTGCGCCGCGGCCGCGGCTACGACGCCGACATCGCCCACAACAAGCCCGCCCCCCTGATCCTCACCGGCCTGCTGATGGCCGCGTGCCTCGTCGCCATCCTGGTCTTCGTCGCCCGCTGGGCCGTCAACGCGGCGTTGTAACGCCCAATGAAAAATGCCCCGGTGCCTGCGGCACGGGGCATACCGTTATTACTAGAATGACTTAGACGGTCATCAAGCCTGCCTGTTACGGTTATGAATCCCCCCATTGCCCGCCTGCGGCGAGCCTTGCCTTGGGGACTCAGACCGAGAAGACTTCAAGGGCAGTAGACATGTACGTGTATGACCCCGTCGACCAGCAGCTCGTCGAGCAGCGTGTGGCGCAGTTCGCCGACCAGACGCGCCGCTTCCTCGACGGCCAGCTCACCGAAGATGATTTCCGCGTTCTGCGCCTGCAGAACGGCCTGTACATCCAGCGCCATGCGCCGATGCTGCGCGTCGCGATTCCGTACGGCATCCTGGCCTCGCGCCAGCTGCGCACCCTGGCGCACATCGCACGCAAATGGGACCGCGGCTACGGCCACTTCAGCACGCGCCAGAACATCCAGTTCAACTGGCCCAAGCTGGAAGACGTGCCCGACATCCTGGCCGAACTGGCCACGGTGCAGATGCATGCCATCCAGACCAGCGGCAACTGTATCCGCAACACCACCACCGACCATTTCGCGGGCGTCGCGCCCGACGAGCTGATCGATCCGCTGGTGTGGTGCGAGATCATCCGGCAGTGGTCCACGCTGCATCCCGAATTCGCCTTCCTGCCGCGCAAGTTCAAGATCGCCGTCAGCGGCGCCGTCCAGGACCGCGCCGCCGTCGGCGTGCACGACATCGGCCTGCAGGCCGTCGAGCGCGACGGCAAGCTGGGCTTTCGCGTGTGGGTGGGCGGCGGCATGGGCCGCACGCCCATCGTCGGCAAGCTGATCAACCCCTTCGTCGAGTGGCAGGACCTGCTGACCTACATGCAGGCCGCGCTGCGGGTCTACAACCTGCACGGCCGCCGCGACAACAAGTACAAGGCGCGCATCAAGATCCTGGTCAAGGACCTGACGCCCGAGGTCTACGCGCAACAGGTGGATGAACAGTGGCAGCTCATCAAGGGCGGCCCGGACACCATCACGCAGGAATTCGTCGACACCATCGCCGCGCGCTTCGTGTGGCCGCAATACGACGCCAGCGCAGCGGACGAACCCGACAACACGGCCGCCCTGGCCGCCGCCGACCCGCGTTTCGCACGCTGGGTCCGCACCAACGTGCATGCCCACAAGGCCGCCGGCTACGCCGCCGTGACCGTGTCGCTGAAAGCCACCGGCGTGCCGCCGGGCGACATCACCGCCGACCAGATGGACGCGGTGGCTGCACTGGCCGACGAATACGGCTTTGGCGAACTGCGCGTGTCGCATGAACAGAACCTGATCCTGGCCGACGTACGCCGCGCGCGCCTGCACGAACTCTGGGGCAAGCTGGACGCGCTGAACCTGGCCACGGCCAATGTCGGCCTGCTCACCAACATCATCGCCTGTCCGGGCGGGGATTTCTGCGCGCTGGCCAATGCCGTGTCGATCCCCGTCGCCGAGGCCATCCAGCGCCAGTTCGACAACCTGGACTACCTGTTCGAGATCGGCGAGCTGGACCTGAACATCTCCGGCTGCATCAACTCTTGCGGCCACCACCACGTGGGCCACATCGGCATCCTGGGTGTCGATAAGGCCGGCGAAGAGTGGTATCAGGTCACCATCGGCGGACGCCAGAACGGCGCCGCCAAGCCGCTGCCCGACATTGAATCCACCAAGGGCGGCGGCGCCGCCATCGGCCGCATCATCGGCCCGTCGTTCGCCCGCGACCAGGTGCCCGGCGTGGTCGACCGCCTGATCCAGACCTACCTGGGCCTGCGCGACAGCGAAGAAGAACGCTTCATCGACGTGGTGGACCGCGTCGGCATCGACCCTTTCAAACAGGACGTCTACGCCGACCCCGCCTTCGCCAAGCCCGCCCAGGAGGCCGCCCATGTCTGAGGTCTACGCCCATGACGCGCCCGGCCCGCACCTGATCCGCAACGGCCAGCTGCAAGCCGACACCGCGCGCACCTTCGTGCCCGAACCTGAAGTGGCCGCCGAAGGCCAGGTGCCCAGCGACGAGCCGGGCTGGATCGTGCCGCTGGCCACCTGGAAGGCTTCGCACGCCACGCTGCGCCGCCACCAGCATCCGGTGGCCGTGCTGCTGGCGCCGGACGCCGACCTGCGCGACCTGCTCGATGCCGACGGCACGCTCAACCCCGCCGGCATCGCCTTCATCGCGGTGGACTTTCCCGTCTACACCGATGGCCGCGGCTACTCGCTGGCGCAACTGCTGCGCACGCGCTACCAGTGGACGGGCGAATTGCGCGCCGTCGGCGACGTGATGATCGACACCATTCACTACCAGGCGCGCGTCGGCTTCGACAGCTTCCTGGTCAAGCCGGGCCACGATCCGCGCAAGGCGCTGGATGCGTTCAAGACGTTCACGGTGCACTACCAGAAGACCTACCGCGCCCCGGCGCCGGCCCAGGTCTGATCCACACGCTGTCGACCGGGGATGCACCCGGATCGACAGCGTCCCCCGCTTTCCTGACGACCCTCAGGCCTGTTCCCCCGGCATGGTCCAGCGCTGGCGCTTGATCTCGTCTTGCGCCAGCTGCGCGCGGATCAGGTCGGCGATGCTGCGCTGGCGCGGCGCCTGCATGCGGCTGATCAGGCTGGACACGCTGACCGCCAGCCGCGGATAGCCGCTGGCATCGCACAACGCCACCCCCACGCCCAGCACGCCCGGCACCGCCGCATTGCCCACCACCGCCCAACCGCGGTCGCGGGTGTTTTCCGCCAGGCGCCGCATCTGCGCCACCGTCATGCCGCCATAGGCCCGCAAGGCCTGTTCGTTCTGCAGGATGACTTCGTCGGCTTCGGCCGCCGGCAGCGCCCCCAGCAGCGCCAACCCGGCCGCGCCCACACCCAGCGGCTGGCGATGGCCCACCGTCACGGCCAGCACCTGCACGGGATAGTTGCCCACCTCGCGATGCAGGCACAGTGAATCGCCGCCAGCCCGGCAGATCAGAAAGGCCGAATCGCCGCTGACATCGCTGATCTGCCGCAGCACCGGCCGCAGGCTGCGCACGGCCTGGGCATGCGGATCGCCGGCCATCATCACGCCCAGCTCCGCCATGCGCCAGCGCGGCGCGTCGGCCTCGCGCAGCGCATAGCCTTCTTCGGCCAGCACGTCCAGATAGCGGTACACCGTAGACCGCTGCATGCCTGCCGCCCGCGCGATGTCCGTCACGTGCATGCCGACCGCGCCGGCCTGGCGCAACACGGCCAGCACCCGCAGACCGCGCCGCAGCACGCGCGGCCCATCGCCCTCTGTCTCCGTCTTGTTCATTTTCTGGACACCTTGCGTTGATGACGCGCCTATCAAAGCCCACTATGAAGGCGGGCAGGCAAAGATCTGTCCAAATATTAGACAAACAGGACGGAGACAACCATGAAGACATTGAGCAAGCGGCTCACCGCCGCGGCGGCAGCCCTCGCGGGGGCCCTGACCCTGGCCGCGCCCGCCACCGCCACCAAGCCCTACCCCGAACGCCCGGTGACGCTGGTGGTGGGCTATGCCGCGGGCGGCGCCACCGACATCGTGGCCCGGCTGGTAGCCAAGGCACTGACCGAAGAACTGGGCCAGACCATCGTGGTGGAAAACAAGACGGGCGCCAATAGCAACATCGGCGCCGAAATCGTCTCGCGCGCCGCGCCCGACGGCTACACGCTGTATGTCGGTTCCATCGCCAACACCATCAACCGCACGCTCTACAGCCAGCTGAACTACGACTTCGTCAAAGACTTCAAGCCCATCGGCCTGTTGGCGACCATTCCGAACATCCTGGTCGTCAACCCCAAGGTGCCGATCAAGAGCGTGCAGGAATACATCGCCTACGCCAAGAAAAACCCCGGCAAGCTGACCTGCGCCTCGTCGGGCAGCGGCTCGTCCATCCACCTGTCGTGCGAGCTGTTCAAGATGCGCACCGGCACCGACATCCTGCACGTGCCCTACCGCGGCAGCGGCCCGGCCGTGGCCGACCTGCTGGGCGGCCAGGTGGATTCCATGTTCGACAACCTGCCGTCGTCGCTGCCGCACGTGCAGGCCGGCAAGCTGCGCGCCATCGGCGTCACCTCGCCAGAGCGCCTGCCCGCCGTACCCGACGTGCCGACGCTGGCCGAATCGGGCCTGCCCGGCTTCGACGTTGAATCCTGGTTCGGCCTGATGGCGCCGGCCGGCACGCCCCAAGCCGTCGTCGACCGCCTGAACGAGGCCATGAACAAGGCACTGGCCAACCCCGCGCTGCAAGCGTCCTACAAGCAATCCGGCTTCTACGCGCCGCAACCGCCCAACACGCAAGAGACATTCGCCAAGATGATCGCCAGCGAAATCGACAAATGGGGCGCCGTGGTCAAGAGCGCCGACATCAAAGCCAACTGAGGAGCACAGGGTGTACCCGATTGATTTCTTTTTCCGCGCCGCCGAGCAATACCCGGACCGCGTGGCGCTGGACGCGCCCGAAGGCCAGGTGACGTATGCGCGGCTGGCCGCGGACGTGCGGGCGCTGGCGGCCGCCCTGCAAGACCTGGACCCGGCGCCGCAGACCCGCGTGGCCCTGTGCGCCGGCAATTCCAGTCGCCATATCCTGGCGCTGTTGGCAGTGCTGGCCAGCGGCAAAATCTGGGTGCCGCTGAACTACCGCAGCACCGCGCGTGAAATCGGGCGCATCCTGGACGCCACCGAGCCGTCGATCGTCATCGTCGATGCGGCCGGCGACGCGCTGGTGCCCACCGGCGTGGGCCAGCGCATCAGCCTGGGGGTCGACGCGGCCGGCCTGGCCGTGGACGCCCTGCTGGCGGGCGCCGCCGGCCGCGAGCCGCTGCGCCATGCCTTGCCGCGCGAGGCCACCCAGGCCATCAAGTTCACCGGCGGCACCACCGGCCTGCCCAAGGGCGTGATGCAGCCTTATCACGCCTGGAACGCCGGCATCATCAACCAGATCACCAACTGGGGGCTGACGCCCGACGACCGCTATGTGGTCGCCGCCCCCGTCACGCACGGCACGGGCACCTACCTGTTGCCGGTGCTGGCCAGCGGCGGCGCGCACGTGCTGCTGGATGCCGCCACGCCCGCTGCCATCACCGCCGCCTTTCGCGAGCGTGGCGGCACGCTCAGCTTCATGCCGCCCACCCTGATCTACATGATCATGGCGCAGCCCGGCGTGTCGCGCGCCGACTTTCCCCGGCTGCGCAACCTGATCTACGGCGGCGCGCCCATGCCACCCGAAAAGATCGAGCGCGCCCGCGCGTTCTTCGGCCCCGTGCTGGGTACCACCTACGGCCAGACCGAAGCGCCGCAGATCGTCACGGTGCTGCGCCCCGCCGACCTGGAAGCCTCCGAGAACCGCGCCTCGGTCGGACGCGTCACCTGGCTGTCGGACGTGGCCATCATGGCGCCCGATGGCGCACTGTTGCCACGCGGCGAAATCGGCGAAGTGGTGGTGCGCGGCGACCTGGTCATGTCCGGCTACTGGCGCCTGCCCGAGAAAACCGCCGAGACCATCATCGACGGCTGGCTGCACACCGGCGATACCGGCCTGATCGACGCCCGCGGCTACCTGTTCCTGAAAGACCGCCTGCGCGACGTCATCATCACCGGCGGCTTCAACGTGTACCCGGTGGACGTCGAGAATGCCCTGTCCGCCCACCCGGCCGTGTACGAATGCTCGGTCTTCGGCCTGCCCGACGACAAATGGGGCGAAGCCGTCCACGCCGCCGTGCAGTTCCACCCCGGCGCCACGGCCGATGCCGATGCACTCAAGGCCCACGTGCGCGGCCTGCTAGGCCCCGTCGCCACGCCCAAGCAGTTCCATATCCACGACAGCCTGCCGCGTTCGCCCGTCGGCAAGGTGCTGAAAAACGCCGTGCGCGACGCGGCCCTGAAGGAGACCCCATGAACACGCCCGAAACCCGCTTGTGCGCCCATCACCTGACCGGCATGTCCTACCGCGACGTCGACCTGGTCGAAGACCTGATCGGCAAGAAGAGCTTCACCGAAGTGATGATCATGCAGATCCTGGGGCGCGAGGCGCGGCCGGTGGACATGCGCATCGTCGACGCGGTGCTGGTCACGCTGATGGAACACGGCATGACGCCCAGCGCCATCGCCACGCGCCTGATCTACATGAGCGCGCCCGAAAACCTGCAAGGCGCCGTGGCCTCCGGCCTGATGGCGGTGGGCAGCCAGTTCGTCGGCACCATGGAAAACTGCTCGCGCCTGCTGGACCGCATCCGCCAGGCCGCCGACGGCGCGGCCGAGGCCCAGGCGATTGCGCGTGAATTCCGGCAAAGCCGCCAGGCCCTGCCCGGCTTCGGCCACCACCTGCACAAGCCCGACGATCCCCGCTCGATCAAGCTGCTGGCGCTGGCCGAAGCCGAGCCCGACCTGCCCGGCGATTCGCTCAAGGCCCTGCGCCTGTTGGCGGCGGCGGTGGACGAGGTCTACGGCAAGCACATCACCATCAACGCCACTGGCGCGGTGGCCGCGCTGCTGAGTGAAATCGGCGTGCCGACGGCCCTGATGCGCGGCTTTGCCGTCATCTCGCGCGCGGCCGGCTTGGTGTCGCACGTGGCCGAAGAACAGCAAAGTCCCTCCGGCCGCTACATCTGGGAAACCATCGACCACGCGATTCCCTACGTCGGCCAGGGCAAGTCGCACCAGAACAGCGGGGACGCGTCGTGATGCCCCCGCCCGCCGCGCCCGGCGCCCGCCTGGCCGGCAAGGTCGTGCTGGTGGCCGGCGCCGGCGCGTCGGCCGCCGGCTGGAGCATCGGCAAGGCCAGCTGCGTGACGCTGGCGCGCCAGGGCGCCGCGATCATCGCGCTGGACGCCAGCCTGGTGGCGGCCGAAGAGGCGGCGCACGAAGTCGAACAGGCCGGCGGCAGCGCCCTGCCCGTGCAGGCCGACGTGGCCGACCCGGACGCCATGCAAGTCGCCGTGGGCGCCGCAATGCGCCGCTACGGCCGCATCGACGCCTTGCAGGCCAACGCCGGCATCGGCCAGGTGGGCGGCCCGGAAGACATCTCGCTGCCCGACTGGGACCGCATCCAGCAGGTCAACGTCACCAGCCTGCTCATCGCCCTGCGCCTGCTGGCGCCGCTGATGCGGCAGCAGGGCGGCGGGTCCGTCGTGACGGTCTCTTCCGTGGCCGGCATCCGCTACACCGGCTATCCGCACCTGGCCTACAGCGTCAGCAAGGCCGCAGTGATTCATTTCGCGCGCATGACGGCGCAGCAGTATGCCGCCGACGGCATCCGCGTGAACACGGTGATTCCGGGCTTGATCGACACCCCGCGCGTAGCCAGGAACGTGGCGCGCATGTTCGACGCCGACGACCTGCAAGCCGCCCGCGCGGCGCGCGACCGGCAGGTGCCAATGGGCCGCATGGGCACGCCCTGGGAAGTGGCGAACGCGGTGGCGTTCCTGATGTCGGACGAAGCGTCCTACATCACTGGAACGGAACTGCTGGTGGATGGCGGGCTGACGGGCAAGTACGCGTAAGGCCACACCGCCGCGCTACGGCAGCGCAGGGAAACGGGCCGCGATGGCGTCGCCCGTGAACTGCGCCACCCAGCCGGCCGGATCGTTGAACAGCCGGATACAGGTGAAGGCCGGCGCAGAGCCCATGTCGAACCAATGTGGCACGCCGGCGGGCACCGAGATCAGATCGTCCTTTTCGCACAGCACCGCATAGACGCGGCCGTCGGCATGCAGCGTGAACAGCCCGCTGCCTGCCACGAAAAAGCGCACCTCGTCATCCGCATGCGTGTGCTCGGCCAGGAACTTGCGGCGCAAGGCGTCGCGGTCGGGATGCAAAGGGTCCAGGCTGACCACGTCGACGCTGCGGTAGCCGCGCTCGGCCACCAATCGGTCGATCTCGGGCCGATACGCCGCCAGCACGTCGGCCTGCGGCGCCCCCGGCGCAACGGGCGCCTGCGCCTGCCAACGCTCGAAGGTCACGCCGATGGCGGCCAGCTCGCGTCGGATCTCGCCGGCATCGTCGATGCGGCGACCGTCGGCGGGGTCATCCTGCGGATAGATCGTCAGCGAGGACATGGGCGCAGCGCTTACCAGGACGTGGTGTACGCGCCGGGGAACTGCTTGGCCACGAATGCCTTCACTTCATCGGACTGATACGCCTTGATGAAGCGCGCAATGCGCGGGTCGTTCTTGTTGTCTTCGCGGGCGGCGATCACCACGGCGGCAAACGGCGCATCCTTGCTTTCCAGCGCCAGCGCGTCCTTGGCGGGCGACAGGCCGGCCGGAATCGCGTAGGCCGAATTCACGGCGGCGGCGTCCACGTCGGCCAGCGAATGCGGCAGCTGCGCCGCTTCGATCTCGACGAACTTCAGGTTCTTGGGGTTCTCGACCACGTCGAACAGCGACGCCGTCACCGTCACGCCGTCTTTCAGCTTGATCAGCTTGGCGGCCTGCAGTACCAGCAGCGCCCGGGCGCCGTTGGTCGGGTCATTGGGAATCGCCACCTTGGCGCCCGGCTTCAGGTCGTCCAGCGACTTCACGCGCTTGGAATAGATGCCCATCTGCTGCACCACCGCGGTCGCCACCGGCACCAGCTTGTAGCCGCGCGCCTTGTTCTGCGATTCCAGGAAAGGCTTGTGCTGGTAGATATTCAGGTCCAGCTCCTTGGCGTCCAGCGCGGCGTTGGGCTGGATGAAATCGCTGAACTCCACCAGCTTGACCTTCAGGCCCTGCCTGGCGGCCACCTGCTGCACCACTTCGCCGATCTGGGCGTGCGGGCCGACGGTCACGCCGACCTTCAGTTCGGCGTCCTGCGCCAGGGCCGGCGCGGCGGCGGCGAATCCGATAAGGGTGGCAAAGGCGGCCAGGGTGTGGCGTAGGCGCATGGCGGGTCTCGACGAATCAAACGGGTAGAGGAAGCCCCGGATTCTAGTGACCGCGCTTCAAAACCGGAAGCGATGAATTTTCATATTGATATGTGCAAACCCATATAAGACGCCTCGCCATGACAAGCTCGCGCGGGCGCGACACAATAGCGGCTGACCTTCATCACCCACCCGCTACGTCCATGTCCACCCCTACCGAACTGCACCCGCACGCGCGCGCCCTGCTGGCCGATCACTACGCCGCGGTGGATGCCGACCTGCCCGCCCTGCTCGACCTGCTGTTCGCCCGCAGCGCCGGCGAAGACTGGCACAAGGCCGGCACGTTCAAACATCACCTGTTGGGCGTGTACCGCACGCTCACGCTCTGGAACCAGCCTCGCGAAGTCCGGCTGCTTGGCCTGTTCCACAGCGTCTATGGCAACGAATACGTCGACCTGACCCTGTTCGACCGTGAACGAGAACGCAACACCCTGCGCGACGTGCTGGGCGCCGAAGCCGAAGAGTGGGTCAACCTGTTCTGCGCCATGCCGCGCACCCGTTTCGTCCAGGCCATCCTGCAAGGCCAGGGCGCAGGCCCGGATGGCCTCACGCTCGAAGGCGCCGACGGCCAGGTGTTCACCTTCACGCCGCGCCAGGTGGCCGCCTTCATCGTGGTGTCCGCCGCCGACATCGGCGAGCAATGGCACAGTTGGCAAGACGAGATCTTCGCCGGCTATCCGCAACAGCAGCGCCGCGACCTGAAAACGAATTGGGCCGCGTCGCTCTGGCCCGGGCCGCTCAAGCCGCCGTCAAACATCCTGTCGATGCTGTCGCACCTGCTGGCGCCGCTGGCCACCCTGCCGGCCGATACCGGCATACCCGTGCCGCCGGCCTTCGACCACTGCCGCGCCACGCTCACGCCGCGCGACGAAGCCGCGGCCAGCGCCCTGTACTGGCAGGTCGTCACGCGCATGCAGCCCCTGACCGAAATGGACAGCGCCCGCCACATGCTGGAGGCCGCGGTCGAACACAATCCGTGGGTGGGCGAGCCGCGCCTGTTGCTGGCCCAGCTGGCGCTGACCGCCGGCGATTTCGACGCTGCCGAACGCCATGCGGCGGCGGGTCTGGCCGCCCTGCAAGCCTGGGGCACCGCCTGGGACAAGCGCATCGAATGGGCCGGCTGGATGGCCTGGGCCCGCATCGAGCTGCAAAACGCGCGCGCGCGCCGCTGGCCGGAAAACCTGGCCGCGCTGAACGGGTTGGGGCTGGTCGAGTAAACCGCGCGGCCGCTCGCCGCCCCCGCCAGGAAAAACGCCCCAGGGATCGAATGGATCCCCGGGGTGTCTTGCCGCGGTGGCGCTGGCCGCCGCGGTGTTTACTTCGTGCCTTCCCAGTGCGGGCCGGGCACGTGGATATCGAACAGTTCCAGCACGCGGGCCACGGTGTGGTCCACCATTTCCTCGATGCTGGCAGGCCGGTGGTAGAACGCCGGCAACGGCGGAAACACGATGCCGCCCATTTCGGTCACGGCCGTCATGTTGCGCAGGTGCGCCAGGTTGAAGGGCGTTTCGCGCACCATCATCACCAGGCGCCGGCGTTCTTTCAACGTCACGTCGGCCGCGCGGGTGATGAGGTTGTCCGACAGGCCATGCGCCACCGCCGCCAGCGTGCGCATCGAACACGGCACGATCACCATGCCCGCCGTCTGGAAGGCACCGCTGGCCAGCGTGGCGCCCACATCGCGCACGCTGTGCACGTGGTCGGCCAGCGCGTAGACATCATGGCGGCTGACATCGAGCTCGTGCTTGATGTTCAGCACGCCCGAGGCCGATACCACCAGGTGCGTCTCGACATCGTCCACGCCGCGCAGCGCCTGCAGCATGCGCACCGCGTAAAGGGACCCCGTGGCCCCCGTGATGCCGATAACCAGACGCCGCACGGGATCAGGCCGTGGCGCCGGATTGCTCCAGCAGGGTCTTCAGTTCGCCGGACTCGTTCATCTCGTTCATGATGTCCGAGCCGCCGATGAATTCGCCCGCCACGTACAGCTGCGGAATCGTGGGCCAGTTGGAGAATTCCTTGATGCCCTGGCGGACTTCGTCGTCCTCCAGCACATTCACGGTCACCAGCTTCTTCACGCCACAGCCCTTGAGGATCTGGATGGCCTTGCCGGAAAAGCCGCATTGCGGGAACTGGGCGGTGCCCTTCATGAACAGCACGACGGGGTGCTGGGTCACGGTTTCGCGGATGAATTCTTGAACGTCGCTCATGGTGGTCTCTTGGACAGGCATAACGGAATACGCCAATTATAGGTACAGGCGGGAAAACCACCCGGATTCCCCGGGACGGGGCCGGGAAATGGGACGGTCGGCAGTTACAAATCGGCCTGGCGACGCCCGGATAAGCGGTCTTGCAAGACTCGGCTGCAACGGCCGGCCCCCGTTGGCGCTGGAACCCGCGTCAGCGGCGCCCCGGCCAGCGGCCGCCGGATATGCGTTCGATGCCCGCCAGGTCCTGGCGGCTGTGCACGTCGGCAAAGCCCGCGTCGGCCAGCAGCGTCCGCACGGCCTCGGCCTGGTCCCAGCCATGCTCCATCCACAGCGCCCCGCCTGCCTTCAGGTGTCGGTGGGCGCCGGCCACGATGCGGCGCAGGTCTTCCAGGCCGTCGGCGCCGTCCGTCAGCGCGCCGCGCGGCTCGAAGCGCACGTCGCCCTGCCCCAGGTGCGGATCGTCGCTGGCTACATAGGGCGGATTGGACACGATCAGGTCGAAGCCTTCGCCCGCCGGCACCGCCTCGTACCAGCTGCCTTCCACGAAGCGCAGCGACGCCGTCAGGTCCCAGGCATTGCCCGCCGCCACCGCCAGCGCCTTGGCGCTGACGTCGCTGGCCATCACGCGGGCATCGCGCCGGGCCAGCGCGATCGAGATCGCGATGGCGCCGCTGCCCGTGCCCAGGTCCAGCACCGCGGGCGCGGCCTGCCCGGCCACGCATTCCAGCGCGGTTTCCACCAGCACCTCGGTATCCGGACGCGGGATCAGCACGTCGGGCGTCACCCGGAACGTATGCCCCATGAACTCGCGCTGGCCCACCAGGTACGCCATGGGTTCACCGGCCAGGCGGCGCTGCACCAGCGCCTCATAAGCGGCGGCCGTGGCCGGTTCGAGCGGATCGGTGTCATGCGCCAGCAGCCAGGCGCGCGGCTTGGCCAGCACGTGCTCGAGCAGCATGCGCACCTCCAGGCGCGGCAGGCGCGCATCCAGCAGCAGGCTCTTGATCTGGGCGGTCATGTCAACGCGATGCGTCAGATGTCGTCGCCCAGCGCCGCCAGCTGCTCGGCCTGGTGCTCGGCGATCAGTGCGCCGGTCAGCTCTTCAAGGTCGCCTTCCATGATCTGCTGCAGCTTGTACAGCGTCAGGTTGATGCGGTGGTCGGTCACACGGCCCTGCGGGAAGTTGTAGGTGCGAATACGCTCGGACCGGTCGCCCGAGCCGATCAGGCTCTTGCGCTCGGCCGCTTCCTTGCTCTGGCGCTCGCGGGTTTCCTTGTCTTTCAGGCGCGCGGCCAGCACCTGCATGGCCTTGTCCTTGTTGCGGTGCTGGGAACGGTCGTCCTGGCATTCCACCACCAGGCCGGTCGGCAAGTGCGTGATGCGCACGGCCGAATCGGTCTTGTTGATGTGCTGCCCGCCCGCGCCGCTGGCGCGGAACGTGTCGATGCGCAGATCGCTGGCATTGATGACGATTTCCGACGCCTCGTCGGCTTCCGCCATGATCGCCACCGTGCAGGCCGATGTGTGGATGCGGCCCTGCGCCTCGGTCGCGGGCACACGCTGCACCCGGTGCGCGCCCGATTCGAACTTCAGGCGGCCATAGGCGCCGTCGCCATTGATGCGCGCGATCACTTCCTTGTAGCCACCCAGTTCCGACGGGCTTTCGGACATCAGCTCGACGCGCCAGCCGCGCTGTTCGGCGTAGCGCGTGTACATGCGCAGCAGGTCCCCCGAGAACAGCGCGCTTTCGTCGCCGCCCGTGCCCGCGCGGATTTCCAGGAACACGCTGCGGCCGTCGTTGGGGTCGCGCGGCAGCAGCAACAGCTGCAACGCCGCTTCCAGCGATTCCAGCTTGACCCGGCCGGTCTTGATCTCGTCTTCGGCCATCGACTTCAGTTCGGGGTCCGACAGCATTTCCTGGGCGGCCGCCAGGTCTTCCTCGCCACGCACGAAGGCCGTGAAGGCCTCGACCACGGGCTCAAGCTCGGCGCGCTCGCGCGACAGCTTGCGAAAGCGATCCATGTCGGACGCGGTTTCCGGTTCGGCGAGCAACGCGTCCACCTCGATGAGGCGGTGGCACAGATGCTCCAGCCGGCTGCGCATGGAAGATTTCATGATGGGGAATTCTGCAAAGGAAAAACGACGATAGCGGGCGCCCACAAAACGAACGCCCGCCGAAAGGCGGGGCGTGGGACAGCGCCGCTAACGGCGCGAGTCGCGGCCGGGGAAAAGGCGCGGCATCCAGGCAAGCAGTTGCTTGCGGTCGTCGCCTTCGCTGCGGTTCAGCGCCGCCAGCGGACCATGCAGGTACTTCTGGGTCAGGCCGTGGGCCAGCTGTTCGAGCACGGCCTCGGGCGATTCGCCGCGCGCCAGGAGGCGCCGGGCACGCTCGAGTTCGGCGGCCTGCACGTCTTCGGCGGCCTGGTGCAGGTCGCGAATGACGGGCACCACTTCACGCGATTGCATCCAGTGCATGAAGCCCTGGACGCGGGTTTCGATGATGGCCTCGGCCTGCACCACCGCGGCGCGGCGCGCATCGGTGCCGGTCTGCACCAGGCGGCCCAGGTCATCGACGGAATAGAGGTAGACGTCGTCCAGGCGGCCGACTTCGGGTTCGATATCGCGCGGCACGGCCAGGTCGATCATGACCATCGGGCGGTGGCGGCGCAGGCGCGTAGCCCGCTCCACCATCCCCAGCCCGAGGATGGGCAGGGAGCTTGCCGTACAGGAGACGATCACGTCGAATTCGGACAGCCGGTCGGTCAGGTCCGACAGCTTCATGGTGCTGGCCGAAAAGCGGTTGGCCAGCAGTTCGGCACGCTCGGCCGTACGGTTGGCCACCACCATGCTGCGCGGACGTTGCGCGGCAAAGTGCGTGGCGCACAGTTCGATCATTTCGCCCGCGCCGATGAACAGCGTGCGGGCCTGGTCCAGATTGCCGAACACGCGCTCGGCCAGGCGCACCGCGGCGGCGGCCATGGACACCGACTGCGCGCCGATCGCGGTCTGCGACCGCACTTCCTTGGCCACCGAGAAGGTGCGCTGGAACATCTGGTGCAGCAACGTGCCCAGCGAACCGGCTTCGCCGGCCGCGCGCACGGCGTCTTTCATCTGGCCGACGATCTGGGTTTCGCCCAGCACCATGGAATCGAGCCCGCTGGCCACGCGGAAAGCGTGACGCACGGCGTCGTCTTGATGGTGGCGATACAGATGAGGGCGCAGCGTGCCGGCGTCCAGGCGATTGTGCTCGGCCAGCCAGGCGGGCAGCTGGTCGGCCACGTGGCCGTCGGCAGCGCAATAGATTTCGGTGCGGTTGCAGGTCGACAGGATGGCCGCTTCGCGCACCGATCCGCCAAACGCAGAACGCAGGCCTTCGAGCGCCGGCTTGACCAGATCAACGGGCATGGACACGCGTTCGCGAACCGAAACCGGCGCGGACGTGTGATTCAGACCGAAGGCTAGAACAGCTACCGACATGTAAAGGACGAGGCCGTAAGTAATAAGAGCGGTGGTCCCTGCGGGTCATGCGGTACAGCACGCATGTAACAGCAGACCGCTAATGATTATACCCCTGCGGGTTATCCCCAGACCAACCAGAGCCCCGGCCGCGACCCTGGGTCGCACCCAAGCGTGCCTTTCGCCCAACAGTGGTACGGGATACCTATCGCGGCGTCGACCCGCGACGCCCACCCCACGCCTCGATCTCAAGCCAGGCCACTTTCACGGGCAGGCAAAAATATTTGAAGTTTTTTCGCTTCGACTGGCACAAGTCCAAAAAATTGTGTATAGTTGCGGACTTCGTTGGCCTGGTAGCTCAGTCGGTAGAGCAGAGGATTGAAAATCCTTGTGTCGGTGGTTCGATTCCGCCCCAGGCCACCAGAATTAAAAAAGCCCGGCTCCTTGGAGTCGGGCTTTTGCATTTCCGGGCATGCTGCTTTCTGGGTTCAGCATGCCGCCCTCTGGGCAACGAGCGTCAGGCTCCGCCGCTCAAGACCCCGGCAGCGCCACGCCCATCGCCGCGAACAATCCGCCACATACCTTGTTGAACCGCCGACCGCAGCGTTCAAGCCACGGGCGCACGCGGTGCGCCAGGCGGGCCAGCACGTATTCGACTATGAATTCGATCACCGCGAAGGTCGCGGCCATGATCACGAATTGCGCAAACAGGCTGCGCGCCGGGTCGATGAACTGCGGCAGGAAGGCGCCGTAGAACAGCAATGCCTTGGGGTTGGAGATGGCCGACAGGAAACCCTGGCTGAACATGCGCGTGCCGCGCAGGCGCGGCATGTCGGGTGCTGGGCGCAACTGCACGGCTGGCGCGCGCCACAATTGAATGCCCAGCCAGATCAGGTAGGCGCCGCCGGCCCACTTGAGCACCGTGAGCGCCGGCCCCCACGCCTTGAGCAGCGCGCTGATGCCCAGCATCGACAAGGCGATGAGCAGGATGAAGCCGACCGCGCCGCCGGCAATGGTGCACAGGGCCTTGCGGTGGCCGTGCAGGGCGCCGTGGGTCAGCGCGAGCAGCGTGTTCGGGCCGGGCGTGACGGACAGGCCGGTGACGGCAACCAGGTAGATGAGCCAGCTATGCAGAGCCATGGCGCGAGAGACGAGAGAAAGGGAAGCGGCCAGTCTAGCGCCGCCTCGGCGGGCGAGCAATGCGCTTCTCCCCACCACGTCGGGCCAGTTGCCAACCGCAGATACGCCACTCCATTGCCCACCCCCCGCCGACCGGGATTTCCCGCACCAAGCTACCCCCTACCCCGCGTACGTATAAGCCGTCTTCACCGTGGTGTAGAACTCCGCCGCGTACCGACCTTGCTCTCGCGCCCCGTATGACGAATCCTTACGGCCTCCGAAAGGCGCGTGATAGTCGACCCCCGCCGTCGCCAGATTCACCATGACCATGCCGGCTTCGGCGTTGCGCTTGAAATGCGTCACGTGCTTGAGGCTGGTGCTGCAGATGCCCGCCGACAGGCCGAAAGGCGTGTCGTTGCTGAGAGCCAGCGCCTCGTCGTAGTCACGCACGCGCGTGACAGTGGCGACCGGCCCGAAGATTTCCTCGCGTGCGATGCGCATGTCAGCCGTCACGCCGGTGAACAGCGCCGGACTCAGGAAGTGGCCCCGGGTATCGCGCGTCAGCACCTCGCCGCCCGCCACCAGTTCGGCCCCTTCGCAGCGGCCGATGGCGATGTAGTCCAGGTCTTGCGCCAGTTGCCGTTCGTCCACCACCGGGCCGATGTCGGTGCCGGCCTTGAGCGCATGATCGACCTTGAGTTGCGCCAGGCGCGCCTTGACCGCTGCAACGAACGCATCATGGATGCCATCGGTAACGATCAGGCGCGACGACGCGGTGCAGCGCTGGCCGGTCGAAAAGAACGCGCCGTTGACGGCGCATTCGACGGCGGTGGCCAGGTCGGCGTCGTCCAGCACCACCAGCGGGTTCTTGCCGCCCATTTCCAGCTGGAACTTCTTCATGTGCGGGCCGGCCACGCAGCCGGCGGCCACCTTGCGGCCGGTGTCGACCGAGCCGGTAAAGGAGATGGCGCGCAGCTTGGGGCTGTCGATCAGCGCCTGGCCGATGCGCGAGCCGCGCCCCATCACCAGGTTGAACACGCCGGCCGGCACGCCCGCCTGGGCAATGATCTCGGCCAAGGCATACGCCGATCCCGGCACCAGGTCGGCAGGCTTGAAGACCACGGTGTTGCCGTAAGCCAGTGCGGGCGCGATCTTCCACGCGGGAATCGCCAGCGGAAAATTCCAGGGCGCGATGATGCCGATCGGGCCCAGCGCCTCACGCGTCACCTCAACGTCTACGCCTGGACGCGTCTGCGGCAATTTCTCGCCGGCCAGGCGCAATGCTTCGCCGGCAAAGAACAGGAATATCTGGCCCGCGCGGCCGGCCTCGCCGATGGCCTCGGGCAGGGTCTTGCCCTCTTCACGCGCCAGCAGGCGGCCCAGTTCTTCCTTGCGCGCCAGGATCTGGTCGCCGATGCGCTTGAGCAGGTCGTGGCGCTGCTGGCCAGTCGTGCGAGACCACGCGGCGAACGCCGTGTCGGCGGCGTCGATGGCCTGCGCCGCCTGGGCCTCGGATGCCCGGGCGTATTCGCCGATGACGTCATCCAGATCGGACGGGTTGCGGTTCACGGCGTATTCGTCGGCGGCGGTCCACTCGCCGGCGATGTAGTTGAAGTAGCGGTCCATCATCATGGCTCCAGGAAAGGGGCGCCGATCATGGCGCCCCGGGGTTCATGCATCGGAAGAAAAGCAGGTCAGTCGTCCAGTTCCTGCCCGCTGCGGTCACGCGTCAAGCCCACGGCGATCAAGGACACGACGCCGCAGCCGATCAGGAACACGCCCACCGGCACATAACTGCCGCCGTAATGCGCCACCAGCGCGGTGGCAATCAGTGGCATCGGTCCGCCCACCAGCGCGGCGCCGATCTGGTAACCCAGCGACATGCCGGTGTAGCGCACCGCGGCGGGAAAGGCCTCGGCCAGCAGCGTGCCGATCATGGCGCCGTACGACGACCAGATCAGCGTGAAGCCCACGCCGATGGCCAGGATGGCGGCAGCAACCGAGTGCTGGTTCAGCAGCCAGAAGTACGGCATGACCCACACGATGAAAGCAGCCGTGCCGAACATGAACACCTTGCGCCGCCCGATGCGGTCGGACAGCCGGCCGAAGAACAGCATCACCGGAAACGCCAGCAAGGCACAGACCAGCACGATGTTGAGTACCTGCGCCTGCGGATAGCCCAGGCCGATCATGTAGGCGACCGAGAAGGTGGCGTACAGGAAGAACGTGGAGGTTTCGATGACCTTGGCACCCACCGCGATCAGCACTTCGCGCCAGTGATAGCGCAGCGTCTGCGCCAGCGGCACCTTGGCGGCGGCATGCGTGGCCAGGATCTTCTTGAACGACGGGGTTTCGTCCACCCGGTTGCGCAACCACATGCCCAGCACCACCAGCACGATCGAGGCCACGAACGGAATGCGCCAGCCGTAGGCCAGGAAGGCCTCTTGCGGCATCGACGACGCCAACGCCGATGTGATGATGTTGCCCAGCGCCAGGCCAAGCACCGCCCCCGTCTGCGGCACGGCGCCATACAGGCCGCGTTTCTCGCGCGGCGAATACTCCACCGCCAGCAACACACCGCCGCCCCACTCGCCGCCCAGCGCCAGGCCCTGCATCAGGCGCAGTACGGTCAGCAGCACCGGCGCCCATACGCCGATCTGGTCGTAGGTGGGCAACAGCCCCATGAACACGGTGGACAGGCCCATCATCGACAGCGTGACCGCCAGCGTCTTCTTGCGGCCAATGCGGTCACCGATGTGCGAAAAGATGATGCCGCCCAGGGGCCGCACCAGGAAGGCCAGTGCGAATGACGCCAACGCCAGCAGCTGGCTGGTCAACGCATCGGTGGTGGGAAAGAACAGCCTGGCGAACACGATGGACGACATCGTGCCGTACAGGAAATAGTCATACCACTCGATGGTGCTGCCCACCGCGCTGCCGAACAGCGCGCGGCGCCGGTCCTGGTCGGTGATCTGCCTTTCCTTGGGCAGATAGCCTGCCACTGCGTCGAAATTGCTCATGTCTCCTCCATTGGGATTCTGTTTTTATGGGCCCGCTGCGCGGGCCAGGCCCTACATCGATGCGGCCAGCATGCGCAGGTAGTCATCGGCGCTGGCGTCGCGCGGATTGGTGCGGTGGCTGTGGTCGGCCAGCGCACCGGCCACGATGCGGGGAAACAGGTCTTCGGTCACGCCCAGCGCCGCCAGGCCCAGGGGCAGGCCCAGTGCGCGCGACTTGTCCTTCAGCGCCTGCTCCAGCTGATCGCCGCCCGCCAGGTCCATGGCCTGCGCCAAGCGCGCCATCTTGTCGTCGGCGATCACGCTGGCGGCTGCACGGTTGAAACGCAGCACGGCGGGCAGGAAGATGGCGTTCAGCGTGCCGTGATGCAGCCGCGGATTGATGCCGCCCAGCGAGTGGCTCAGGCTGTGCACGCAGCCCAGCCCTTTCTGGAAGGCCAGTGCGCCTTGCAGCGACGCACTCATCATGTTGATGCGCGCCTCGACGTTGCCAGGCTCGCGCGTGGCGATTTCGATATGGCGCCAGGCGCGGCGCAGGCCATCCAGTGCGATACCCTCGGCCGGCGGATTGAAGGCGGGCGACAGGAAGGTTTCGATGCAATGCGCGATGGCGTCCATGCCGGTTGCGGCGGTCAGCCCGGCCGGCAGGCCGAATGTCAGTTCCGGATCGCAGATCGCGGCGCGCGGCACGACAAAGGGCGACAGGATGCCGACCTTGCGGCCGTCGTCCAGGATCAGGATCGCGCCGCGGCCGACTTCGCTGCCGGTGCCGGCCGTGGTCGGCACGGCGATCACCGGGGCAGTCGCGGCGGTGATGTTCTGCAGGCCGCCTTCGATCAGCGCGAAGCTGCGCAGCGGTCCCGGATGGCGCGCACAGACCGCCGTGCCCTTGGCCAGGTCAATGGGCGAGCCGCCGCCCACGGCGATGATGCCGTCGCAATCACCCGCCGTGAACGCGGCCACGCTGTCACGCACCGCCGCCTCGTTGGGGTTCGGCGGCGTGCCGTCGTACACCGACGCATCCGGCTGGCCCAGCGCGGCCAATACCTTATCGACGATGCCGCTGGCACGCACGCCGCGGTCGGTCACGATCAACGGCCGACGGATGCGTACCCGGGCGCATTCTTCCCGCAACGTGGACAACACCCCCGGCCCGAACTGTATCTGCGTGACATAAGCGATGAGCGACATACCTTCCCCCTCGTGATTCATAACAACGCCTCATATCAAGGCACCGAGGAAAATTTTACGTAGCGCAATGAACGCGAGATACTGAGAACATTCGATAGCGCTATAACTTTTATTCAAGTCAAATGGTCCCTACACTGAACTCCGTCATGTCCCGCCTGCATGCCAAGCAGCTGCGTTTGCTGGTCGCGCTGGAAGAACAGGGCTCGCTCCTGGGCGCCGCCGAAAAGGTTGGCCTGACCCAGCCCGGGGCCAGCAAGGCGCTGAAGGAACTGGAGACCACGTTCGGCGCCGAACTGTTCACCCGCACCAATCGCGGGCTGCTGCCGACCGCGGCCGGACGCAGCGCGGCGCGTTGCGCGCGCCTCATCCAGGCCGATCTGGAACACCTGCGGTTCGAACTCAACGCCATCGCCCGCGGCGTCGGCGGGCGCCTGCTGGTGGGCAGCATCATGGGCGCCGTGCCGCTGCTGATGGACGCGGTGTCGGCGCTGCTGGCCGCGCAGCCGGACATGTCGGTGGAAGTCGTGGAAGACACCAGCGAAACCCTGCTGGCCATGATCGACAGCGGCCGCCTGGATGCCGCCCTGTGCCGCACCACCGTCAGCGGCACGCCCCAGCTTTATCAGTCGCTGCACGTGAAGGAAGAGTCGCTGGCCGTGATCGCCAACGTGGCGCATCCGCGGCTGGGCGCGGCGCCGCTATCGTTGGCCGACCTGGCGGACAGCCGCTGGGTGGTGTATCGCGCCAACATGCCCATGCGGCGCCTGCTGGAACGCGAATTCCACGAAGCCGGCCTGCCGTTTCCGCTGCATCTGGTCGAAACCACATCGGTGCTGGCCACGTTGTCGCTCCTGCACCGCAACGCCACGTTCGTGGCCCTGGTGTCGGTGGATGTGGCCACCTATTGCGCCAGCCATGGCATGGTCGGCGTGCTGCCGCTGGCCTTGCGCTCGCGCAGCGAACCTTACGAGCTGGTATTTCGCAAGGGCGCGCCGCGCACGCCCGCCATGCAAGCGCTGGCGCAGGAGCTGGGGGCCCGTGAACCGGCGTAGCCGTCAGCGACCGGCAGCGATGGGCGGCGGCATTCTGCGGCCAGCGAACGCCGCCCGATGACGCGTCACTCGTCCGCCTGCCCCACGGGCACCGTCAGGCCGTATTTCACCCGGTTCATCACCACCAGCGTCGAAAACCGCTTCACGTTGGGATTGCCCCAGAAGTGCCGCTGGGCGAAGGCGTCGTATTCGGCCATGTCGCGCACGGTGATGTTGACCACGAAATCGACTTCGCCGGTCACGGCCAGGCACTGCATGATCTCGGGCGCGTTCTGCATGGCCCGCTTGAAGTGGTCGAGCTTGTCGGCGCGCTCGCTTTCCAGGGACACCAGCACCACCATCATGATGCCCCGGCCCACCGCGGCCGGATCCACCACCGAAACGTCGCCCAGCACCGCGCCAGATTCGCGCAGCCGCTTCATGCGGCGCAGGCACGACACGGGCGACAGGTTCACCCGTTCGGCCACTTCCTGGCTGGTGCGTTGGTTGTCTTCCTGCAGGCTTTGCAGGATCTGAAGGTCGAAATCGTCTAGTTCCATGGGCGTCTCGGACGGCGGCGGAGCAGGCGGGGCGGGCCTGCCCAAGGATTCTAAACGGGTGCGCCCAATGACCTGCCCCCAAATTCGACGGGAAACTTCATTTCCGGCCCGCCGGCTGCAGGAAATAATCAGCCGGCTTGCTTACACTGGGAACCCTCTGGCCGACCTCGCGGCCAGGCTCCGCCCGATTCCCATGCCGTCACTTCAGCTTTTCCTGCTTTTTCTGGCCGCCGACGCGGCGCTCAAACTCACCCCCGGGCCGGACATGGCGCTGACGCTGTCGCGGGGCATGACGCAGGGATTCCGGCCGGCGTTCCATAGCGTGCTGGGCAATGTGGCCGCCGGGTTCATCCAGGTGCCGGCCGTGGTGCTGGGGCTGGCCTCGGTGCTGCAGGCGTTTCCCACGCTGTTTTTGGCCATCAAGGCAGCCGGTGGGCTGTACCTGGGTTACCTGGGCATCAAGGCCATGCTGCGCTGCGCCCGCGACGCCGACGTGTCGCTCGCCGCGCGCCCCGGCGACGCCCGCGATGCGTTCTGGCAAGGCTTCATGACCAATTTGCTGAACCCGAAGGTGCTGTTGTTCATGATCGCCTTCCTGCCGCAGTTCACCACCCCGGACAATGGGCCGGTCTGGGTGCAGATGCTGGTGCTGGGCGTGACGATGAAGGCGCTGAGCCTGCCGTACGGCAGCTGCTTTGCCTACGGCGCCTCGCGCATCCGCGGCTGGGTAGGACGCAACCCGTGGTTCCTGCGGATGCAGCAGGGCTTGCTGGGCGCGATCATGCTGGGCCTGGCGCTGTATGTGATCTACTCCACCGCCGCGACATTGAGTCCCTGAGTTCTCCCCTTTGATTTTCAGCCATTTTCCTGAAGCAGCACCATGACCGCCGCCACGATCACTACCGGACACAACGCGTCCGCCTCCCCCCTGATGCCGACGCTGTCATTGATCGCGGCGATGGCATCCCTTTGCGTGGGCACTTCGTTCGCCAAGTCGCTCTTTCCCGAAGTGGGCGCGCAAGGCACCACCGCGTACCGCATCGTCATCGGCGCGATCATCCTGCTGGCGTTCTGGCGCCCCTGGCGCTTTCCGCTGACACGCGTCAATGCCGCCAAGATCGCGCTGTACGGTGTGACGCTGGCGTGCATGAATCTGCTGTTCTACATGGCGCTGCGGACCCTGCCGCTGGGCGTGGCCATCGCCATCGAATTCACCGGGCCGCTGACGCTGGCGGTGGTGCTGTCGCGCCGCGCCATCGACTTCGTCTGGATCGCCTGCGCGCTGGCCGGGCTGGTGCTGCTGATTCCCACCGGGCAGTCGGTGCACGACCTGGACCCGGCCGGCATCGGCTTCGCGCTGGCCGCCGCCGTTTGCTGGGCGCTGTACATCATCTTCGGCAAGATGGCGGGCAATGTGCACGGCGGCCAGGCCACGTCGCTGGGCCTGCTGGCCGCCACCATGGTGGCGCTGCCGGTGGGCGCCGCGCACGCCGGCATGGCGCTGCTGGACCCCAAGCTGATCCTGGCCGGCATCGGCGTGGGCATCCTGTCGAGCGCCCTGCCCTATTCGCTGGAAATGGTGGCGCTGCGCCGCCTGCCGCAAAAGACGTTCGGCGTGCTGCTCAGCATGGAACCCGCGATGGGCGCGCTGGCCGGTGTGATCGTGCTGAACGAACACCTGTCCAGCACGCAATGGCTGGCGATCTGCGGCATCATCATCGCCTCGGCCGGCTGCGCGGCCACCGCCCGCCGCCAGAACCGCGCCGCCGCCGCAGGCTGAACCCACGGCCGCAATTCCGCAGCAACCCAGGCAGGCCCGGGCAATCGCCCGGGCTCGACCCGCATCAATCCACCGAAATATTCTTCTGCCGGATCACCACGCCCCAGTTGGTGTATTCGCGGTGGGCATAGTCGAAAAACTCGCCAGGCGTGCTGCCCATGGGCTCCATGCCTTGCAGCTTCAACTGCTTGACGACGTCCGGTGACCGCAACGCCGCCACGATGGCCTGGCTGAGCTTGTCCACCACGGCCTTGGGCGTGCGCGGCGGCGCCACCACGCCTTGCCAGGCGGTGGCTTCCAGCGGCGGACCGCCGGCCTCGCCGAAAGTCGGCACGTCCGGCAGCTGGTCCGACCGCTGGTTCGCGGGTACCGCGATGGCGCGCAGCTTGCCCGCCTGGATCAGCGGGCGCGCCGCGGCCAGGTCGGCCATCATCAGCGGCACCACGCCCGAGGCCACGTCCTGCAAGGCCGGCGGCGTGCCCTTGTACGGAATGGCGGTGGCCTGCGCGCCGAACAGCGACAGGAACAATTCCATCGCCAGATGGTGCGGGCTGCCTACGCCCAGCGACGCATAGCTGGCCTGCTTGCCGCTTTTCAGGAACGCCATGACTTCGGGCAGGTTGTCCAGGTCGGACGCGGGCGAGGCCACCAGCACGATGGGCAGCGCCACCAGCGTCGACACGGGCTTCAGGTCCTTCCAGGGGTCGTACGGCAACTGCTTGTACAGCCAGGGGTTCAGCGCCAGCGTGCTCATGCCCGCGGTCATCAGTGTGTAGCCGTCGGGCGCCGCGCGGGCAGTTTCCTGGGCGGCCACGATGGTGGCGGCGCCGGGGCGGTTTTCCACCACCACGGGCTGGCCCAGCGTCTGGCTGACGTGGCGGGCCACGATGCGGGTGGCCAGATCGCTGCCGCCCCCGGCGCTGAAGGGCACCAGCCAGCGAATGGGATGATCGGGATATTCCGCGGCCGCGGGGCCGGCGCCCGTGGCCAGCGCCAAGGCGGCCGCGATTCCCAGCGTGCGGCGGATGAAGCCTCTTCTGGACATGGGTTGTCTCCTGATGTTCTTTATTTAGTTAACACATTAATTATATGTCGACGGGGCAAGCGCCTGACATCCGCCAAGACCATTACACGTGGGACATCAGCGGAACTCAGGCGCGCGCCGCGGCCAGCCAGCGCAGGCCGGCAGACGTGCCTGCCGCGGGACGGTATTCGCAACCGATCCAGCCGCTGTACTCCAGCTCGCGCAGCACCGAGAAGATCCAGCCGTAATCCAGCTCACCGCGGTCCGGCTCCTGGCGCAGCGGCACCCCGGCGATCTGCACGTGGCCGACCCGCCCGGTGGGCAGGTACTGGCGCAGCTTGGCGGTGACGTCGCCTTCGACGATCTGGCAGTGGTAGAGGTCCATCTGCACTTTCAGGTTGGGCGCGTTGACGGCCTGTACCACCTGGTGCGCCTCATCCTGCCGGTTCAGGAAGTAGCCGGGAATGTCGCGGGTATTGATGGGTTCGATCAGCACGGTGACGCCCGCCGAGCGCGCCTGGCGGGCAGCCCAATCCAGGTTTTCCCGGTAGCAGTCCAGCAAGGCGCCGCGTTCGGCGCCCTCGGGCGCCAGGCCCGCCATGACATGGACTTGCGCGCAGGCCAGCGCGGTGGCATAGCTCAGCGCCTGTTCGATGCCGGCGCGGAATTCGTCCTGCCGGCCCGGCAGCGCGGCCAGCCCGCGTTCACCACGCGAAGCCACGCCGGGCGGCGCGTTGAACAGCACTTGCGACACGCCGGCGGCGTCCATGCGCTCGCGCACGAAGGCGGCTGGCGCCTCGTAGGGGAACATACATTCCACGCCCGCGTACCCATCGGCAGCGGCGGCCGCGTAGCGGTCCAGGAAGGCGTGTTCCGTGTACATCATCGACAGGTTGGCGGCGAATTTCAGCATGGCGTTTTCCGTGACGGGCAGCATGCCTGGAAATTAGCACACCTGCCCGCCGCGGCGGCCCTGCCGCGCGCCTGTCAGCCCTGCGCACCCGATGGGCAACGCAGGGTATCGTCAGGCTCAGTACGTCAGGCGCACGCCCAACATCACGCTGCGGCCCGGCAGCGGCGCCACCGACGAGATGAACGACGCGTGGTTGTAGGCCAGCTTGTTCAGCAGGTTGGTGCCGCGCAGGTAGACCTCGTAGCCCGTGGCGGCGTAGCGGCCGCGGTAGGCGACCACGGCGTTGACCAGGTTGTAGCCCGGCGTGCTGTTCTCGTAGGACGCGATGTCCTTTTGCGAGAACACGCGTGCGTACTCCAGGCCGCCCGACCACGCTTGCCACTTCACGTTGCCCCGCAGCCCGGCGCGCGCCGCCGGAATGCGCGGCAGGTTGCCGTCGCCGCCAGTCAGCTTGCCGCGCACGTAGTCACCGAACACCGCGGCCGAGAACACCGGCGTGAACTGGTGCCGGATCTCGCCTTCGACGCCGGTGAATTCCGCATCGCGCTGGGTGTATTCGATCAGGCGGAAATCCTCGTAGCGGTCCAGCGTGTCGGCGTAGATGTAGTTCTTGACGCGATTGTGGAACACGCTGGCCGAGAACGTCGTGTCGCCCGAATGCTTGCGCAGGGTCAGATCGATGTTGTGCGACGTTTCGCGGCCCAGGCCGGCATTGCCCAGTTCGTAGGTATTGGTGGCCAGGTGCACGCCGTCCGCATACAGCTCCTGCGCGGTCGGCAGGCGCTGCGAGCGCGACAGGGACAGGGCCACCGAGTACTGCGGCGCGAAGTCCCAGATGGCAGCGGCCGACAGCGACGTACCCGACAGGCTGCTGCGCGAGGCGCCGCCCGATGGGGAAATGCGCTGCCAGTCCTGGCGCGCGCCGACCTCGAAGCGCCAGTCGTTCAACTGGTATTCCTCGAGCACGAACAGGCCGTTCGAACGCGTGCGGCTGCGCGGCAGGAAGGCTTCTTCGCCATCGGCGCGGAAGTCGCTGTAGGCGTTCTGCAGGCCGATCACGCCGCGCCAGCCGGCGATCGGCTTGTGCTGCAGTTCCACGCGCAGGTCATAGCCCTTGTTCTTGAAGCGGGTGCCGACCTGGCCGCCTTCGATTTCCTCGTGCTGGTAGTCGGTCAGGCCGCCACGAAAGCGGATCTTCTCGAAACCGGCGAAGGGGTCCTGGTATTCGGCGCGCAGGTCGACGCGGTCGCTGCGCAGCTTCACATAGGGCACGCCGCCATGCTCGTGGTCATGGTCGTGGTCGTGGCCCGCTTCTTTGTCGCCGTGATCGTGGTCATGGCCGCCGCAGTGCAGATGCGTGCCGTGCGGGTGGCAGCCTTCGTATTCGTGGTTGTGGCCGGGCAGGCCGTACTTGCTTTCCAGGTGGGTGAACGCCAGGCCGACGTAGCCGCGCGGCGTGATCCACGACAGGCCGACCGAGCCCTGGGTGGATTCGCTGTACGAGCCGGCCAGCTTGCCGCCGGGCCAATCCGGCACGTCATAGTCGCTGGTGCGGCGCTTCATGCCTTCCACCCGCACCGCGAACTGGCCTTCGCCGGCCGTGATGCCGATGGCGCCCGCGCGTTCCCTGGTGCCGGTGGCCCCGCGCAGTTCGCCTTCCATTTCAACGCCCTTTTCCGGCACGGCCGTGGGAATCTTCTTGTCGACCACGTTGACCACGCCGCCGATCGCGCCGCCGCCGTACAGCAAGGTGGCCGGGCCACGCAGCACTTCGATGCGCTCGGCCAAGAGCGGTTCGACGGTCACCGCGTGGTCCGGCGAAATACCCGACGCATCCATCACGTCGGACCCATCGGACAACACCTTCACGCGCGGCGCCGTCTGGCCGCGGATCACCGGACGGCTGGCGCCGCCGCCGAAGGTGTCGCTATTGACGCCCGGCAGGCTGTTGAGCGATTCGCCCAGGGTGCCGGCGCGACGCTCGATCAATTCATCGCCTTCCAGCACGGAAGCCGGCAAGGTGGTGCTGTTCAGGTCCAGGCCCAGCGGATTGGCCGACACCGTGATGGGCGCCAGGGTCTTGGCGCGGGTGGGATCCGCTTCGGTTTCGGCCTGCGCCATGGGCGCGGCCAGCATCAGCGAACACATCAAGGGCTTGAGCGCGCTTTTGCGACCTGCCCGCCGTCCCGGGGCCTTGCCGCCTCCTCGTTTGCCGTCTGCCCGTGCAATCCCCAGCGTTGTGCCTTTCATCGTTACTCTCTTGGATGTTATATCATTACAAATAGCTGAAGGATGATATAACATTCTGAAAGTAAATCAAGCCGATCCGCAAGGATCGGCCGATGCCGCGTCAGGCCATCACGCGCTCAGGTGCCCGCGCCTTCCAGCCCGGACAGCGCTTGCAGCACCGCCACGCGGCTTTGCCCCAGCACCGCACCATGCCAGTCCGGCGCATCGCAATAGAAGGCTTCCAACGTCGCCTGCAGAATCGCATCGCGCTGCGCGGCATCCGCATCCGGGTGCGCACGCAGCCAGTTGCGCCCGCGCAGCGCATCCACCACGTCTTCGGACGGCAGCGTACCGAATTCCAGCGCCATCAAGGTTGGCACCGACGCCGGGCAGGCGTCGTAGACCAGGCCGGCCAGATGGCCGGTGATGTCCACCGACGCGGACGTGCCCTGGTACGGCACCGCGATGTCGGCGCCCCACCAGCGGCGGGCGCGCGCCACTTCGGCCTCGTCGCGCCGGCCCGCGTAGATCTTCTCGCCATGCCCGCGCGGCCCCAGCCCCGTATGCACGTCGATCCAGCCGATCTGCGCGTAGCGTGCGGCATGCTCGGCCAGGATGCGGCGCAGGTTCAGCAGCGACGCGGCGGGACGATCGCCGCCGTAGAACAGGCCATCCGCATGGGTGTATTGGCCGCGCGTGACCGCCTGCTTGAACGCCGGCAGGCCGTGTTCGGCGATATAGCTGCCGATCTGCACGCGGTTGGCCTCGTTCGCCGGCCACTGCGCGGGCAGCAGCAGATCATGGATCTGCGCATAGCCGGGGTTGGCGGGCAAGGGCTGGGCGCCGAACGGCTGCGCGTTGCGGTTCAGGTCGACGTTGCCTTCGTCGGTGCGGGCGATCCACGAGAAGCCATGCGGATTCACGGCGTGCACCAGCAGCAGCGCCACACCGGCTGCGCGCGCGCGCGCCAGCATGTCGGCGTCGTCCAGCAGCGCCAGTTGGCAGCCCGAGCCACAGAAGCCTTCGACGCCATGGGTGGCCGACGTCATGATCAGCAGCCGTTCGGCCCGCGGGTCGCCGATCAGCGCCACGTCGGTAGCCAAGGCCTCGCCCTCGCGGCCCTGGGGCTCGATCGCATATGACGCGAAGTGCGCGGCCAGCGGCCGGGCCGCGGCGGCGAAGCGGTCGCGCGCCTGGGCATAGCTGCGGGAAAAATAAGGGGTTGCGGATTGCATCAGGTCTCCTGGTTGTCGATATCGTCGCCGGTGCGGTCGCGTATCCAGAACAGCACCACCGTGGAAATCGCCACCGCCACCATCAGGTACCAGGCGGGGGCCATGGGGTTGCCCGTCACGTGCAGCAGCCAGGTCACGAAGAACTGGGCGAAGCCGCCGAAAACGGAAATACCCAATCCGTACACGACCGACATGCCGGTCGTGCGCACGGACTTAGGAAACAGCTCGGGCAGCATGGTGATGCCCGGCGCCGATTGCAGCGCCAGCAGCACCGATAGCAGCGCAACCACGGTCATCAGGCGCGCGCTGCTGGGTTCGGCCACCAGCCACTGAAAGCACGGCAGCAATACCGCCACCGTCACCACGCGCGACCAGAAGATCACCCGCTTGCGCCCGACGCGATCGGCCAGCATACCGACCAGCGGCGCGCAGAAAAAGCCCACCGCCCCCACCACCACGCTGGCCGACAATGTGGAAGTCGCGGGCAATCCCAATTCGCGGTGCGCGTAGGCCGGCATGTAAAAGCCGATGATCTGCGCACACACCATGCCCCCGATCATCAGCAGGATGCCCTTGGCCACCTCGGCCTTGTGCTCGGCGAAGATACGGCGCAGCGGCTGGTGGCCGGAGGCGCGGGGCCGGTCCGGTTCATCCTGGGGAGTCAGCGTCTCTTCCAGGTTGCGGCGAATGTATGCGCCCACCGGCACGGTCAGGATGCCGATCACGAAGGGCAGGCGCCAGCCCCAGGCCTGCATCTGCTCGGCGGTCAGCGCCGCCGTCAGGCCGCCCACCACCAGCGCGCCCAGCGCCACCCCCAACGACTGGCTGCCGAACTGCCAGCTGGAATAGAAGCCTCGACGCGAGGCCGGCGCATGCTCGACCAGCAACGTGGTCGACGCGCCGACTTCCCCGCCCGCGGCGAAGCCCTGGATCAGCCGCGCCAGCACCATCATGACCGGGCCCGCCAGGCCCATCTGCGCATAGGTCGGCGCGGCGGCGATCAGCGCACAGCCCAGCCCCATCAGCCACAGCGTCAGCGTCATGGCGGCGCGGCGGCCGTGGCGGTCGGCATAGGAACCGATCAGCATGCCGCCCACCGGCCGCATCAGGAAGCCGACACCGAACGTGGCGGTGGTCAGCAGCAGCTGGCCATAGCTGGAGGCCGCCGGAAAGAACAGCGGCCCGATCACCAGCATCAGGAACGTGAAGACGGTGAAGTCGAAGAACTCGAGCGCATTGCCGATGGTGGTGCCGGCAATGACGCGCCGGCGCATGGACGGCGTATGCAGGCTGGGCGCACGGGCGCCGGCTGCGATGGCGATAGACATATTTTCCCCTTGATGTCCGATCCTTTGGCCGCCTGGCCCTATCCCGGGCGCCGTGCGGTGCTAGTGAATATACGGATGGCCCTTGAAACGCGAAAGACAGTATTTTTGCTGCAGCGATGACTTTTGCTTATATCCCTGCCCCGTGCCTGCCCCGATGAACCTGCGCCAGTTACGCGCCTTCGTGCTGATCGCCGAACACCGCAGCATCCGCGCCGCCGCGCGCGCCCTGTGCGTCACCCAGCCGGCCGCCACGCGCAGCCTGCGCGAACTGGAGCAAAGCCTGGGCGCCGAGCTGGTGCGGCGCAGCGCCAAGGGGGTGGAACTCACCCCTTATGGGGAGGCCCTGCACAAGCGCGCCGTGCTGATCCTGCAGGAAGCCCGGCGGGCGCAGGAAGACATCGACCAGATGCGCGACGGCGAAGGCGGCACGCTGAACCTGGCCATCAGTTCGTCGGCCCTGACCGTGCTGCCCGCCGCGCTGGCGGCGTTTCGCGCCCGCATGCCGCGGGTGGCGGTGGCGTTCCACGAAGTGGCGGCGCCCTACAGCCATGAACAGCTGGACGCCGGCCGCTACGACCTGGTGGTGCAGACGGAATACGACGGCGACATCTACGACGGTTTCGCGCGCACCACGCTGTTCACCTTGCCGCTGGTGGTGGGCGCCCGGGCAGACCATCCGCTGCGCCACGCCACCGACCTGGCCGAGCTGCGCGACCTGCTGTGGCTGATGCCGGGCAATACGCAGGCGCCCACCAACCTGCTGCACCTGGCCTACGCGTCGCGCGGGCTGCCGACACCGACGGACGTGATTCCGTGCCAGTCGATCGCCATCGCGCTGGCGATCCTGGCACAAAGCGATGCGGTGGGGTTCTTCGTGCGCAACGGTTTTCATCGCGAGCTGGTGCCGCACCCCTTGTGCGTGATGCCGCTGGCGCATCCGCTGCCGGCCGCGCGGGTATCTATCCTGACGCGGGCCGAATCGCCGCCGACGCCGGCGGCGCAGTATTTCATCGATTGCCTGAACGCGGCGCGCGCGGCCGCCTGACGCTGCGGGGTATCATGCAAAGTCCTTCCCTGCCGCCCCCTTCCATGGCGTTTCCCCGACTGCACACGCCCCCCACGCTGACCGATACCGTCGCCAAGCAACTGCGCGCCGAAATCGACGAAGGCCGCGTGCTGCCTGGTGAAAAACTGCCCACCGAGACCCGCCTGGCCGAACAGTTCGGCGTCAGCCGCACCGTGATCCGCGAGGCCGTGTCGCGCCTGCGCCAGGATGGCATCGTCGAGGCGCGCCAGGGCAGCGGCGTGTTCGTCACGGCGCAGGGCGGCAACCGGGCGCTGCGCATCGATGCCACCGAGCTGTCGTCACTGGACGCGGTACTGCATATCGTGGACCTGCGCCGCGCGCTGGAAACCGAGATCGCGGCCCAGGCTGCCGCGCAGCGCAGCAAACGCGACCTGACCGCCATCGACAACGCGCTGGCGGCCATTTCGCAGGCGGTCGAGAACGGCGGCGACGGCGTCAAGGAAGACGTGGCCTTTCATCGCAGCATTGCGCGCGCCACCGGCAACCCGTATTTCCTGACGACGCTGGCGTTCGTCAGCCAGTTCCTGGAAGCCGCCACCCGCGTTACGCGCGGCAACGAAGCCCGCCATGCGGACCTGATGCGCGCCGTGCTGCAGGAACATCAGGCCATCGCCGACGCCATCCGGCGGCAAGACGTGGAAGGCGCGCGCGAGGCGGCGCGCGTCCATATGGTCAACGCGGCCAAGCGGCTGCGGCAGGCGCACCGCTAGCTGTTCAGGGTTCATCTCGCGGGCTGCGGTCGTGCAGCGGGCGCACTCCCTTTCGCATTCCCTATTGAAAGGCCCGCGTAAAGAAGTCCGCACCGCCGAAATTGCCGGATTTCAAGACGACGCTCATGCGCGCCCGTACCGCCTGGGCATGCCCGGCGCACCACGGCACGCCCGGATCGATCTGCTCGCCGATGGCCAACTGCGTCAGCCCCAATGCCTGCACCACCGCCCCCGAGGTCTCGCCGCCCGCGACGATCAACTGGCGCACGCCCTGCGCCGCCAGGCCTTTCGCGATCTGTGCCAGCGCCGCTTCGATCAGCGCCCCGGCATGCGCGGCGCCCAGTGCCGCTTGCGTCGCTTGCACGGCGTCGGGCCGGGCGGTGGAATAGATCAGCACCGGTCCGTCCGCCAGCCGCGGCGAGGCCCAGGCCAGGGCCTCGGCCACGACAGCCGCGACGCCGCCATCGGCCGCGATCCGCAACGGATCCAGCGCCAAGGCCGGCCGCCCCGTTTCGATAAAGGCCACGACCTGCCCCTGGGTGGCGGTGGAGCAACTTCCCGCCACCACGGCCTGCAGCCCGGGTTCGCGCGCCAGGCCGGCCGCCGCGCCCGCGGCCAGGCCCCAGTTGGCCGGCAGGCCGATGGCCACGCCCGACCCGGCCGTCACCAATGGCATGCCCCGCAACGCCGGGCCCAAGGCCAACAGGTCGTCGTTGGAAATCGCGTCCACGATGGCGATCTGCACACCCTCGGCTTGCAGTGCGCCGATGCGCGCGCGGATGGCATCGCTGCCCCGCGCCACCACCGTGTAGTCGATCAACCCGACGCGGCGCCGTGTCTGTGCGGACAGCACGCGCACCAGGCTCGGGTCGGTCATCGGCGTCAGCGGGTGGTTCTGCATGCCCGATTCGTTCAGCAGCACGTCGCCCGCGTACAGATAGCCCTTGAACACCGTGCGCTTGTTGTCCGGAAAGGCGGGCGTGGCGATGGTGAAACGAGTATCCAGCGCCGTCATCAAGGCGTCGGTGACAGGCCCGATGTTGCCTTGCGGCGTGCTGTCGAACGTGGAGCAGTACTTGAAATAGATCTGCTCGGCGCCCTGCTCCCGCAGCCACGCCAATGCCGCCAGTGACTGCGTCACGGCCTCGGCGGGGTCGATGGTGCGGGTCTTCAGCGCCACCACCACGGCATCCGCGGAATCGTCCAGCGGCGCGGACGGCACACCTATGACCTGGACTGTGCGCATGCCGGCGCGCACCAGGTTGTTGGCCAGGTCGGTGGCGCCGGTGAAGTCATCGGCGATGCAGCCCAGCTTGATCGTCATGGCGACTCCGGCAAGGTGATGCCCGGAAAGATCTTGATGACCGCGCTGTCGTCTTCGCCGCCATGCCCCGCGGTCGAGGCCTGCATGAACATCTGGTGCGCGGTGGACGCCAGCGGCAGCGGAAACTTGCTGTGGCGCGCGGTATCGAGCACCAGGCCCAGGTCCTTGACGAAGATGTCCACGGCCGACAGCGGCGTGTAGTCGCCCGCCAGCACGTGCGGCATGCGGTTCTCGAACATCCAGCTGTTGCCCGCGCTGTGCGTGATGACGTCATACAGCGCCTCGGCGTCCACGCCCGCGCGCAGGCCCAGCGCCATGGCTTCGGCCGCGGCCGCAATGTGCACGCCGGCCAGCAGCTGGTTGATGATCTTGACCTTGCTGCCGGCGCCGGCGCGGTCGCCCAGCCGATAGACCTTGCCCGCCATGGATTCCAGCACGTCGCCGCAGGCGGCGTAGGCGGCGGCAGTGCCCGCGGTCATCATCGTCATCTGGCCGGCGGCAGCCTTGGCGGCGCCGCCGGAGATGGGCGCATCGAGGTAATGGATGCCCAGCGCCTCCAGACGGGTTTCCAGCGCGGCCGACCAGGTCGGGTCCACGGTGGAACACATCACGAACACGCTGCCCGGCCGCAGCGTCGACGCAATGCCGCCTTCGCCGAACAGCACGGCTTCGGTCTGCGAGGCATTCACGACCACGCTGACCACGATGTCGCAATCGGCCGCCATGTCCGCCAACGTCGCGCAGGCCACACCGCCCTGTTCGACGAATGCCGCGGCCACGCCGGGGCGGATGTCGTAGGCATGCACGCGGCATCCGGCGCGCCGCAGGCTGGCCGCGATGCCCGCGCCCATGGCGCCCAGGCCGATCACGCCGACCGGGCGCGAGGATTGCCTGTCTATGGTCATAGCGATCCCCGCAGGTCGTCGCCGATATAGGCGCGAATGATGTCGCCAAAGCTGGCGTCGCCCGTCAGCCCCAGCCGGGTCGCGCGCGTGGTGTCCCAGCGGCCGGGCCAGCTGCCGACGATGGCCTCGATGCGCCGGTCCGCCTGCCCGCTGATGCGGCCGGCCACGGCATCGCCCGCGATGTCGCGCAACGCCTGCACCATCTCGGCCACCGTCACCGATACGCCCGGCAAGTTGATCGGCCGGCGGTCTGCCACGGATGCCGCGTCGAGTTCGCAGCCCGCGATCAGCGCCTGCACTGCACGGCGCGGCGACAGCAGCCACAGCCGGGTGTCGGCGCCTACCGGGCACACGGCCGGCTCGCCATTCAAGGGCTCGCGGATGATGCCGCTGGCAAACGACGAAGCCGCCGCATTGGGCCGCCCTGGCCGCACGCTGATGGTCGGCAGGCGCAACGTCCGGCCATCGACGAAGCCGCGGCGCGTGTAGTCGGCCAAAAGCAATTCGGCAATGGCCTTCTGCGTGCCGTAGGAAGACTGCGGATTCAGCGCGGTATCGTCGCGCACCGTCTCGGGCAACGCGCCGCCGTAGACGGCGACCGAGCTGGTGAAGACCACGCGCGGCCGGTGCCCGCGCAGGCGGCAGGTGTCCAGCAGCGCGCGCGAAGCGTCCAGGTTGATGCGCATGCCCAGGTCGAAATCGGCTTCGGCCTGTCCGCTGACGATCGCGGCCAGGTGGAATATCGCGGCCGTGTCGGGGTCGATGAGCGATTCCAGCACCGCGGGGTCGGCCACATCACCTTTCACCGAGCGCACCCGGGTGTCGTTGATGGCGTCGGTCTGCACCACGTCAAGCAGGTCGATCTGTGTGATCGGTTCGCGTGCGCCACCCAGCGCCAGTCGCCCCTGCTCCAACAGTTTGCGCGCCAGACGCTGGCCTAGAAAGCCCGCGCCGCCCGTAATCAGTATTCTCATCGCTCGCCTCCCGCGAGATTGGGACAGGCATGGCGCACATCCGGCGACGTGACGCACCCGCGCAGCCCCTTGGTCCTTCAGTAGCGCGCGCCGAACACGGTGCGCAATTCCTCGATGGCCGCCTCGGGCAAGGGGTCGGGCCGGGGGTCGGACATCAGCCACAGGCGCGCCGTTTCTTCCAGCTCTTCCAGCGCGAACGAGGCGTGCGACACCGAGCGTTCCCACACCACCGGCCCCAGCCGTTCGAACAGCACGCCGCGCACTTGCGCCGCCAGCGCCGCCACCTGTGCCGCCGCAACGGGATCGCCCGGCCGGCGATAGGGAATGAGTGGAATGCGGCCCACCTTCATGACCTGATACGGCGTGATGGGCGGCAGCACCTCGTCCGGGCGCCACACGCCGGCCAGCGTCAGCGCCACCAGATGGGTCGAATGGGTGTGCACCACGCCACGCGCGGCGGGGTCGGCCTGGTAGATGCCCTGGTGCAACGCCAATGTCTTGGACGGCTTGCCCCCCGACACGTGTTGCCCGGCAAGATCGACCTTGGCCAGGTCGGCCGGATCGAGCCGGCCCAGGCACGCATCGGTAGGCGTGATCAGCCAGCCATCGTCGAGCCGGGCGCTGATGTTGCCGGCGGCCCCCACCGTGTAGCCGCGCTGGTACAGGCTGGCGCCGACGGTGCAGATTTCTTCACGGACCTGCGATTCTGATGTCATATGGTCATCATACAAATCTTGCCGAAAATCCCGATAGCGGGATTACCCGGAAAGCTTGGCCGCGGGCGACCGTCCTGAAGACGGTCTTACAACGAGTATTTGTATTTGCAGTTCAACGTGGCCTTGAGCGGATTGGCGGCGCCTGGCGCGACGGTTGCGCCCGGGCGCGGCCCCGACAGCTTGGCCTGGAAAGTGCCCGCCACGTCGCCGTTTTCCTGCTTTTTCACCGTGACGCTGGCCGGCAACGCGTACAGCGTCAGCGGCCAATCCTCATACGGCGCGACCAGCGTGAAGATGCCCTGCGGAAAATCGGCCACCACATAGCCTGGCTGCCTGTCGATGTCGAAAGTCATCTTGGCCCCGACGTAGGTCAGGACCACGTTGAGCTCGTCGGACGAAGGCGATGGCACGACGCCGCGCAGCGCCACCTTGCCGCTTTCCGAGACGCAGGACAGTTCGGCCGGCGCCGAGCCGGCATGGGCGACGCCCGCCAGCAACAGGCCAGACAGGAAGAAGGACGCACGCAGTTTCATGGACCAGGATTCCTTGTGGCAGCCGGGGTCTATGCTGGCCACCTTCGATGATCGAGCCGCCATAGTAGCGGGCGAACGACGATGAAACCAACGGCTGAATACAACTCGTAATGCCCTGCCCCGCCCGGCCCGGCTAGGATGCCGGCATTGCTCGTACGCTTCCTGGAGAACTCCCCAATGACCGGTTTCCGATCCTTCGCCTGCGCCGCGCTGCTGATGCTGGCGCCCGCCGCCGTCCTGGCCGAGACCGTGACACTGCAAGCCGAAAGCGCCACCCCCGGCACGGATCAGGTCACGTCGATGCGCTTCGTCGACGTGGTGCTCAAACCCGGCAGCCGCCAGGCCCTGGCCGACTTCACCCGCAACCGCGTGGGCAAGCGCGTGCAGTTGCGCTCGAACGGCGTGCTGCTGTCATCGGCCACGCTACAAAGCCCGCTGGAAGGCGACAGCTTTCGCATCGTGGCGGGTGAACACGGCTTTGCAGGCAAGTCGGCCGAAGAGATCGCCAAGGGCATCATGGCCAGCGACGGGCTGACCGTGGATGACGACGGCACGGCATCGAGCGACTGGGGAGCGCGGCCGACCAAGCGCTCTGCCACCCCGGAAAGCTGAACGCGCGCACCCGCCGACGACAGCCTGCCTCGCTAGTCCCTGATCGCGGCCACGCTGGCCAGCAGGCCCGGCCCCGTAGGCTGCCAGTGCAGCCACTCGCGCGTCTTGACGCTCGACGCGGACATGTCATGCCCCACGAACCGGGCCATCCAGCCGAAATGTCCGGCGACGTCGGCGTCCTGCAAAGAAATGACCGGCAGGCCGAAACGCTGGCCGATGGCCTGGGCAATGTCGCGAAACGGAATGCACGATTCGGCCGTCGCGTGGTAGCGAGCGCCGGCCACGCCGCGCTCCAGCGCCGCCCGATAAAGGCGCGTGGTATCCGACACGTGCGCGGCGGACCAGTTATTCGCGCCCTCCCCCACGTAGGCCGACACACCCGTTTCGCGCGCCCGCGCGACCAGTTCAGTGACCAGGCCCTGCTTTTGCGCGTCGTGGATCTGCGACAGACGCACCACCGCCACATTGACCCCACGCGACAGCAAGGCTTCTGCCGCCAGTTCCGAGGCCTTGCGCGGATTGGGGTGGTCGGCATTGAAATGGTCTTCGGTGGCGGGCTGGCCCGGCACCGCAATGCCCATCGGCGTGCCCGACGTCACGATCAACGGCCGGGCCGAGCCTTGCAACGCATCGCCCAGCGCAAGAATGACGCGATGGTCTTTTTCGCAGTTGGCGACGAAATGGTCGAAATCATGATCAAACGCCGTGTGGATCACGCCGTCGCAGTCGGCGGCGCCGCGGCGCAAACCGTCCGGATCCTCGATCGTGCCCTGATAGACCTCGGCGCCCGCCGCGCGCAACTGTTGCGCGCCCGCTGCCGAACGGCACAGACCCAGCACCTGATGCCCCGCCGCGATAAGTTCCGGCACGATTTTCGAGCCGATGAAACCGGTTGCCCCGGTCAGAAAGATGCGCATGACCGCTCTCCTGGATAGTGAAGGCGCCATCTTGCAGCCAGGCAATATCCAGTTAAAGTAGTGAGCTTATAGGGGTATAAATCTTCACTGGCTCACCATGGCACCTTCTGTCGACAGCCCCCTCGGGGCCTATCTGAAAGACCGCCGAAGCCGGCTCGATCCGGCCACCTTCGGCTTTTCCACCCGCCGCCGCCGCACGCCGGGCCTGCGGCGCGAAGAAGTCGCGCACTTATCGAACATCAGCGCCACCTGGTACACCTGGCTTGAACAGGGCCGGGGCGGCGCCCCGTCGGTCGACGTCTTGAACCGCATCGCCACCGGCTTGATGCTGACCGAACCCGAACGGCAGCATCTGTTCATGCTGGGCCGCGGGCACCCGGCAGACGTCAAATACCAATCCGCCAAAAGCGTCACCCCGCGCTTGCAGCGCTTGCTGGACGCCCTGGAGGTCAGCCCCGCCATCATCCGCACCCCGACCTGGGACGTGGTTGCCTGGAACCGCGCGGCCTGCGCCGTGCTGACCGACTACGGCGCCCTGCCGCCCGAGCAGCGCAACATCCTGCGGCTGGTGTTCTGCAACCCGCGCGTGCGCGGCGCGCAAGACAACTGGGAAGGCATTGCGCGCTTTGTGGTGGGCGCGTTTCGCGCGGACGTGATCCGCGCCGGGGCGGCCTCCGACGCGGCCCAGCTGGTCGAGGAACTCAGCCAGGCCAGCCCCGAATTCGCGGCGCTGTGGCGCGACAACGACGTGAGCGCCTACGGTGAAGGCACCAAGCGCCTGCACCATGCGAGCGCCGGCCAGATCGAACTGGAATACTCCGGCTTCTCTGTGGACGGCCGGCCGGACCTGGCGATGGTGGTCTACCACCCCGCCACCGACGCCGATGCCGACCGCGTCCGCGCACTGCTGGCGTCCCTGCCGCCCCGCCGCGCTGAAGCACCCCGCTAGTTCCGCAATAAAACGCCCGATGACGTCGCACCGTGCCCGTACACTCGCACAAGATTCATTGAGCAAGATCATGGTGCTTGCTGCACCGCTTCGAATAGGCTTGAGCGCAACATGAAAGGCAAGTCCGCGTCCACCAGGGATGACTATTTGTTTTCCGATCAGATCGGCCACCTGCTGCGCCGTGTCTATCAACGGCATACCGCACTGTTTCAGCAGTTCATCCCGGACTCGCAGCTGACCGCCGCGCAGTTCGTGGTGCTGTGTTCGGTGCGCGACCACGGCGCCAGCTCGCTGGTCGACCTGGTCAAGTCCACCGTCATCGACCAGGCCACGGTGCGTGGCGTGGTCGACCGGCTCAAGCAACGCGAACTGGTGCAGGTGGACCACGACCAGCAAGACCGCCGCAAGGTCGTCATCAACCTGACGCCCGCCGGCCACGAACTGGTGCGGCAGATGGAGCCCTTTGCCAAGCAGATCACTGAAGGCACCTTCGGCAAGCTCAATCCCGCCGAACGCCTGGCGCTCGTGTTTCTGCTCAAGAAGATGCTGGAGAACGACACAGGGCCCACGGACGCCGGGCAGGGCGTCGCGCGGGCCCCGGCCCCGTAGTCCCTTAGTCCAGCGCGCGGTTGCGCGACTCCACGTCCACCGCCCAGATCGACACCGCGCCCGCCAGCAGCATGCTGGACAGCACCACCAGCGACAGCGTGAAATGGTTGGCCATCAGCGGCGCAATGATGGCCGGCGCGAACAGGCCGCCAAAACGCGCCACGGCGCCCGCCATGCCCATGCCGCTGGCGCGCAGATCGGTCGGATAGACCTCTGGCGTGAAGGCGTACAACGCACCCCACGTGCCCAGCAGCGAAAAGCTCATGAGCAGGGTCGACCCCACTACCACCGACGGCGCCGTGCCCAGGCTGTACAGCATGCAGCCCACCGCGCTCAAGAGCAGGAAGCCGACCAACGTGGGCTTGCGGCCCCAGCGTTCGACCCCATAGGCCGACAGCGCAAACCCGGGCAACTGCACCAGCGCCAGCAGCACCAGGAATTCCTGGCCGCGCATGAAAGCAAAGCCTTCGCTGCTGAGCTTGACCGGCAGGTACACGAACACACCGTAGTAGGCGATGGAAATCAATGCCCAGGCCAGAAACAACGCCAGACTGCGGCGGCGGTAATCGGCCGAGAACAGGGCCGACAGCGGCTTGCGGGCCTGCAGCTCAGGCTGCAGCGCGGGAATCTCGGCATCGCGGCCGTTGACCCGGGCCACCCGTTCGAGCACCTTGCGCGCCTGGTCCGACTTGCCATTGCGGTTCAGGTACATGGGCGATTCAGGAATGTAGAAACGCAGCGCCACGCCGATCAAGGCCGGCAGGCCGGTCACGAAGAAGATCACGCGCCAGGCGTCGTCGCCCCACGACACGGCGGCCAGCGCCAGCAACGCCAGGCAGATCGTGCCCACGGCCCAGAACGATTCCAGCAGCACCAGCCAGCGGCCGCGGCGGTCGCTGGGCAGGAACTCGGCCATCATGGTGTAGTCCACCGGCAGCGTGCCGCCCACGCCGATGCCCGTCACGAAGCGCAACAACAGCAGCCAGCTCAATTCCGGCGCAAAGGCCGACGCCACGCCCGCGCAGGCGTCAATGATGACCGCCATCATCAGCACCGGGCGGCGGCCGATGCGGTCGGCCAGGCGGCCAAACACGAAGGCGCCGATCAGCATGCCGACGAAGAACGCGGTGCCGGTCTGCAAGGCCTGCGGCACGGTCACGCCAAACGTCTTGGCGATCGACGGCGCCGAAAAGCCGATCGACAGCACCTGCATCGCATCCGCCAGCCAGACCAGGCCGAAGATCACGAACAAGCGGTACTGGAACTTCCCGACACCCGCTAGCTGGATGCCTTTTTCCACGGAAACAAATGAACCTGTCATGAGAGGACTCCCCTTGTATTGAGCGAATTCAACGGCGCAAGCGTTCCCCTCGGCGCCAGATCCGGGCCGATACGAGCCGCATGTTCATGGCTGTGCAGCATGGCCGGCGGCATGTGCACAGTGGCGGGCAGAGATGCCCTGGTGCTTCCCCTTGCTGCTACGGCGCGTGCTCGCGCAGCGTGCTAATCATCTTCATATCCACTGGCCAGTGCTTTTCCTCCGGCGCAAACCGCTCGCGCAAATATTCGATCAAGTCCGCCACCTGCCGATCGTCCAGGCTGTCCTTGAAGCCGGGCATGTAGCCAAGCTCATCGTTGGCGGGCGCCTGGATGCCGTGCAGGATCACCTGGATCAGGTTGTCCGGCGTGGCGGCATGCAGATTCGTGTTCAGGCCCAGCAGCGGCTTGGCGCCGAACAACGTGGGGCCGCTGCCTGCCTCGTGACAGGCGGCGCAGGCATTCTGGTAGAGGCGTTCGCCCTTGGCGTTGCGCACCTGGCCGGACAGGTCGGCAAAGGGGGCCGGCGGCGAAAGAGGGGCAGGCGCGGCGGCAACGGGCGCGGGTTGCGCTGCGGCCTGCGTGCCGACGACCTGCGCCGCCGCATCCGCCTGCACCGCGCCCGCGGGCTTGGGCAGCTCCATCAAGTACGTCGCAATCGCCCGCACATCGCTCTCGGGCAGTTCCGACAACCCGTGGATCACGGGCGCCATCGGCCCCGCGGCCACGCCATGGCGGGGCGAATAGCCCGTGCGCAGGTATTGGGTCAGGCCTTCGCGGGTCCAGGGCAGCTTGCCGTCGGCCAGCCGGTTCAGCGGCGGCGCGGTCCAGCCTTCGGCCTCGCCGCCGGCCAGGTAATCCAGACCGCCCTTTTCCGCACCCAGCGCATTGCGCGGCGAATGGCAGGCGGCGCAATGGCCGGCCCCCTGCACCAGGTAGGCGCCGCGGTTCCATTCAAGGCTGTGGTCGGGATCGGGCGTATACGGCGCGGCGTCGTGGAACAGCAGGTTCCAGCCGGCGATCATCGGGCGCAAGTTGTACGGAAATGCCAGCTGCGTCTCCGGCGGCGTGGATGCCACGGCCGGCTGCGACATCAGGTAGCCATACAACGCCTGCATATCGGCGTCGGTGAGCTTGGCGAAAGCCGTGTACGGAAACGCGGGGTACAACTGGCGGCCGTCCTGGTGGATGCCTTGCCGCATGGCGCGATCAAAGGCCGCAAATGACCAGCGGCCGATGCCGGTGTCATGGTCCGGCGTGATGTTGGTGGAATACACCGTGCCGAAGGGCGTTTCCAGCGCAAAACCGCCGGCATTGGGCGCGCCGCCCGGCGCCGTATGGCAGACCACGCAATCGCCAGCCGCCGCCACCAGCCGGCCACGCGCGATGGCCTGCGGGGAATACAGCGACACATCCGGCCCCGCCGTCAGCGGCAACGCCGGCTTGGCAGGCCACGCCATGACGGCCAGGCCCGCCAGCCCGGCCGCCGCGGCCGTGGCCCAGCCCCAGCTGCGGCGCCACAGCTTGCCCGCCGGCGCGCTCTCGCGTGCGGCCAGCGCCAGGCGCAGATGTTCGGACCGGAACGGCGCCTGGCGCAGGCGCACACCGGTGGCGTCCTGGATGGCATTGGCGATGGCGGCCGCGGCGGGCAGCGTCATCACGCCGTCCAGCGCCAGGCGCCCCTGCGTCAACGGGCCCACAGTATTGGCGTCAAGGCCGGTCACGTCGTTGCGCGCCTCGCGGGCGGTCAGCGCGTGGGTGGCCGACGCGGCCGGGTCTGGCGCCGACGCTGCCGTAGCCCCCCAATCGTCAAAGGCCGCAGGTGCGGCCAGCAGCCGCCGCGCGTCTTCCAGGCATTGCGGCGCTTGATGCGTGATCTCTCGTTGCATCGGCACACCCTGCGCCGCATGCAGATGCCGGCTGTCGTGGCCGGCCACCACGCGGGTCACTTCGATATGGCCGGTCTGCGGCTGCACAGCCACTTCGGCCACCCAGGCGCTCCAGACCATCTGGTCGGCGCCCGAATCATCCACGCCCTGCGCCGCGGCGGTGGCGAAGCCGCGGCCCCACAAGCGGCCGTCGGCCCCCTGGGCCATGCCGCCGCCGATGACCGACGCCTGTTCGGCCACCTGCATGGCCAGATCGCGGCCCGGGCCTTCCGGCAGTTGCCGCAGCCGCCACGCCAGCGGGTCCACGCCCTGCGCCAGCGCCTGCTCGTGCCACAGGCTTTCCTGTGCGAACACCTGCGCGGCATTCAGGTCCTGCACCCCGGCGTGCAGGGGCGCCGAGGCCGACCGGGGCGACTGCACGGCGAAATCGGTGCGTACCGTGGCCTGCGCGCTGGCCGAGGCGATGCCCGGCTGGCTCAGCAGGCGGGCCAGGCTGGGGCGCACCGCCCAGGGCGCGTTCGCCACGAAACCCTGGCGTGCCGGTTGCCCACGCGGCAGGTCCGGCGCGGCGACGGCGGCGTGCACCGCATCGGTTGGCATTGACGGGGTAACGTCTGCGGCGTCACTGTCCGTGGGACAGATGACGGTCGCAGGCGCAGCCGCCTGCGCCACCCGCAACGCGAGTTCCCCGCCCGCGACGGCCACACACGCGACGCTCACCGGCCGGCCAATGGCCTGCGACAGCAGCGCCGCGTCCGCGGCGGCGTCCAGCACGCTCAACGGATGGGGAGGCTGGCTATCGCTGGCAGCCGCATCGTCATGCCACAAAGTCAAACGAATGGCGGCTTCGGGGCATTGCAGCAATTGGGCCAGTTCGCGCCGAACCTGGCGCTGTACGTCCGGCCCGCAGGCCGGCAGCCATGCGCCCACGTGGCCGTTCAGGCACCAGACGGCGACGCGCGCAGCGGGATGGTTGTCATCGGCCGGCATACGCCAGCGATACGCATCCTCGTCGACGTCCCCCGCCGACGCATGAACGGCCGGATTTCTGTCGGCGGCAAGCCAGACCGGATTCAAACCGGCCACCGCCTGGCGCGCCTGCAATGGCGACGCCGCGACCACGCCCGCAAAGTGCCCCTGGTGCACCACGGCCACCACGCCCGCCATCTTCCTGGCACCCGCCAGATCGATGCTGGCCAGGCCGCGCCCGCGATAACGCGCACCGTCCCAGGCCGCTTCGGGGGCACGCAGGGCCAGGCCATGCAGCGTGTCGGACGGCAGCGCGGCGGGCAGGTCGCTCACCGACGTCACCGAGGCGTGCAAGGGCTGATTCATGCCGCCCCGCCCGATGTGCCGGCCAGCGCGGCCTTGGCCGCTTCCGCCTTCAATTGCACGGCCCGCCATGCGGCCTGCATGATTTCCACATGCGTGCCGCAGCGGCACAGGTTGTGATGCAGTTCGCTGCGCAGGTCCGCTTCGGACGGCTGCGGGTTGCGGCGCAGCAGCGCCTCGACCGTCATGATCATGCCGTTCAGGCAATAGCCGCACTGCGCTGCCTGGCAGTCGATGAACGCCTGCTGCGTGGGCCCGGGCTGCTCGCGCGTGCCCAGGCCTTCCAGCGTGGTCACTTGCCGCCCCTGTGCCGCCCGCACCGGAATCACGCACGAACGCGCCGCCATGCCGTCGATCAATACCGTGCAGGCGCCGCATTCGCCCAGTCCGCAGCCGTACTTGGGGCCATTCAGTTCCAGATCGTTGCGCAGCACGTGCAGCAGCGCCGTGTCGGGCGCGGCCGGCACCTCGCAAGCGCGGCCATTGACCCGCAGGCGGATGGGCGAAACGGCACAGTCGGAATTGGCGGGGGTTCCCATAGCTTGGCAGGTCTTCAGGGTGGCGGCGGGCGGCGGCGGCACGGTTGGGGGAAAACGGTTTTCCCCCAACCCGTAAAAATATCAGGCCACGGCCTTGGCCGCCGGGTCAATCAGCGGCACCGAGAACACGTCGTAGCCAAAGCACCACGACGGATCTTCGTTGGTGCGCAGCCACGTATTGTCGTGCGAGATGCGCTGCACCTTGCTGGCGCGCTCGGCGCGGTTGGCCTCGTACAGCGCGAAGGCCAATTCGTGGTTGTGCACGCCCACCTCTTTGAAACAGCGCACCAGCATGGCGCCATCTTCGATGGCCATGGCCGCGCCTTGCGCCATGTGCGGCTTCATCGGGTGGCAGGCATCGCCCAGCAGCACCAGGCGGCCGCGGCTCCAGAGAGGCAGCGGGTCGCGTTCCAGCAGCGACCACTTGGTCACCTCCACGGTGGCATCGATCAGCGCCTGCACCGTAGGATGCCAGCCCTGGAAGGCCTCGCGCATTTCTTCCTGGCTGCTGGCCAGCCAGCGGTCGTTCAGGTCCCAATGCTCGACCGGCACGCCCGTCACGTAATAGAGCTCGTCGCGCTTGCTGGTGACGAAGTAGACCATCATGTGGCGATCGTCGCTCCACCACTTCACGCAGTCGTCGAACGGCATCATGCCGGCCTTGACCTGGGGGGTGGGGAACACGGCGCGATGCGCCAGGTAGCCGGCGTACTTGGGCAATTCGGGGCCCAGCAGTTCCTCGCGAATGCACGAATTCACGCCATCGGCGCCGATCACGATATCGGCCTCTTCCGAGGTGCCATCGGTGAAATGCATCACGACGACGTTCCCGCGGTCCTCGACCCGAGTCAGCTGCTTGCCATAGGCCATCACGCTGGACGGCAGCGCATCGATCAACAGGGCATGGAAGTCGCCGCGATGCACCGTGAGGTACGACGCGCCATAGTGCTTGACCGCGTAGTCGCCCAGCGGAATCTGCGCCAGCACGTCGCCCGTTTCCCAATGGCGGCTGTACCAGTAATCCGGATGCGAACCCTGCGCGTTCAGCGCGTCTTCGACGCCGATGCGGCGCAGGATCTTCATGACGTTGGGACCCACGTGGATGCCGGCCCCCAGGCGCGAAAAACCCGGCGCCTGCTCATAGACGCGCACGTTCAGGCCTTCCTTGAGCAACAGCGCAGCGGTGGCCGCGCCGCCAAGGCCGGCGCCGACGACGGCGATTCGAGGGGATTTGGACACGGATATCTCCTTGTAGCGTTTTGAAAATTAGCCCGTACACGCTTTAATTTTCGGGTCAGGCAGAGAGCCAGGTTAATCGTGCCCACATAGCGTTTACCCTTCCAAATTTGCACCAATAAAGGGCAAATTAGGTGAAAACCATGATGAAACTCATGTTGGCGATTCGATTCGATGCCTGCAAGAATAGAGCGTATACGCTGTTTTTCAATTAATCGAAAACCCTAGCCTGCTTACCGGACCCATCCATGAATCCGCCCACCAGCACCTATCTCTACGGCGCCCACGCCCACGCCAACGGCATCCGCCAGCACTATCTGCGCTACGGCGGCGAACGCGCGGGCCGCGACGCGGTCATCGTCATTCCCGGCATCACCAGCCCCGCCGCCACCTGGGGCTTTGTCGCCGAACGCCTGGGCCGCCAGTTCGACACCTACGTGCTGGACGTGCGCGGCCGCGGCCTGTCCTCATCCGGCCCCGACCTGGACTACGGCCTGGACGCGCAAGCCGCCGACGTCGTCGCGCTGGCGCAGGCCCTGGGCCTGCCGCGCTACGCGCTGGTCGGCCATTCCATGGGCGGGCGCATCGCCGTGCGCGCCGCCAGCCGGGCGCCGCAGGGGTTGACCCGCCTGGTCATCGTCGACCCGCCGGTGTCCGGCCCGGGCCGCCGCGCCTACCCCGCCAACCTGGCCTGGTATGTGGACTCCATCCGCCAGGCCACCCACGGCATGAGCGCAGAAGACATGCGCGCGTTCTGCCCCACCTGGACCGACGAACAGCGCGCCCTGCGGGCCCAATGGCTGCACACCTGCTTCGAACCGGCCATCGTCCAGAGCTTCGAAGACTTCGGCCGCGACGACATCCACGCCAACCTGCCCGGCGTCACGGTGCCGCTGTTGCTCATGACCGCCGAGCGCGGCGGCGTGGTCAGCGACGATGACGTCGCCGAATGGCAGACCTTGGCGCCGCAGACGCAGCACGTCCGGGTGCCCGATGCCGGCCACATGATTCCCTGGGACAACGAAGCCGGTTTCCATGTCGCCCTGGGCGACTTCCTGGGCGCCAGGGTGGCCTGAGGCCGCACCGCCCCCTTCTTTCGCGACCCTAGGAGCACGCCATGTCCGTGAGCGATACCGACCTGATCCACGCCTGGAAGCAGGTGCTGTCCCTTTCCCGGCTCGAACCCGGCCAGATCGTCACCGTCCTGACCGGCGCGGACACGCACCCGCAAACCCTGCGCTGCGCCATCGCCGCCGCCAGCGACATGCAGGCGCGCGTCAACCGGCTGGACCTGCCCCCCGTCAATGCCGAGAAATCGCTCAGCCGCGACTCGCTGGCCTACCTGGGCACCACGCCGCTGACCGGCAACCCGGCCGCCATCGCCGCGCTCAAGGCCAGCGACCTGGTGCTGGACCTGATGACGCTGCTGTTCTCGCCCGAACAGCATGAAATCCTGCAGACCGGCACCAAGATCCTGCTGGCCATCGAGCCGCCGGAAGTGCTGTGCCGGCTGGTGCCCACCGAGACCGACCGCGCCCGCGTGCAGGCCGCCGCCAAGGAAATCGAAGCGGCCAGGCAGATGCGCATCACGTCCCGCGCCGGCACCGACCTGGTGTGCCGCCTGGGCGATTTTCCTGCGATCAGCGAATACGGCTTTGTCGACCAGCCCGGCCGCTGGGACCACTGGCCCAGCGGCTTCGTGCTGACCTGGCCCGACGAAGGCGCAAGCCAGGGCCGCGTCGTGCTCGACCGTGGCGACATCCTGCTGCCCATGAAGGACTACGTCACCGACCCCATCACGCTCACCGTCGAAAACGGCTATGTGATCCGCATCGAAGGCGGCCTGCAGGCCGACCTGCTCAAGGAATACATGGCGTCCTACGAGGACCCCGAGGCCTACGCGGTCTCGCACATCGGCTGGGGCCTGCAACCCCGCGCGCACTGGTCGATGCTGGCCCACTACAACAAGGAAACCCACATCGGCATGGATGCGCGTGCGTTCGAAGGCAACTTCCTGTGGTCGATGGGGCCCAACAACGAGGCCGGCGGCCACCGCACCACCGCCTGCCATATCGACATCCCGATGCGCCATTGCAGCGTTGCGCTCGACGGCCGCCCCGTTGTCATCGACGGTGTGGTCCAGGACGAAGCCGGCCTCTCGCGCGCCGCCCGCCGCAAGGAAACCCTATGACATCCACTTCCTCGACCCAGACCATTCCCGCCGATGGCGTCGCCGGCGACATCTCGGCCTATGCCCGCCAAGGCTTCGGCACGCCGCTGCCGCTGAAGGCGCCCTTCGGCCTGCTGATCATCGACTTCGTCAACGGTTTCGCTGACCCGGCCGTGTTCGGCGGCGGCAATATCCCCCCCGCCATCGCCCAGACCCGCCACCTGCTGGCTCATGCGCGCGAACAAGGCTGGCCGGTGGCGCACAGCCGTATCGTGTTCTCGGACGACGACGCTGACAGCAACATCTTCTGCCTGAAAGTGCCGGGCATGCTCACCCTGAAAGAAGACAGCCCGCACAGCGCAATCGTGCCCGAGCTGACGCCTGCCGCCGGCGAATACGTGGTGCGCAAGAGCACGCCATCTGCTTTCTTCGGCACCATGTTGGCGCCGTGGCTGGCGCAGCGCGGCGTGCAGACGCTGCTGGTGGCCGGCTGCGTCACCAGCGGCTGCGTCCGTGCCAGCGTGGTCGACGCCATGCAGTCAGGTTTCAGGCCGCTGGTCGTGTCCGACTGCTGCGGCGACCGCGCGCTGGGCCCGCACGAAAGCAACCTGTTCGACATGGCGCAGAAATACGCCGCGGTCCTGCCGCTGGCCCAGGCGCTGGCCGACACGCGCGCCGTGGCGGGTTGACCCCGATTCTGGCGCCCGCAATTGTCGGCATAATCAGCCCCTGGCCCGGAACGTCGCCGCTTCATGAACCTGCCCCAGCCCCACGCGCTGCACACCGCCCTGCTCGAGCATCCCGATGCCTTGCTAGTGGTGCGCAAGCCGTCGGCCCCGCCCAAGCCCGCCCCCGGACAACCGGGGACGGCCTCCGATTACGTCCAGGACACGCCCGAGATCTTCGTGGCCGTGATCGCCCAGGACGCCCCGCCGGGCTGGCGCGCCGCCGCCTTCAATGGCCATGTGGACCTGGGCACGGGCATTCGCACCTCGCTGGCCCAGATCGTGGCCGAAGAACTCGAGGTGCCGTTGCCCCAGCTGGACATGGTGCTGGGGCACACCAGCGCCGTCCCCAACCAGGGGCCGACCATCGCCAGCGCCAGCATCCAGATATCCGCCGTGCCGCTGCGCCGCGCCGCGGCCCAGGCGCGTGAACACCTGCTGACGCAGGCAGCCGGGCGCTGGGACGTCCGCGCCGATGCGCTGTGCGTGCGCGACGGCGTGGTGCGCTTCGCGGACGGCAACGATACGCGCACGCTGCACTACGGCGAATTGCTGCGCGGCCAGCACGTGCGGCTGGAACTGGCCCCACCCGACCAGCCCGTCAAGCTCAAGCCCTCCGCCGAATACCGCATCGTCGGCCAAGGCGCCGCCCGCGTGGACATCCCCGCCAAGGCCACGGGCGAGCTCAGCTTCGTGCACGACGTGCGCGTGCCGGGCATGCGCCACGGCCGTGTCATCCGCCCGCCGCACCCCGGCCGCGACGCGGGCGACTTCGTCGGCCATTGCCTGATCGACGCGGATCGCGCATCAGTCGCCGACCTGCCCGGCAACGTCCAGGTGGTCGTGCAAGGCGATTTCATCGGCGTGGTCGCCGATCGCGAAGAACAGGCCATCGCCGCGATGCGGACGCTGAAGGTGCGCTGGCACCCCGTGCCGCCCGCCCCCGACCTGAGCGACCTGGCCCGGGCCATCGGCGCCAACCCGGCTCGCGCCCGCGTGCTGATCGACGACCCGGGCCTGAACGACGCCTGTACCACCGCGGCGCACCGCCTTGAACGCCACTATGTCTGGCCGTACCAGATGCATGCGTCCATCGGCCCGTCGTGCGCCGTGGCCGACTGCCGCGATGGCCGGCTGACGGTCTGGGCCGGCACCCAGAACCCGCACATGCTGCGCACCGACCTGGACCGTCTGGTGAAACTGGGCGAAGGCAACATCGACATCGTCCGCCTGGAAGCCGCCGGCTGCTATGGCCGCAACTGCGCCGACGATGTCTGCGCGGACGCCGCGCTGCTGGCCATCGCAACGGGCACGCCGGTGCGCGTGCAACTGACCCGCGAGCAGGAACACCAGTGGGAACCCAAGGGCACGGGCCAGCTCATGGACGTGGCCGCCGCCATCGATGCCGACGGCAACCTCCTGGCCTATGATTTCGGCGTGCGCTACCCGTCCAACGACGCGCCCCTGCTCGCGCTGTTGCTGACGGGCGGCGTGTCCGGCGAGCCGCGCACCCTGGAAATGGGCGACCGTACCGCCGCGCCGCCCTACCGCTACGCGCATCGGCGCATCGTCTGCCACGACATGGCGCCGATCATGCGCGCATCCTGGTTGCGCGGCGTGTCGGCCCTGCCCAACTCATTTGCGCACGACTGCATGATCGACGAGCTGGCCCACGCGGCCGGCGAAGACCCCGTCGACTACCGCACCCGCCACCTGGACGACCGCCGCGCCGTTGAACTCATCGAGGCCACCGCTGCCCGCGCCGGCTGGCGCCGCCTGGCGTCCGGCAGCCGCGGCCAGCCGGGCGCCGATGGCCTGCTGCACGGCCGCGGCATGGCCTACGCCCGCTATGTGCACAGCAAATTCCCCGGCTTCGGCGCCGCCTGGGCCGCCTGGGTCATCGACCTGCGCGTGCACCCCGACAGCGGCCGCATCCGCATCGACCGTATCGTGGTCGGCCAGGACACCGGCATGGTGGTCAACCCCGACGGCGTGCGCCACCAGATCCATGGCAACATCAACCAGACGCTCAGCCGCTGCCTGCTCGAGAAGGTGGACTTCAACGAAGCCGGCGTGGCGAGCCGCGAATGGGGCGGCTACCCCATCATCGGCTTCAAGGACCTGCCGCCCATCGACGTGCTGCTGATGCCGCGCCAGGACGAACCGCCGATGGGCGCGGGCGAATCCGCGTCGGTGCCGGGGCCTGCCGCCATCGCCAACGCCTTGTTCGATGCCACCGGCCGGCGCTTCTATGCCGCCCCCTTCACGCCCGACGCCGTGCGCGCCGTGCTCAACGCGTGAGACGACGATGATCGACATCAACTTGCTGGTTCTTGAAAAAGCCGTTGCCTGGCACGACGCCGGCCTGCCCGTCTGGCTGGTCACCGTGGCGCGAACGTGGGGCTCGTCGCCGCGCCCGCCCGGCTCCATCATGGCGATCAACGGGCTGGGCCAGGTGGCCGGCTCGGTGTCCGGCGGCTGCATCGAAGACGACCTGCTGGACCGCATCCGCGAAGGCCGCTTGCAGGCCCGCCCCGGCGGTGCGCCCACCGAGGTCGTGCGCTACGGCGTGCTGGCCGACGATGCGCATCGCTTCGGCCTGCCCTGCGGCGGCACGATAGAACTGGTGCTCGAATGCGTCGGGCCGCAAAGCCAGCTGCCCGCGCTGCTTGAAGGCTGCCGCCAACGGCGCTGCCTGGAACGCCACCTGGACCTGGAAACCGGCCACGCCATGCTGCAGGACGGCCCGCCCGACGGCATGCCGCAACTGACCCGGTCCGCGCTGGTTTCCCACTTCGGCCCCACCGCCCGCCTCATCGTGATCGGCGCGGGCGACACGTCCCGCTTCCTGTGCCAGATTGCCCTGACGCTGGGTTTCGAGATCATCGTCTGCGACCCCCGCGACGCGCACGATGACACCTGGCGGCACGAAGGCATTGCCTACACCCGAGAAATGCCCGACGACCTGATCCTGCGGCTGCAACCCGACCGGCGCACCGCGGTAGTCGCCCTGACGCACGACCCCAAGCTCGACGATCTGGCGCTGATCGACGCCGTGCAGTCCGAGGCGTTCTACATCGGCGCCATCGGCTCGCGCAGAAACAGCCAGCAGCGCCGCGAGCGCCTGCGCGAACACTTCGGCATGACGGACGCCGACCTCGCCCGATTGCGTGGCCCGGCCGGCATTTACATCGGCAGCAAGACCCCCGCCGAAATTGCCCTGTCCATCATGGCCGAAGTGGTGGCCGCGAAGAATGGCGCCGAGCGTTCCGGCCTGGAAAACGTGGCGGACGGCAAGGCACGTGTGCACCCGGCCGTTCACGCCGACGCCCTGACGCAGGGCAGCGTCTGCGGCCTGTAGGCGCGCCTTGACGACGCCCATCGCCGCCACCATCCTGGCCGCGGGCCAGGGCTCCCGCCTGGGCGGCCGACCCAAGACGGCGCTGCTTGTAGACGGCGCCAGCCTGCTCGAACGGCTGGCCGTGGCCTTGCGCGCCAACGGCATCGCGTCCGTCAGCGTCGTCATCGGCCCGTATGCCGACATCTTGTTGCCCCTGGCGGCAAGAGGCGCCATCCATCCGTTGCCGCACCCACAGCACAACAGCAGCCTCATCGACTCGCAACGGCTGGCCCTGGCTGCGCACGCCCAGGCCCGCCCCGACCATGACCTGATGCTGCTGGTGGGCGACCTGCCGCTGCTGGATGCCCACGCCGTGCAGGCCTTGGTGCGCCACTGGCACACCCGGGCTGCCGGCATCGACATCCTGCAGCCCGTGGTGGCCGGCGTACGCGGCCACCCGGTCATCCTCGCGGCGCACAGTGCCGCGGCCGCCAACGGCTTGCCGCCCGAGCTGGGGATACGCGACTGGATGCAGCAACAGCGCGGCCGGGTGGCGCCTTTCCCAAGCGACCACCGCGCGTATGTGACGGACCTGGATACGCCCGAGGACGTCGAGGCCTTGCGTCGCAGGCTGCACCCGTTGACGGTGGCGTGGCCGGCGTCGATACAGGCATAGATCGACCCATCGCCCGGGCACACCCGCCGCAACCCGGCCTTGCCCGCCTCAGCGCGAGACCGTCGTGTCGATGAACCCAGCCAGTTCGCGATTGAAGCGTCGCGTTTCCTCCAGGAACGGCGCGTGGCCCGCCTTGTCATAGACCGTGCTGCGAAGGCCTGGATTCAAGCCTCTGGCGCGCTCGATCGACGGCAACGCCTGCACCAGCGCATCGCGCGCGCCATAGATCAGCAGCAGGGGCTTGCGCATGCCGCCCAGGCCGGCCTGCGCCGCGACAGACATCGACGGCACCGCGGCCACCATTTCGGGCGATGCCAAGGCCGCGTTGGCGAGCAGGCGCTGGAACGTGACCGGATCGGGCTGCGTCTGGAAGCACAACGCCAGAAAGGCCCGCTCGGCATCCAGGTGCGTCTTCAGGTCTGGCGACACCAGGTCGCGATACACGTCGGGATGGGGCGCTATCTGCGCCGGGTCCAGCTCGATCACGCCCCCGACATACACGGCACCAGCGATGTGGCCGTCACCATAGGCCGCCAGGTAGTTCGTCACCACGGCCGCGCCCAGCGACCAGCCCACCAGCACGGGGTTGCGCACCCCCGATGCAACCATCACCGCGGCCAGATCGTCCGCCCAGCGGCGGCCATCGGTATAGGCCGTTGCCGCCACCGGCTTGCCGGACAAGCCATGGCCACGCAGGTCATAGGTGATCAAGCGGTAGCGTTGCAGCTGCGGGCTGGCCACCTGGGCGTCCCAGCTGAGGCGGCTGCCCAGCAAGCCGTGTACGAACACGACGGGCGGGCCTTCGGGGTTGCCGGATTCCTGCACGGCCAGCGTGACGCCGTCGGGCGCCGTCACGGTGTAGTGCCTGCTCAGGGCAGGCGATGTCGCGGCGACAGGCATGGCGGTGGCCTGTGTCGGCGCGGCCGGTATCGCAGCGGCCTGCCCAATGGCTGGCGCCAACCCGACGCCAACCGTCACGACAAACGCCGCCAACGTCGGGCGCAAGCGATGAAAAAGCGAGTGATGCAGCATCAAGGCTGACTCCTGGATTCCATAAGGGGATTCCAGTCTCAACCCTCACACTGGTGTTAGAGTCAAGCGGTGTATTTCCGCGCCGGACGCCGTCCCCCCCGCCAGCCATGAAGCCCAAGCCCTCCGCCGCCGCCCAGCCAGACACCGCGGCCCCCCTTATGTCGATCGGGGCCCTTGCCCGAGCGACCGGCGCCAGCCTGCGCTCGATCCGCCACTACGACGACCACGGCCTGCTGGCGTCGGCCCGCGCCGACAATGGCTATCGCACCTTCTCTGCCGTGGCAGTGACACAGGTGCGCCAGATCCAGCGCCTGATCGCCACCGGCTTCAGCCTGGCCGAGATCCGGAGCTTTCCCGACTGCATGCGCATGATCGAAGGCGCGGCGGCCTGCTCCCAAACGTCAGAGACCCAACGCCAACGCCTCGCGTCGGTGGAAAAGCAGATCGCCGAACTTGAACGCCGCCGTGTGCGGCTGCGGCAAATGCTGGCGCAAGGCGCGTCGACGGCGCCAAAGTAACGTCATCCGCTGCCGGGTCCCGGGCAGTGCCCCAGGGTCACGCCCCCAAGCGGTCGCTCACGCCTGCAAACGCGGTTCCGCTTGCACGCACGCCACCAGGAATTCCATCACCGCCTTGACCGACGGCGACCGGCGCAGATCGGGATACACCGTCAGCCAGATGTCGCGCACCGGCGCCGCGCTATCGACCGGCAAGCGTCGCAAAGCGGCATCTTCATCGCCCACGATCGTCGGCAACACCACCGCCCCCACGCCGGCCCGGGCCGCCATCTGCTGCGCCGTCAGGTCGCTGGCCGAGAACACCACCGGCCGGTGCCGCCGGACCTGATGCAGCCAAACCTGCTGCGGCAGATGATCGGCGCTGTCGTCGTAGGCAACGAAGCGCCATTGCTCGGGCGGCAGCTCGCTCATGGCCGCACTGGCGTACAGGCCGAAGCGCACCACGCCGATACGCCGGCGCATCAACGCGTCTTCTTCCGGCCGCACCGTGCGCAGGGCGATATCGGCCTCGCCCCGATCCAGCGCCACCAGAGACAGCGACGGCAGCAGCACGACATTGAGCTTCGGATACTGCTCGCGCAGCGCAGCCATGCGCGGCGCGAGGCAGTGGCTGGCCAGCGACGGCGGCGCACTCACCTTGACCGTGCCGGCCACCTCGATGGAGGCCACGCGCGCCAACTGCGCGATGCCATTGCCGATGTCCTGCATGCCGCTGGCCAACCGGGCCAACGCCAGACCGTCCTCGGTCAATGGGCGGCTGCGAGGCAGACGGTCCACCAGGCGCAGGCCCAGCGACTTTTCCAGCGCATCGATGCGCCGCCCCACCGTCGCATGTTCGACCTGCAATTCGCGGGCCGCGGCCGACAGCGAACCGGTGCGCGCCAGAACCGTGAAGCAATACAGGTCTTGCCAATCGAACATCGGGTTATTTCCGCACAGATAAGGTTAACTATTGGGGAATTTTCTAACCTTTTCGGCACTTTTACCATGGGGTCGGTCCAGATTCTTTCCCAGATTTCTCACCGCCGGTGCTTCCTAACCTGAACCGGCATGCCCCATCAGGATCTTCCCAGCCATGAAAGCCATCCTCATAGAAAGCTACGGCGGCCCCGACGTCGTGCAACGGCGCACCGACCTGCTCAGGCCCGTCGCCGCCCCCGGCCACGTCCTGGTCAAGGTCGCCTACGCCGGCATCAACTTCATGGACGTGCACACCCGCCAGGGCAAATACGCCACGTCCGTCACCTACCCCGTGCGTCTGCCCTGCACCCTGGGCATGGAAGGCGCAGGCGAGGTCGTCGAGGTCGCTGCGGACGTCACGCACCTGGCGCCGGGCGATCGCGTGGCCTGGTGCATCGCCTGGGGCAGCTACGCGGAATACGCCAGCGTGCCGGTGTCCAAAGTCGCCAGGATTCCCGATGCCATCCCCTTCGACCTGGCCGCCGCGGCGATCTTCCAGGGCGCCACCGCCCACTACCTGGTCGAAGACATCGCCCGGCTGCAACCCGGCAGCAGCTGCCTCATCCACGCCGCCTCGGGCAGCATCGGCCAACTGCTGGTGCAGATGGCCAAGCGCCGCGGCGCCACGGTCTTCGTCACGGGCAGCACCGCACAAAAGTGCGCCATCGCCCTGCAACGCGGCGCCGACCACGCCTTGCCTTATGACGACGGCGGCTTTGCCGACCGCATCCGCGAGGCCACCGGCGGCCAAGGCGTCGACGTCGTATTCGACTCGGTGGGCAAGGCCACCTTGCGCCACAGCCTGCGGGCCTGCCGCACCCGCGGCGTGGTCATCAATTACGGCAACGTGTCCGGCTCGGTCACCGACCTGGACCCCATCGAACTCGGCGAAGCCGGCTCGCTCTTCCTGACCCGCCCTCGCCTGGCCGACCACATGCAGGACGGCGCCACCGTGCAGCGCCGCGCCGACGCCGTGTTCGGCGCCATCCTGGAAGGCTCGTTGCGTATCGACATCGAAGGCCGCTACACCATGGAGGACGTGCAACAGATCCATGCGCGGATCGAAGCGCGCCAGCAGATCGGCAAGTCCGTCATGCGGATCGGCGAGGATTAGGCTACAACTGGGCGGACCAGGCGCCAGGATCCCGTTCCGGCGCCGTATTCCTGTTCACGGCGGATCATGCAGTTTTCACGTCCCTTTATTGCGGCAGCCCTCGGCGTCATGGCGTCTTCAGCCATGGCAGAAACGCCGTCGCCGGCTGCCTATGCGCAAGCGCCTATCCGGCTCCTTGCCCCTTCCGCGCCCTGCGACGTCACAACGGCCAGGCGCAGCGGCAAGGTCGAGGAAATCTACTGGACCAATGGCCCCTACCACGCACGCGTCACCACCGACGAGGTCGACCACTACGTCGATTTGGACGTGGTCATCAAGACGGCCGGCTATCGGTCCGGGGACTGCATCGAAGCCACCATCCAGGCCAGCGATGGCCAGGACGTCGCCACGCAAGCCAGGGACATCGTGCTGCGCGGCCGGGTGAACGAAATCGGCTACGTCTTTTTCAAGGCGCCGATGCGCCGCTATACAGTGATCTTGAGGTAACGGCCACCGTCAACCTTCTGCGCCCGCGCCGCGAGCGCACGAACCCTCGACCTGCGATTCAGGATTCTGACTGCGCTGCGCTTTCGTAGACCAGGATCGCCGCGGCCAGATCCTCCAGCGCGGTGCCGACGGCCTTGAAGACCGTGCGCCCCCCTGAATCCCCGCGGCCCGGAATGCTTCCGTTCGCCAGACCCGCCAAATCTCCGGCGATATCGTCCGGAGAAAAAACGCCACGCGACATCGGGCCAAGCAGCTCACCACTTTTTTGCAACGCCTCCTGCGTATCGACAAACAGGCGCGCATTGCTGAAGCACGCGTCGTCCGCTTCCCGCATCTGTGGCGTGAAACTGCCGATGAGATCAAGGTGGCTGCATGCACGCAGCGCCGCGCCTTGGATGAGCGGTTCGGTGGCGAGCGTCGCGCAACTGACAATATCGGCCTCACGAACCGCACCGGCCAGATCAGGCGCAACACTGGCGTCAATGCCCTGGGTTCGCAGCGTTTCGGCAAGGGCTCTCGCCGCCTGGACATTCCGGTCCCACACCTGAACCCTCTCGATAGGCCGGACCGCTCGATACGCATCGGGAATGAGGCTACCCACGCGCCCGCAGCCGACCACCAGCAAATGGCTGGCCGTCGCCGGAGCCAGGTAGGATGCGGCGAGCGCGGACGCTGCGGCGGTGCGACGCGATGTGATTTCGTTGCCGTCAATCAGGGCCAGCGGCTCCCCCGTCCTGGCGTCATAGAGAACATAGGTTGAGTACAGGCCAGGCAGGCCGCGGGCGGCATAGGCGGGATAGATGTTGACGGTCTTGATTCCCAAATACCGGTCACGCTGCCACGCCGGCATGATCAGCACCGTCATGGGCGACTCCTCGGGCGTCTCGTGCAGGGCGTGTACATGCCGCAAGGGCACCTCGCATCCAGAGATGAACATGGCTTCGATCGCCGGAATGAGACGCTCGAAAGGCAGCGCGCGCTGCGTATCCGCAGCATTGATGATTTTCATGACTAGTCCTTTTCAGCCTCGAATGGAAACTTGCATCGGGTCATGCATCCAGCACGACGTCCTCGACAGGGATGGCCTGACAGGCCAGACAAATGCCCGGATCATCGGGCTCGCTGCCATGCAGATGGCGTACCTTGCCGGACACCAACCGCACCGCGCAGCTTTCGCATTGCCCGACGCGGCAGCCGCTCGCCATCTGCACGCCCAGGGATTCCGCAAACGTCAGCAACGTGCCTTGCCTGGGAGTCCATTTCACTGAATCCCGCCTCGAACGGGAAAAGCTCACGTTGAAGGCTTCGTTGCCCGAGGGCGGCGTGGACGGAGAGCGGAACAGCTCGCTGAAGATGTCGAAACGCGGAACGCCGCGCGCCACGAGTCCGTTGGTCACGGCCTCCATCATCGCGGGCGGTCCACACAGGTAAATGCGGGCCCGTCGTTCGATCAGTGCATCGTCAACGACGCTTGCATCGACGTAACGCCTGGCCGTGAAGTCCACGCCTTCGCGATCGCCTGGAAGCGGCGCTGCGTAGTAGTCGTAGACGTGCAGCCGAGGCAATCGAGCACGGTGATGGGCAATACGTTCGCGGAACGCGTGCGTGCCGCTGTTCTGGTTCGCGTAGTAGAGCCAGATTTCCGGCCCGTCCGCGCCATCCGGCAACGACTCGAGCAGGCTCAAGAACGGCGTAATGCCTATACCGCCGGCAAACAGCAAAAGCGGCTGCGGCGATTGACGCGGAACGACCCAGCCCCCTGCGGGAGAACGCAGCGACACGACATCGCCCACGCGGAGCCTGCGGTGCAAGACGCCAGACATGCGCCCTTCAAATGGCGTGCCATCGGATGACAGCCCTTTTTGATGGCGTACGGCGATGCTGTAGCGGCGCCGATGCGGCACGGCGGCCGGCCCAGTCAGTGAGTACGCACGCGATATCGGGGTGCCGTCGCCTCCGTCCAGTTTGATCTCGATATGCTGTCCCGGACGGTAGTCTGGCAATTCAACGTCGTCCAAGGGCTCAAAGTGGATACCCAGCACCCCGTCGGCTTCCCGACGCAGTTCGCTGACGCGAAAGTCGCGATAGCCCGCCCACTTTCGCTGGCGCACCTCGATGAGCGGGTCCGACTCGACGTCGCATAGAAACGAGCGTAACGGCGAGGATCCACTGACCGGGTCGTGGTGATCTGCGGAGATCAAGCTATTGAAATTGCTGTTGGCCAAGCCCTCTGTGGACAGGCCATCGCGATCGAGTTCCGGGCAGCCTTGCCACCATCCGAACTCCGCCACGACGACGCCATCGGCCAGTTGGGGGGTAATGCGGGCGACGAACCGGGCCTGCCCAACACGCGTGCGGATGCGTATCCAATCCCCATCCAGAATGCCTTTTGCATTGGCAAGCACGGGACTGAGTTCAGCGATGGGATCCGGCGCCCTTTTGCGCAGCGATGTCAGGCTGCGATGCTGGCTGTGGCAATAGAAGCCGTTCTTGGCCGAGCTCAAGACATAAGGAAAGCGCCCTTGCGTCGCGTTCAGATCCCGTGGCGTATCGGCGGGCTCTACAAATGCGGCCAATGGCGGCTGGCGGTGCCGAAGCAGGTTTTCCGAATAAAGCTCGACTCGCCGCGTGGGCGTTGCGAACCCACGCACGCCAGTGGCTGTCGGACGCGCATACTTCCTTTCTCCCGCGTCGACCGGGCAGGCGATGCCCTCCGGGCGTTGACGCAACTGTTCCACCGAGATTCCCGTGGGTGCCAGGATGTGGTCCCACCCCGCTTGCACACTGCCGCCGAAGAATTCGTCGCCCAAGCCGAGCCGACATGCGAGATCGAACACGATGTCGTTGTCCGAGCGAGATTCCCCGCGCGGCGGCACCATTTGCTGGCGCAACTGGACCCATCCCGCGGCCCGGTCGCTGATCTCGAAGCCGACTCGCAGTCCCTCGCGCTCCCAGGGCGTGTTGACGGGCAGAAAAATGTCCGCGTACCTGGCCGCCGGGGTCTCGAACAGGTCGCAATGCACATGAAATTCGAGCTCGGAAAACGCCTGGCGCGCCTGCGAGGTATCCGCCTGTGAAACCGGCAGGTTCGTGCCGAACGCCACCATGGCCCGCACCTTGTACGGTCGTCCTTCCAGAATCGCCCGGTAGGTGTCGCGAGCCGTCACCCAGCCATGGGCCGGCGGGCCGATAGGCCGCTCATCAATGCCAAGCGCCTTCTTCCTCTGCGCTTCACCCAGCAGGGAAAGCGCGTTTACCGCGTTGATGGGCGGCCCGATGCGCACACGGTTGCCGCCAATACGGTCAAAACTGCCGGTCAGCGCGTACAGCGTGGCCACCGCGCGCTCTGATTGCGTGGCATTGGCGTGTTGACCGATGCCTGTCCAGGCGTGGTACGCAATGCGGCCGAGCGAACCGAAAAGCGCCGCTGCCGCGTGCAGCGAAGCCGCCGGCACGCCGGTAATGCTCTCGACTTCCCTCGGCCCATAATGGGCGCTGGCCTGGGCAAGCAATTCAAACGCAGGATGGCAGACCAGCCCGGCGGCGCCGCACACATCGACAGTAACCGCGCCGCGCAAGCGAAAATCCGCGCTCTGCTGTGGCTGCGCAGCCTGCTCGGTGTCGTATGGACAGACGCAATGGCGTGCGTCGTTCCATACCAGGAAGCGGTTGCGCACCGCAACAGGCCAGACATCCTGCTCGCGCAGGAACTGCCCGTTGTCGCTGCGCACCAGCAGCGGGCCGTTCGTCCAATCGCGCACAAACGCGTCGTCGTACCGGCCTTGCGCAATCAGCAGGTGGATCAGGCCCAACGCCACTGCCGCATCCGTGCCCGGACGTACCGGTAGCCAAACGTCGGCCTGGCGGGCGAGCGCCGTGGGCCGGGGATCGACCACGACCATCTTTGCGCCACGCATGCGGCCCTTGCCTATGGCCGATGCCTGCGCAAGCCACGTGTTCGCGGGGTTATGCCCCCACAGGACGATGAGGTCGGCCTCGGCGTAATCGGCCGGCGGCATGCCACAGCCGAAGGTGAACGCATGCGCGTAGTCCTTGTGCCAATTGCAGACCTCCGTCGCGTAACAGATATTGGGGCTGCCAAACAGGCGAACGAAGCGCTCGATCCAGTCGATGCTGTCGCTCAGCGGCGTGCCGCTGGGCGTCGTGACGGAGAACACGACCGACTCCGCGCCGCTTTCGGCGCGAATGGTGCCAAGCCGCCGCGCCGTTTCCGCCAGCGCCTCTTCCCAGCTGATGCGCACCCAGCCCGGATCGGGACTTCCTTTCGGATTGGTGCGACGCAAAGGGGTTTGCAGGCGGTGGGGGCTGTGCACCAGCTCAGGCGCTGATTTACCCTTCATGCACATCGCTTCGCCCGTCGGATGTGACGGATCCGGGCGAACGGAAATCAACATGTCTCCGCGCACCTCGTTGACCGTACCGCATCGCGAACGGCAAAGCGTGCAATACCCCTGCTTGGATTCTGTCGGCATCACGATCAAGCGTGCTCGTCGAGGGTCAGGGCATGACCGGAGGAACGTAGTCGAGCGTACGCCCCAGGAACCAGAGCATGAAGAGCACAAGCGGCGCGTGGACCAGCAATTGCAGGAACGTAAAGCCCACGATGTCGCGTGCTTTCAGCGCCAGGACGCCAAGCAGCGGCAGCATCCAGAAGGGATTGATCAGGTTCGGAAGCGCTTCCGCGGCGTTATAGACCTGCACCGCCCAACCCAGGTGCACCTTGAGCTCGTTGGCGGCCTGCATGACGTAAGGCGCCTCGATGATCCACTTGCCGCCGCCCGACGGAATGAAGAAGCCCAGGACGGCGGAATACGCACCCATCATCACCGCGAAGGTGTCGGTGTTGGAGATGCTGACGAACAGGTGCGCGATGCGGTCTGACAACGCAATGCCATCATGCCCCTTGGCGGTCGTCAGCATTGCCGCGATGGCGCCGTACAAGGGGAATTGAATGATGACGCCCGCGGTGGAAGGCACCGCGCGCGTCACGGCATCCAGAAAATTCCGGGGACGCCAATGCAGCAGCAAGCCGAGCAGCAGGAACAGCAGGTTGTACGTATTGAGCCCTGAGATGGCCACGAGCGGACTTTTTGCCATGAATTCCTGTGCCAACCAGCCAAATCCCAGCGCACACAGAAGAATCGTCAGCAAGGGGCTACGCTCGAACCATTCACCGGGGCGGCGCCTGGCCGGATCCTGGGCAGCCGGCTTGAACTCGGCAAGGTCCACGCCCAGATCCTGGGCCGTGACGGCATTGGCACCGGTAGGCGCCGAAAAAAAACAGATCGCCACCGACACGACGATCAGCACGGCGGCCATGACCATGGACTGCCAAAGAAAGATGGTCTGGCTGAACGGGATCACCCCGGTGATATCCAGGATGCTCTTTGGCAGGCTGCCCGGGTTGGCCTGCAACTGCGCGGCAGACGAACTCAAGCCCAACGCCCAGGTTGCGCCCAGGCCAAGGTACGCCGCGGCGCCGGCGGCCCGGTAGTCCACGCGCAGGTCCGCCCGGCGAGCCAGGGCTCGCGCATAGAGCGCGCTGAAGATCAGCGAGACGCCCCAGTTAAAGAGCGACAGGATCATGCTGATCAGCGCTACATACGCGATCCCCTGCCTGCCGGACCGTGGCACCGCGGCCAACCGTTGGATAAGGCGAGCGGCGGGCGGAGAAGTCGCCACCACGTAGCCGCCAATGGCGACGACCGCCATCTGCATCGTAAAGACGATCAAACTCCAGAATCCATCGCCAAACGCCTTGGCCACGGCTTGGGGGCTCGACCCGTTGGCCATTGCCGCGCCCGCGACGACGATCACGGCGATGGCAGCAAAGACAAAGGCATCGGGAAACCAGCGTTCCGCCCACGCGGTGAAACGCAGCCCAAGGCGGCTGAGCAGACCCGTGCTGCGTTCGATGTCAGGCGGCGTGTCGGGAGGGGCGTTGCCTGGCGCCGCAGGATGGGCAGGAATGCTCGATGACGATTGCATGGGAGTCTCCATTTCTTGGAATGTTGGCGTTCCTCGAGACACATCCGACGACGCGCGAATGTGCATGCTATTGATCGTCACGCAGTATTCATAATTCTTTTATTGAATGCAGCAATATATAATTTATCTATGAAAGTCACGATCAAACAGCTGGAACACTTTGTGGCGGCCGCCATGACCGGCCAGGTGTCCCGTGCTGCCCAACGCTGCTACGTCAGCCAACCGTCGCTCACGACGTCGTTGAAGAATCTTGAGGCGCTCCTGGGCGTTCAGCTCTTCACTCGGCACGCCGCAGGCTTGAGACTGACATTGCAGGGAGAAGGATTTCTGCGCCACGCGGAACACGTGCTGGCATCGTTGGAAACGGCCGTTGCAGAGACCAAGGATTCGATCTCCTCGCTCGAAGGCCGCGTGAAACTGGCCATCACGGATACGGTGTCGGAGTACGTGCTGCCCAAGATCATCGGGGCAATGCGCCGGCAGCTTCCGCTTGTCTCGTTTGAACCCGTTGAACGCAACCGCCTGCAAATTGAAAACGGCATTCGCAGCGGGTCGTTCGACCTGGCTGTCGTTCTCGTTTCCAACTTGACTCCCACGGCTGATTTTCACCAGGAGAAGTTGCTGAAATCCGAGCGCCGGCTATGGACGTCGCTGGATCATCCCCTTGCCGGCCGCCCGTCGGTAGCGTTGTCCGAACTGGCAGACCAGCCGTTCATCCTGCTGGACATGGACGAGCATGTGGCAACCGTCAATCGCTACTGGGGCGCCAGCAAACTCAAGCCCAACGTCATATTCCGTACCAAGTCGATCGAAGCGGTGCGCAGCCTGGTCGCGCAGAACGTCGGCGTCACGATTCTTTCCGACCTCGTTTTCAGACCGTGGTCCCACGACGGGGGAAGAATACGCAGGACGGTGATGGCAGGGTCCGTGCCATCCATGGACCTGGGGCTCGTCCATCGACGCGATGCCGACCTGTCCAAGGCCGCCAGCGCCTGTGCACGCGTCTTGCGGTTGCTGGCCAAAAGCCTGTTGCGAGAGTCGCATCTGCAAGTCGACGGCTCGTCCGACGCAGCGGCCGATTGATCCTGGCTATTGGCTACCCTTTTTCCGCTCGCTGTTCTGCCCGCTGTTCTGCCCGCTTTTCTGCCCGCCTTTCTGCCCTGTGGGCCGCGCAAACGCAAAAAAGCCGGCCCGCTTTCGCGATACCGGCTTTCAGCTAAAAGTGTCGGGAAACACTTTCAAGAATTCGACCACATCAAGTGGTCGGGGCGAGAGGATTCGAACCTCCGACTCCTGCGTCCCGAACGCAGTACTCTACCAGGCTGAGCTACGCCCCGAGTCTTACTACTTACTACTTCGACTTCGTTGCGCTCAGTGCAACCAAATCATTTTTCGCTTTGAATCAACCGCTGCCTTTTTAGAACCCAACCACAGCCTTTTTAAGGACCGGGTCACAGCCCAATTCGGTTAGCGATCTCTATTCACCGCGAAAGCGCAGAATTCTAACAGAGAATTTAGAAAAGGGGAAACGGGGTAGTTCGACAGGGCTTCGCGGGCCCGATTCGCCTCGGCCACGGCGGCCTGGCGAGCGTGGTCCAGCGCGTCGGTGGCCTGGATGGCGGCGGCCACGGCGGCGAAGTCGGCGTCGCCCGTCTTGATGGCGTCGCGGATCAATTGCTGTTGCTCGGGCGTACCCACTTCCATCACGCGGATCAGCGGTAGCGTCGGCTTGCCCTCGCGCAGGTCGTCGCCCACGTTCTTGCCCAAGGCAGTTGCATCGCCGCTGTAGTCCAGCACGTCGTCCACCAACTGGAACGCAGTGCCCACATGGCGGCCATAGGCGGCCGCGGCGGCTTCCTGCTCGGGCGTGGCGCCCGCCAGCACGGCGCCAACCTGGGCGGCGGCCTCGAACAGCTTGGCGGTCTTGTAGCGCACCACCTGCAGGTAGCGTTCCTGCGACACGTCCGGGTCGTGCACGTTCAAGAGCTGCAGCACCTCGCCCTCGGCGATCACCGTAGTGGCCTCGGACAGGATGCTCATGATGCGCATCGAGTCGGCCTCGACCATCATCTCGAACGAGCGGGAATAGAGATAGTCGCCCACCAGCACGCTGGCGGCGTTGCCGAACACTGCGTTGGCGGTGTCGCGGCCACGACGCAGGTCGGATTCGTCGACCACGTCGTCGTGCAGCAGCGTCGCGGTATGGATGAATTCCACCACGGCGGCCAGCAGCTGGTGATGCGTCCCTTCATAGCCCAGGGCGCGCGCCACCATCAGTACCATCGCCGGGCGCATGCGCTTGCCGCCCGCCCCGATGATGTAGTCGCCGATCGTACGGATCAGCACCACCTCGGAATTCAGCCGCTCGCGGATAACCGCATCGACGGCTTTCATATCGTCAGCTATGGGGGCAATGAGCGCGGGGAGATTCAAGACGTATCCGGAGTGTGAAACGAGCCGTGCGTAACAGCTCTTACCGCTGGGCCCGCCGGGATGGCGGGGGGGATTCGACCAGCGATTATACGGGGTGTCACGAACCGAAGACGGACCCCATCGCCCCGGCGCCCAGGGGCCGGACGGCGCCCCGCTCCGCGCTTGGGCATCATGATCGGACCCCGTTATTTGACGCCACAACGGCCAGTGCGCAGCGCCCACGCGACACCTAAGCCCTTACCCTGCAAGCGCTTTTTGACTTTTCCCCAGCCTCACGCTAATATCCCGGATTCGGTCAGTGATGGCCGAATTACGTCGGTGAATTACGCACTACGCGCTTAGCGAAATGCCTGGCTGGCTCAAGCAAGTTCTGCATCGCAGAATCTGCGCGAGGCCCCCGCCCGGCATCAGCCAGCCAGAACATCCTGGCCCGGCAATCTCTCTATAGCAAGTACCGCCAGCCCAGCAGGGCCGGCTGCGAATAAGCCCATTTACCTATTTAAGGAATACCCCATGTACGCGGTCGTAAAAACCGGTGGCAAGCAGTACCGTGTTGCCATTGGCGAAAAACTCAAGATAGAACAGATACCGGCAGACATTGGGCAAGAAATCACCCTGGATCAAGTGCTGTCCGTGGGCGAAGGCGACCAACTGAAAGTTGGCACGCCCCTCGTCTCGGGCGCCGTGATCAAGGCAACGGTTCTTGCGCAAGGCCGCCACGACAAGGTCAAGATCTTCAAGATGCGCCGTCGCAAGCACTACCAGAAGCGTCAGGGCCACCGTCAGAACTACACCGAAATCCGCATCGAAGCCATCACGGCTTAAGAAGCGACTCGGTACCACATTAGCAGGAGCTAAAAATGGCACAGAAAAAGGGCGGCGGCTCTACGCGAAACGGACGCGACTCAGAATCGAAGCGTCTGGGCGTCAAGGCTTTCGGCGGTGAACTGATTCCCGCTGGTTCGATCATCGTGCGTCAGCGCGGTACCCGTTTCCACGCTGGCGTGAACGTCGGCATGGGCAAGGACCACACCCTGTTCGCGCTGATCGACGGCAAGGTTCAATTCGGCTTCAAGGGCGCGTTGAACAAGCAAACCGTTTCGATCGTCGCCGCCGAGTAATCGGCATTCGCGTCCGCGGCCCTCGTGGCGGACGCAGCACGATCCGGCAAACGGCACGGTCGCTTCCTAGCGATCTGCCGCCAGCCAGAACGGCAAAAGCCCTGTCGCACGCGGCAGGGCTTTTTTCCTTCCGGGCCACCGCCACGCGGCGCAGCCTCTACATTCATACACGCGCAGACATCATGAAATTCGTAGACGAAGCCACCATTGAAGTCGTCGCCGGCAAAGGCGGCAATGGCGTGGCGAGCTTTCGCCGCGAAAAATTCATCCCCAAAGGCGGCCCGGACGGCGGCGACGGCGGACGCGGCGGCACGATCTACGCGGTCGCCGACCGCAACATCAATACGCTGATCGACTTCCGCTACGCGCGCCTGCATCGCGCCAAGGGCGGTGAAAACGGCCGCGGCTCGGACCAATACGGCGCCGCCGCTCCCGACATCACGCTGCGCGTGCCCGTGGGCACCATCATCCACGACGCCGAAACCGGCGAAGTCCTGTTCGACCTGAACACGCACGACCAGAAGGTCGTGCTGGCTGCGGGCGGCCAGGGCGGCATGGGCAACATCCACTTCAAGTCCAGCCTGAACCGCGCGCCCCGCCAATGGACGCCTGGCAAGGAAGGCGAACACCGCTACCTGCGCATGGAACTGAAGGTGCTGGCGGACGTGGGCCTGCTGGGCCTGCCCAACGCCGGCAAGTCCACGCTGATCACGCGCATCTCGAATGCCAAGCCGAAGATCGCGGACTACCCCTTCACCACCCTGCATCCCAACCTGGGCGTCGTGCGCACCTCGCCGTCGCGCAGCTTCGTCGTGGCCGACATTCCCGGCCTGATCGAAGGCGCTTCCGAAGGCGCGGGCCTGGGCCACCTGTTCCTGCGCCACCTGGCGCGCACCCGCGTGCTGCTGCACCTGGTGGACGTGTCCACCCCCGATCCGGACGCCGATCCCGTCGAGCAAGCCGTCAATGACGCGCGCGCCATCGTCGAAGAACTGCGCCGCTACGATCCGGAACTGGCTGACAAGCCGCGCTGGCTGATCCTGAACAAGCTGGACATGGTGCCCGATCCCGAAGACACCAAGCGCCGCTTCCTCGAGCTCTACAAATGGACGGGCCCCGTGTTCGCCATTTCCGGGCTGACGGGCGAAGGCACGCAGGACATGCTGTACGCGCTGCAAGACTACCTGGACGCCGAGCGCGAAAAGGAACACGTGTCGCAAGACCAGGCCGACGGCACCTACGTGGCGCCGGACCCCCGCTTCGACGACAAGCGTTCCGACGCCGACAAGCCTGCCGCGCCGCGTGGCGGTGACGAATAAGCCATAATCGCAGTCCTTCCGATTACGTCTTTTCTCGCCGCAGCCGGGCCCCAACATGTCTGCTGAATCACCCGCCGTTTCCGTCGTCACCCACGCCCAGCGCCTGGTCGCCAAAGTCGGCTCGTCGCTGGTCACCAACGAAGGCCGCGGCCTGGACCGCGCCGCCGTCGCCCACTGGGCCGCACAGATCGCTTCCCTGCACAAGCAGGGCAAGCAGATCGTGCTGGTTTCCAGCGGCGCCATCGCCGAGGGCATGGCGCGGCTGGGCTGGCGCAAGCGCCCGTCGGTCATGCACGAGCTGCAGGCCGCCGCCGCGGTAGGCCAGATGGGCCTGTGCCAGGCCTATGAAGCCGCCTTCGCCGAATACGGCCTGCGCACCGCGCAGATTCTGCTGACCCACGAAGACCTGGCCGATCGCCACCGCTACCTGAACGCGCGCAGCACCATCTTCGCGCTGCTGCGCCTGGGCGTGGTGCCCATCGTCAACGAGAACGACACGGTCGTCACCGACGAAATCCGCCTGGGCGACAACGACACGCTGGGCGCCCTGGTCACCAACCTGATCGAAGCCGACACGCTGATCATCCTGACGGACCAGCGCGGCCTGTACGACTCGGACCCCCGCAAGAATCCCGACGCCAAGTTCATGGCGCACGCCCAGGCCGGCGATGCGTCGCTCGAAGCCATGGCGGGCGGTGCCGGCAGCGGCATCGGCACCGGCGGCATGCTGACCAAGGTGCTGGCCGCCAAGCGCGCCGCGCACAGCGGCGCTCACACCATCATCGCCTCGGGCCGCGAACCCAATGTGCTGACCCGCCTGGCGCAAGGCGAATGCATCGGCAGCGAATTGCGCGCCGTGCTGCCGGTGTGGTCTGCCCGCAAGCAATGGCTGGCCGACCACCTGCGGCTGCGCGGCCGCGTCGTGCTGGACGACGGCGCCGTGCAGGCGCTGCTGCGCGAAGGCAAGAGCCTCTTGCCCATCGGCGTGGTCGAGGTCGAGGGCGAATTCGGTCGCGGCGACGTCGTCGCCTGCGTCGACAGCCAGGGCCGCGAATGCGCCCGCGGCCTGATCAATTATTCGTCTGCGGACACCCGCCGCATCCTGCGCCAGCCCTCGTCGCAGATCGCCCGCATCCTGGGCAGCATGACCGACCCCGAGCTCATGCACCGCGACAACCTGGTGGTGCTCTAGCAAGCCACTGCGCAGGCTGGCATGCGCCAGCCTGCCGCCCTATTCCAGCCGCCCTCTTCCTGCTCGCCCTGAACGCGTTCCCTTGCTGGCTTTGGGCTGCCCCCGCCTGACGGCTTGTGTCTAGCCCGGCTCTGCCCCGCCCTGCGGCAGCAGCATGTAGCCCCAGCCCCGCACCGCCAGCACCGGCAATTCGAAGTTGCGCCGCCGCGCCTTGGTGCGCAAGCGCGATACCAGGACATCCACGCGCCGCGCGCCGTCCTGGGGATCGCGCGCCGCGTCGGGAAAGAATCCTTCGCGGTGCAGGCATTGGCCCGGGGCGCCCAGCAAGCTGACAAAAAAAGCACGCTCGGTGTGCGTCAATGGCAGGCGCTCACCGTCCGGCCCGGCCAGCATGCGGCCCAATGCATCGACGCGCCACTGCGCCTGTCCGACGGGTGCAGGACGCGCGCCCCGGATCAGGTTGCGCAGCACGGCGTCCCATTCTTCATCCGTGGCGTTGGCGGGCACGCACGCATGCGCACCGGCATCCAGTGCGGCGATACGCGCTTGCGGGCAATCAGAAGGCGGCTGCCAGACCACCACAGTCGCAGGCGCGGCAACGCGCAGCGCCAGGATCAATGCTGGCAGATCTTGCCCGACACCGAACAGCACCACGGCATCCGCGGACTGGCGACGCAGGCGTGCCAGCAAATCGTCGGGCGACCCGTACAGGCTGACCCGCCAATGGAATTGGCGTAAGGTATGCACGAAGTTATTGCACGCTATTCCATCACGTTGCACGACGAGGACGTGACCTATTTCCTGCATGCGATCGTCTCCCCGAACTTATCACGTAAGTAATATTTATAGCTACCAAAGTGCCTACGGCGCAAGCTTCAATCGACGCGTGAAAACATTTTCAGACCGACTGAAGCATGCTCGTCTCTTGCGTGGCCACACGCAGAAGACCGTCGCACGCCTGGCGCGCCTCTCGCAAAGCGCGATCGGCAGCTATGAAAGCGGGTTGCGGCATTCCAGCCGCTCGCTGCGCAAACTGGCGCAAGTCCTGAAGGTCGAGCTCGAATGGCTCGAAACCGGCAAAGGCCCCATGGAGCTTCCCATGGAAGGCTACGATCTCACCGATACGCTGCCGCCTGTCAGTGGCATATCCGAATCGCTGCCACGCCCTGCTGGCCGCCGTCCGCGTCCGCAGGCGCCATGGCCGTTTCCCAACATTGCCCCCGCGCAGTTCGACACGCTGACCCCGGACGACCGGGCCATGCTCGAAGCCCTGACGCAGACCTTCATTGAAATGGCGCAAGCGCGCCGCGGCGTGAAACCCCGCGGCCGCAAGGCCGGCTGACCACGGCCCGCCCCCACCGCAGCAAGACAAAAAAAACCCGGCCAAGGCCGGGTTTCTTGCGCGTGGGCCCGATCAGGGCTTGGCGGGCGCCGGGGCCGGCGCGGCGCCTGCAGCCGGTGCGCTTTCGCCACGGATCTTGGCAGCGATGTCGGACGCGGCCTGGGCCGACGGCACGCCGAAGGCCAGCACGCCACGGTTCAGGGGCTCGCCGATTTTCGGGGCGGCGATCAACTCGCGGTCGATGACCAAGGCCAGCATGTTGCCAACGTTCTGGCTGCTGATCTCGTTGAGCTTGCGAGCGCCGGCTTCCGAGAAGCGCAGGCCAACGAAGTTGGCGCCTTGACGGTCGACCAGGGCGGCGGCTTCGGTCAGGTCTGCACGGGTCAGCGCCGGTTGCTGCTGCAGGTAGATCTTGCCATCCGGCAGGCTCAGTTCGACCAGGCCGGCGCCCGGCTGGGCCTGTGCCACATAGAACTCGACGATCGAAGCGGTAGCCGGTTGTTGGCCGGAAGGCTGCTGCTGGCCCGCCGTGTCGGGCGTGGCGGCGGCACCAGGTTTGGTCGGGGCGGTCTTGCAACCTGCAAGCGCAAGGGTCATGACGACCAGTGCAGGCGCCAATTTGCGTAGGGTCAGTTGCATGCTCGATTCCTTCTTAAGTGGACTGGAGCCGAAGGACTGACCCCCGGCTGACGGGAAAAAGTGTACAGAACATGTATGGCAGTGTCTCCGCAGTCTGATTCCAAATGTAAACCGGTACTACCGCCAGCGCCCTGACACGGAGCCGCCCCACATGCGCCTGCTGCTGTCCGCCGCGAGCCGCCCGTCTTACCGCGATGCAGCATCACCCCGCATTCGCCTGCCGCCCTGGCAGGCTCTATACTTCGCTTTCGCGCAGGGGTACTCGTCGCGCCATTACGGCCTGACGTGTTGAGAGAGTCCCTTCGTACCAGTACGGATAATGCCGATGCTGGGAGCCGTATTCCCGCCATGCCACGCATGGCGGGAGTCCATTCCCGATCGGCTCCAAACCATTCGCTTGGAGCTTTCCATGAACGCCAATCCCAAATTCCTGGCCGCCACCGCCGAAGTCGACGCGGCCGCGGTCGCCCCCTTGCCCAAATCCCGCCGGGTCTACGAAGTCGGTTCCCGCCCCGACATCCGCGTGCCCTTCCGCGAGATCGAGCAAGACGACACCCCCACCATGTTCGGCGGCGAAAAGAACCCGCCGCTGACCGTCTACGATTGCAGCGGTCCCTACACCGACCCGGACGCCAAGATCGACATCCGCCGCGGCCTGCCCGAACTGCGCCGCGCCTGGATCGAAGAGCGCGGCGACACGGAGGTGCTGTCGGGCCCCACCAGCGACTACGGCAAGGAACGCCTGACCGACCCCAAGCTGACGGCCATGCGCTTTGACCTGCAACGCCCGCCCCGCCGCGCGGTGGCCGGCGCCAACGTCTCGCAGATGCACTACGCCCGCCGCGGCATCATCACGCCGGAAATGGAATACGTGGCGATCCGCGAAAGCCTGCGCCGCGAGCACTACCTGCAAACGCTGCGCGACAGCGGCCCGGATGGCGAAAAGATGGTCAAGCGCCTCTTGCGCCAGCACCCCGGCCAATCGTTCGGCGCCGCCATCCCCGCCGCGATCACCCCGGAATTCGTGCGCGACGAAATCGCCCGCGGCCGCGCGATCATCCCCGCGAACATCAACCACCCCGAAGTCGAACCGATGGCCATCGGCCGCAACTTCCTGGTGAAGATCAACGCCAACATCGGCAACTCGGCCGTCAGCTCCGGCATCGGCGAAGAAGTCGAGAAGATGACCTGGGCGATCCGCTGGGGCGGCGACACCGTGATGGACCTGTCCACCGGCAAGCACATCCACGAAACCCGCGAATGGATCATCCGCAACTCGCCGGTGCCGATCGGCACGGTGCCGATCTACCAGGCGCTGGAAAAGGTCGACGGCAAGGCCGAAGAACTGACCTGGGAAATCTTCCGCGACACGCTGATCGAGCAGGCCGAACAAGGCGTGGACTACTTCACGATCCACGCAGGCGTGCGCCTGCCGTTCATCCCGATGACGGCCGACCGCATGACCGGCATCGTTTCGCGCGGCGGCTCGATCATGGCCAAGTGGTGTCTGGCGCACCACAAGGAAAGCTTCCTCTACGAGCGCTTCGAGGAAATCTGCGAAATCATGAAGGCCTACGACGTCAGCTTCTCGCTGGGCGACGGCCTGCGCCCGGGGTCGGGCTACGACGCGAACGACGAAGCCCAATTCGCTGAACTCAAGACGCTGGGCGAACTGACGCAAGTGGCCTGGAAGCACGACGTGCAGGTGATGATCGAAGGCCCCGGCCACGTGCCGATGCAGATGATCAAAGAAAACATGGAGCTGCAGCTGGAACACTGCCACGAGGCGCCGTTCTACACGCTGGGCCCCCTGACGACCGACATCGCCCCCGGCTACGACCACATCACGTCGGGCATCGGCGCGGCCCTCATCGGCTGGTACGGCACGGCCATGCTCTGTTATGTGACGCCCAAGGAACACCTGGGCCTGCCGAACAAGAAGGACGTGAAGGACGGCATCATCACGTACAAGATCGCCGCCCACGCCGCCGACCTGGCCAAGGGCCACCCCGGTGCCGCGATCCGAGACAACGCCCTGTCCAAGGCCCGTTTCGAATTCCGCTGGGACGACCAGTTCAACCTGGGCCTGGACCCGGACACGGCCAAGGAATTCCACGACGAGACGCTGCCCAAGGACTCGATGAAGGTGGCCCACTTCTGCTCGATGTGCGGCCCGCATTTCTGCAGCATGAAGATCACGCAGGACGTACGTGACTATGCGGCTGCCCAAGGCGTGAGCGAAAAGGACGCTTTGCAGAAAGGCATGCAGGAGAAGTCAGTTGAGTTCGTGAAGAAGGGGGCTGAGGTTTATCATCGGCAGTGATCTTTCGATCTTCGTTTGAAGCGCGTCTGGTGGAGTTCTTAAGTCGCGCTTGGCGGGGTCGGTGTGCGGTGGGCGGGGCTACGATTGCGGTCCGGAGCCTTCGCTCCGGACTTGCCTCGGCGGCCCCCCCCTTCCTCATCTTCGTTGTCGCCTCCGGCGACTGCCTTCAGATTCCGTCGGGCGCATCTAACGCCCCGCCCACCGAACACCGACCCCGCCAAGCGCTCACAATGGTGATTAGCCTCGGGCGCTGGGGCGGGTGGTGTGCTTGGCGTTTTAGCCACCATCACGGGGGGTGGCGGGGTGGGACGGTGCCCGCTTCGTGCCGGCCGCGCGGGCGGCCTTACGAGGCTTACGCGTCGTCTTGCGGGCGCCGATGCCGCTCTCGCGTGTTGGTGATGCTGCTGTTTTCTAGTGTGCGACGGCAACAGATCAGAAGACCGCCCAAGGCAATAGGTCAGCAGCTTGCCGCAACGGCCCCCCGATGAAAATCCAGCCAATCCACGCCGGCCTGCTACCGGCGCGGATGCCGTGGCGTTCCACGTCAGTGAGTAGCGCCTGATGGGCGGCGCGCGAGACGGTCAGCATGCGCAAGTCGGTACCTGCCGCGCCGCCCATCACCGCCCCACCCCCACGACGTGCGGACCAATAGCAAACCACTCTCCACCCGCGCGAAGCGCTCCCGCAACACTTTCTAGAAACGCAATGCCAAACGTGGCCGCCCGCGCGGCCGCGGCTTGGCGACCCTGTAGATCTCCTACCCTGACCACAGGTCCAGCTGCGTCACAAACCCAGACGCTCGTAGCCCCTTGCGGCGGCGGCATGCGGAGTGGGCAACCTCGATGCGCCCGAGGGAATCGGAAGGGAGCCGAAGGCGGACGACGATGACGAAGGGGGAGTCCGGCGCCGGCGCGCCGGACCGCAATCGTGGGCGCCCACTCCGCATGCCGCCGCCGCAAGGGGCGACCTACGAAGAACTGACCAACCCAAGCCACAACAACGAGACCCAACCCAAGAAGCAACAAACGACCGGCGAAGCAACAACCAACCCACAACGCCAAGCGTTAAAGCAACTTCCCAGGATTCATGATCCCCTTAGGATCCAACACCCGCTTGATCTCCCGCATCACCCGCAACTCCAACGCATCCTTGCTATGCAAGAAATGATCCCGCTTCAACTGCCCGATCCCGTGTTCAGCACTGATGCTTCCCCCGTACCGATTCACTTCATCCAGCACCGCATCTGTAATCGCCGCCCCGTGCTCTGCCACCCAGCCCTTGTCTGCACCCGCCGGCCTGGACAGGTTGTAGTGCAGGTTGCCGTCGCCGAAGTGGCCGAAGATGAACGGGCGCAGGTCCGGGTAGAGCGCGCGGATGCGAGCTTCGGCCGATGCCATGAAGTCCGGGATGCTTTCGATCGGCAGCGACACATCGTGCTTCAGGTGGGGGCCGTCCGCGCGTTGGGCTTCCGAGATCTCCTCGCGAAGTTTCCATAGCGCTTGCAGCTGCGCCAGCGATGCCGACACCGCCGCGTCCAGGCACAGGCCGCGTTCCAGCGCCGTGCCGATCACGTTTTCAAGCAGCGCCGTCAGCGCAGCCTCGTCTGCCGTGTCCGCCAGTTCCACCAGCACATAGGCCGGGTAGCGCTGGTCGAACGGTTCCTGGACGCCTGCCGCATGTGTCAGCACCAGGTCCAGGCAGTCGCCCGAGAAATACTCAAAGGCTTGCAGGCGCGCGCCGCATTGCTCGAACAGGATCTCGAACAGTTGCAGCGCCTGCGCGGGAGACTCGACCGCGGCCAGCACCACCGAGCGCACATCCGTGCGCGGGAACAGACGCAGCGCCACTGCCGTGATGACGCCCAACGAGCCTTCGGAGCCAATCAGCAATTGCTTCAGGTCGTAGCCCGTGTTGTCCTTGCGCAGCGTGCGCAGGCCGTTGAAGATCTCGCCGTTCGGCAGCACCGCTTCCAGGCCCAGCACCAGTTCGCGCGCCATCCCGTAACGCACCACGTTCACGCCGCCGGCATTGGTGGCGACATTCCCGCCGATCTGGCTGGAGTCTTCGGCGGCCAGGCTCAGCGGCAGCAGGCGGCTCGCGTCCTGCGCGGCGCGGCGCAGGTTGCCCAGGATGCAGCCGGCTTCGGCCACCATCGTGTTGGCCACCGTATCGATCGACCGAACCGCATTCATGCGGTCCAGGCTGAGCACCACGTTCACGGGTGCAGCGTCCGGCGTGGCGCCGCCGCACAGGCCCGTATTGCCGCCGCGCGGCACCACCGGTACGCCCGCCTCGTTGCAGATCGCCAGGCAGGTCGAGACCTCGGCCGTCGTGCGCGGGCGGACCACCGCCTGCGCGTGGCCGTTGTACAGGCCACGCCAGTCGGACAGCCACGGGGCGATGTCGGCCTGGGCGGTGTAGACGGTATCGGAACCCAGGGCCTGGACCAGGCGCTGTGCAATATCGGTTGAGCTCATGATGTCTATGGGGAAACGGGGAAAAGGGAATCGAGTTGCAGGCGGCCGGCGGCCTGGCGCAGGTGGCGCACCGCCATGGCGCGGGCGCCGTCGGCGTCGCGCGCTTGAATCGCGTCGAACACGGCCACGTGTTCCTGGTGCACCGCGTGGGTCATGCCTGCCTGGCGCCGGCTGTTCGAACGCGCGGTGCTGACGGCCAGGCGCAGTTGCAGGTTCAGGTATTGCAGCAAGTCTTGGTAGAACGGATTGTGCGTGGCGGTCGCGATGGCCAGGTGGAATGCAATGTCGTGTTCCACGCTGTGATCGGGATGATCCAGATCGCGTTCCAGGTCGGCCAGCGCGCGGGCCATGGCGTTCAGGTCGGCGGGGGTGCGACGCTGCGCGGCCAGGGCTGCGGCGCCGCCTTCCAGTTCCATGCGCAATTCGTAGACGTTGGCCAGTTGCTCACGGCTGACCGCGATATCGGCCGGCACCAGGAAGCCTTGCGTGCCCGTGCGCGACAGCACGACGCTGCCGGAACCCTGGCGGCTCTGGATCAGGCCTTGAGCGCGCAGGCGCTCGGTGACTTCGCGAATGACCGCGGCACTGACACCGTATTGCCCGGCCAGCAACCGGCCCGGCGGCAGCTTGGCGCCCACGGGGTAGGCACCCTGGGCAATGTCGTCGGCAATCTGGCGGGCGACCTGTTCGGTCAGGGTAAGGGTCTTGGTCAGCATGGCGCCGCCAGTATATCGCAGACTTTTCAGGTTATCTGATAACTTTGAAGAACATGGGCCATCCGAGGAATGGGCTACCCAGTTAGTCGACGCAAGGCGATGGATATGGCACGCCGCATGCCGCTGCCAGAGGCGGGCCCGTGGGGCACCGCCGCTGCCCTCACGCGGCGGCGGCAGCCCCGCCGGCCTCGGCCTCTTCCAGCTCCGGCGCCCCCGCCACGGCGCAGCGGCGGCCGCCCCGGGCCTTGGCGCGATACAACGCCGCATCCGCCGAGTCCAGCACCGATTGGGCTTTGCGGTTGGCACCGGAAATGAGGGAGATGCCGATGGACAGCCCCACGCTGACGCGCGTGCCGTCGGCCAGGGTGATGGGCTGCGTGGCGTCGCGAAGCAGATGGTTGCCCAGGCGCAGCGCCGCCGTGGCGTCGATGCCGGTGGCCAGCACGATGAATTCGTCGCCGCCAATGCGGGCGGCCACGTCGTCCACCCGCAGCATGGCGCGCATGCGCTGCGCGATGATTTTCAGCACATGGTCGCCGGCCGCGTGGCCGTGCGTGTCATTGATGATCTTGAAATCATCCATGTCCATGTAGAACAGCGCGGCCGCGCTGTCGTGCTCGCGCGCGCTGGTGCAGATGCGTTCCAGCGCGGCTTCCAGCCCGGCGCGGTTGGCCAGGCCGGTCAAGGCGTCCTGGCTGGCGCGGCGCTCGTTCTCACGCTCGGCCAGCATGGTCGACACCAGGATGCGCCGCAGCCGCTGCGACGCGATGCTCATGCTGACCAGGTAGAACGGAATCTGGATGAAGACGATCGCCGTGACGATTTCACCGGCGAACAGCGCCCCCAGGCACATCGGGCCGAGGCTCAGGAAGATCATCGCGGCGACCAGCCGCGGCGCGCCGTAATTGCGAAAGCAGATGCCGCCGGCCATGGCGCCGCAGGAGACCCCGGCCAGCGTGGCCGCCAGCCAGTCGTGGTTCAGGAACGTGATGAACACCCCATAGCCCACACTGAACGCCCATAGCAGGGCCAGCAGGATGTAGATGTCGGTGTGGGTATTGCCGCCGCGCGCGGCGTTGCGCAAGGCCGACCGCAGGATCGTGACGCGCACGAGGGCCAGCACGATTTCCAGGACCAGCCACGAGATATAGAGCGGCTCGGGGCGTCGCCAGGTCACGACGCCGGAGATCATCAGGGTATTGATGACACCACCGGCAAAGATGGGCAAGGTGCCGAACAGGCTGGCGATCAAGGCGACGCGGATATCCGCGGGAGTATCCTGCCCGGAATGCGTCAACCAACGGGTCAGCCGCCACTTGGGCAGGCTGAAGCTCAATCCTGCAGTTTCCACACCGTCACGTCCAAAGCTGCCTGTCCTTATGCGATAGGCTGGCTGGCGTTATAGCAGGTATTTCAAACCTTTAATATTGTCCGCAAGGGCAATGCCTTCCGGATTTTAGGGGGACGGAATGTCCGCGCTCCCCCCGGCTCAGTGGCCGCGATGGCCGCAGACCGTGCATTCCGGATCGCGCTGCACATTGACGCTGCGCCACTGCATCGTGCGCACGTCCAGCCACAGCAGGCGCCCGGACAGGCTTTCGCCCACGCCCGAAAGCAGCTTCAGGGCCTCGGCGGCCTGCATGCTGCCGATGATGCCCACCACGGGCGCAAACACGCCCATGGTGGCGCAATTGGCTTCTTCGACGTCGTCGGCTTCGGGGAACAGGCAGTGATAGCACGGCGCGTTGTCGTCGCGCAGGTCGTACACGCTGACCTGGCCGTCGAAACGGATGGCCGCGCCCGACACCAGCGGCTTGCGATGCTGCACGCAGGCGCGGTTGATGGCGTGGCGGGTGGTGAAGTTGTCGGTGCAATCCAGCACCAGGTCGGCCTGCGCCACCGCGTCGGACAGGGCCTGGCCCTGCAGGCGCTCGATGCGGGCATGCACGCGGGCCTGGGGATTGAACGCGCCCAGCATGTCGCGGCCCGATTCGGCCTTGGGCCGGCCGACGCTGGCCGTGGTGTGGAGGATCTGGCGTTGCAGGTTGCTCAGTTCGACGACATCGTCATCGGCCAGCGTGATGTCGCCGACACCGGCCGTGGCCAGGTAGAGCGCGGCAGGCGAACCCAGTCCGCCCGCCCCTATGATAAGCACACGCGCCGCCAGCAGCTTTTCCTGCCCTTCGATACCCAGCTCGTCGAGCAGGATGTGACGGGCGTAGCGCAGCAGTTGCTCGTCGTTCATTTGTCCTTGCTGGGCTCGACTCCGGTCGGCGTGATCTTCATGCGCTGGGTGTTGCCCGTACCAGGCTTGGCATCCGCCTTGGCCTGGGCGCGGGCCGTGCCCTTCTGCACCGGCTTGCCGGCCAGCACGTTCAGCGCCTGTTGCAGCTGGAAGTCGTCTTTGCCGCCGAATTCGAACACCTTGGTCGGAACGTCGACGTTGTCCTGGTCGGAGTTGGACTTCACTTCGTTGGACGTGCCCGGGTTGGACAGGTGGCGTTGCAGGTCGGCTTCGCGCGGCAGGCGGAACAGGTCGCCATCGGCGGTATCGGCCACGACGTAGTCGGGCTCGATGCCGGTCGCCTGGATCGAACGGCCGCTGGGCGTGAAGTAACGCGACGTGGTGAGTTTGACCGCGGTGGTTTCGGACAGCGGCAGGATCACCTGCACCGAGCCCTTGCCGAAGGTACGATTGCCCAGCACCTTGGCGCGCTTGTGATCTTGCAGCGCACCCGCCACGATTTCCGAGGCCGAGGCAGAACCGACGTTGACCAGCACCACCATCGGCACCGTCTTGGTCCAGGCCGGCAGGCCCGACAGGTAGTTGCTTTCGCCACGCGCGTATTCCGACGGCGTCGCCAGGTACTTGTGGCGAGCATCCGGCGTACGGCCGTCGGTCGAGACCACCAGGGCATCGGACGGCAGGAACGCGCCGGACACACCGATGGCGCTGGTCAAGAGGCCGCCCGGGTCATTGCGCAGGTCCAGCACCAGGCCCTTGGGGGCTTCCTTGGCGCCCAGGTCCTTGAGCTGCTTGGCCAAGTCGACGCCCGTCTTTTCCTGGAACTGGGCGATGCGCACGTAGGCCACGTTGTTGTCCAGCATCTTGCTGCGCACGCTGCGCACCTTGATGATGTCGCGAACGATCTTGAGCACGATCGGCTGGGGCCGATCGGCGCGCATGATGGTCAGCGTGATGGGCGACTTGGGCGCGCCGCGCATGAGCTTGACGGCGTCGTTCAGCGACATGCCCTTGGTGGGCGTGTCGTCGATCTTGATGATCAGGTCGCCGGCCATGACGCCTGCGCGCGCGGCGGGCGTGTCTTCGATGGGCGAGATGACCTTGACGAAGCCGTCTTCGGCGCCGACCTCGATGCCCAGGCCGCCAAATTCGCCTTGCGTGGCCGTCTGCATTTCACGGAATGCGTCGGCGTCCAGGTAGGCGGAGTGCGGGTCCAGGTTCGACACCATGCCCGAGATGGCATTGTCGATCAGGGTCTTGTCGTCGACGGATTCGACGTAGTTGTTCTTGATCGCGGCAAAGACGTTGCTCAGTTGCCTGAGTTCGTCCAGGGGCAGGGGGCTACCGCGCTGGGCGACAGCCGTCACGCCCACGCTGAGCAAGACACCTGCCACCGCACCGATGGCAATCAGACCGAAACCGCGAAACTTGCGAGTGCTCATGCACACTTCCCGAATTTGTTTTCGCCGATGAGGGTTTGGCGAGGGTTTGGCTGTACCAGCCCCTTTACTGCTTTACTGCGCCAGCCACTGGGCCGGATCCACAGGAGCGCCACGATGGCGAATTTCAAAGTATAGGCCGGATTCCACTTGGCCGCCGGTCGCGCCGACCGTAGCAATAGTATCCCCTGCCGCGACGGAATCGCCCACCCGTTTGAGCAGGCTTTGGTTGTAAGCATAGACGGTCAGGTATTGCTGCCCATGATCCACAATGATGAGGTTGCCGAAACCCCGCAGCCAATCGGCGTAGACCACCGTGCCGGGGGCCACCACCTTGACGGGCGTGCCTTCGGCCGCGCGCAGCACCACGCCCCGCCAAACGCCGCCGTCCGGGCGATCGACCCCGAAACGACCCTGCACCTGCCCCCGCACCGGCGCGGCCAGGCCATGGCGCAAGCCGTTGCCACCGCCCACGGGCGGCGCCGCGCGCTGAGCCGGCTGGGCGGATGCACTACGGGTTGGAGGGGCTTCCTCCTCAACTGGTTCCGCCTTTTTGGGGGGTTCCGCGGGTTTTACCGGAGGCGGCGTCTCGGCCGGGCCGGTCAGGCGCGTCTGGCGCTGTTCAGCTGGGCGCAAGCCGGCGGCATCGGGGTCGGCCACGGCGACGGGACCGCGGGATTGCCGCGATGCGGCTTCGACCTGCTCGCGCGCCTCGGCGGCTTCGCGGGCCTCGCGGGCGGTACGGTCGCGGCGGGCGTTGTCGGCCGCGGCCTTGTCGGCGGCCAGCTTGCGGTCAGCCTCGGCTTTCTTGCGGGCTTCGTCCGCGCGGCGGTCGGCTTCGGCCTTTTTGCGGGCCTCTTCGGTGCGGCGGGCTTCCTCTGCGCGGCGCACTTCTTCGGCGCGGCGCCGCGCTTCTTCTGCTTTACGGGCCTCTTCGGCCTGTTTGACGATGGCCGCGTCCAGATCGGTGATCAGGCGCGACAGGCGCTGGTCGTCGCGCCCCAGCTTGTTGGCTTCGGCGCGCTGGGCGGCGATCTGCCCTTCCAGTTGTGCCAGCAAGGTGGCGCGGGCCTTTTGCTGGCCCACCAGCGCGGTCTTTTGTTCGGAGGTCTCGGCCACGCCCTTTTCGATCTCGGCGCGGCGGGCATCCGCCCGGCCTTGCAAGGCGGCCAGCCGGTCGATATCGGCCCGCAGCGCGTCGACGGCGCGGGCGCGGGCCTGCGACACATAGTCGAGATAGCCGAGGTTGCGGCCCAGCACCTGGGGATCGTCGCCCGACAGCAGCGCCGTCCAGGGCGACAGGCCGCTGGTGTACTGGGTGCGCAACTGGCCGGCCAGTTCCACGCGGCGTTTGGCCAGCACGGTCTGTTGCGCGGAGATCTGCTTTTCCAGGCTGGACAGGTCCGCCGTGGCCTGGCGGTTGGCGTCAGCCAGTTCCTTCAGACGCAGATTGATCTTGGAAATTGCAGATTCAGACTGTTTCAGCGCGTCGGCGGCCTCTTTGCGGGCCGCCTCGCGCGTGTCGATATCCTTTTGCAGGTTATCGATGCGGTCGCGCAGCTGGGCCTGCTGTTTTTCAGCCTCGGACTGGCGACCGGCGAGGTCGTTGGGCGCGGCGCGCGCCGACAGCGCTCCGCCGGCCAGCATGACCGCCAACAACAACCCCGCCATGCGCACCATGGATATCAGTCCTTCTTAGCCTTGCCTTGGGCCGCGACCGCGGCCATGGCCGCCTCGATCTCGGCGGCGTCGCCCAGATAATAGTGGCGGATGGGACGCAGGTCATCATCCAATTCATACACCAGCGGTTGCCCGGTGGGGATGTTCAGGTTGACGATGTCGTCGTCCGAGACGTTGTCCAGGTGCTTGATCAGGGCGCGCAGGCTGTTGCCGTGGGCGGCGATCAGGACCTTGCGGCCGGCCCGGATGGCGGGAGCGATGGAATCGTTCCAGAATGGCAGCACGCGTTCCACGGTGTCTTTCAGGCACTCGGTGGCCGGCAGTTGGTCGGCCGGAATCTTGGCGTAACGGCTGTCGAAACGGGGGTGGCGTTCGTCGTCCAGCGACAGCGGGTTGGGCGCAATGGCGTAGGCACGGCGCCAGATCAGCACCTGCTCGTCGCCGTACTTGGCGGCGGTCTCGGCCTTGTTCAGGCCTTGCAGGGCGCCGTAGTGGCGCTCGTTCAGGCGCCAGTTCACGCCCACCGGGGTGTACATGGCGTCCATGGCGTCCAGGGCAATCCACAGGGTGCGGATGGCGCGCTTGAGCACCGACGAGTAGGCCAGGTCGAAGGTGTAGCCTTCTTTCTTGAGCAATTCGCCCGCCTTGCGGGCCTGTTCACGGCCCGTGTCGGTCAGGTCGACGTCGGTCCAGCCGGTGAAACGATTTTCAAGATTCCACTGGCTTTCGCCGTGGCGCATGAGGACAAGTTTATGCATGGTTTGGCACGCTTGTAACGCGGGTTAAAGTGAGGGAATGCGCTCATTTTATAATTGAGCGATTTTGCCCTTGATTTTGCCCCGGCGCACCCGTCGATTTCCCGGCGCGGCGCTTCAGGGTTCGCCTTTACCAGGCTAGACGCCGCACTTCAGGATGCCCCGTGGACCTTCTGCAATTCTTGCTCGATAAAAACAACATCTTCATTGTCGCCGTAACCCTCGTTTCGGGCGTCATGCTGGCCATCCCGGCCCTGCGCAAGGGCCGTACCGGCTCGGCCGTGAGCACCACGGAAGCCATCCAGATGGTCAACCAGCGCCAGGCCGTCTGGGTCGACGTGCGCCCCGCCGAACAATTCCAGGCCGGCCACATCGCCCAGGCTCGCAGCCTGCCGGCCGCCGACCTGGAACAAAAGATCGCTTCACTGCCCAAGAACAAGCCGCTGGTCGTGGTTTGCGACAATGGCCGCGATTCGGCCCGCGCCGCCACCAAGCTGCGCGCCCAGGGCTTCGCCGACGTCGTGCCGCTGGAAGGCGGCATGCGCGCCTGGCTGGCCGCCAGCCTGCCGGTCACCCAGAAGGGTTGAACCGGCGCGGCGCGCCCCCACCTTACCGATAGAATCCGCCTGGAGCGCCTATGAATAAAGTTGTCATGTACAGCAAGGACTATTGTCCCTATTGCGCCCGCGCCAAGGCGCTGCTGGAGCAGCGCGGCGTGACTGACCTGGAAATCATCCAGATCGACCGGGAACCCGGCCAGCGCGATCTCATGATCGAACGCACCGGCCGGCGCACCGTGCCGCAGATCTTCATCGGCGATACCCATGTCGGCGGTTGCGACGACCTGATGGCCCTGGACCGCTCGGGCGGCCTGGCCCCCTTGCTCAACGGCTGAGCGCCCCGGCCCATCGCCCCTTTTTGCCCCCTCCCACCAACGGAAACACTCATGGCTGATCAAGACCAAAACACCCAGCAAGAAGGCGGCAACGACGCGCCCTCGTTCAATCTGCAACGCGTCTACCTGAAAGACCTTTCGCTGGAAATGCCGAATGCGCCGCACGTCTTCCTGGAGCAAGAAGCGCCCCAGGTTGAAGTGAGCATCACCGTGGGCGGCCAGCGCCTGGCCGAAACCGTGTTCGAAACCACGGTCACCGTCACCGTCACCACCCGCGTCAACGACAAGGTCGTGTACCTGGTCGAAGGCACGCAGGCCGGCATCTTCGAAGCCGCCAACATCCCCGAAGAGCAGCTCGACCCGCTGCTGGGCATCGTTTGCCCGACCATGCTGTACCCGTACCTGCGCGCCAACATCGCCGATGCGATCACCCGCACCTCGATGCCGCCGCTGCACCTGACCGAAGTCAACTTCCAGGCCCTGTACGAACAACGCCTGGCCGAACTGCAGCAGCAGCAAAGCAATGCCAACGGCAATGGCAGCGACTCGGGCATCATCCTGCCCGCCAGCGCCACCCGCCAGTAAGGCACGCCGCGGCACCCCATGAAACTACCCAATCCGCCCAGCCTGCGCGTCGCCGTCCTGGGCGCGGGTAGCTGGGGCACCGCGCTGGCGGCGGCCGCAAGCCGCCGCCACCCCACCGTACTGTGGGCCCGCAATCCCGCACAAGCCGCCGACATGGCTGCTCGTCGCGAAAACGCGCGCTACCTGCCCGGCATCGCCCTGCCCCAGTCGCTGGACATTTCTTCCGACCTGGACGCCACGCTGCACAGCCTGCAGCAAGCCGGCGCCACCCCCTTGATCGTGCTGGGCGTACCCGTGGCCGGCCTGGCCGCCACCTGCGCTGAACTCTCGCGCCGCCTGCCCGAATTGGGCCTGCAAGACACCCCCATCGTCTGGACGTGCAAAGGCTTCGAAGCCGACACGGCCAGGCTGCCCCACGAAATCATCCGCGAAGCCCTGCCCGGCGCCATTGGCGGCGCCCTGTCCGGCCCGTCCTTCGCCCGCGAGGTCGCGCAAGGGTTGCCCGTTGCCCTCACCGTCGCCAGCGACAACGCCGCGCTGCGCGCCGCCACCACCCAGGCCTTTCACGGCGCCGCGCTGCGCGTCTACGCCAGCAGCGACCTGGTCGGCGTGGAAGTCGGCGGCGCCCTCAAGAACGTCATTGCCGTGGCCTGTGGCATCGGCGACGGCCTCGCCTTGGGCACCAACGCCCGCGCCGCCCTCATCACCCGCGGCCTGGCCGAAATGACCCGCTTCGGCGTCGCGCTGGGCGCGCAGGCCGAAACCTTCGCCGGCCTCACCGGCCTGGGCGACCTGGTGCTGACCGCCACGGGCGAACTCTCGCGCAACCGCCGCGTGGGCCTGGAAATCGGCGCCGGCCGCAAACTGGCCGACATTCTCGCCAGCGGCATCACCGCCGAGGGCGTGCGCTGCGCCCGCGCCGCCCTGGAACGTGCGCGCGCCATCAACGTCGAGCTACCGATCACCGAGGCCGTCTGCGCCGTGCTGTTCGACGGCGTAGCCCCCATGACCGCCGTGTCCGCCCTGCTGGCGCGCAACGCCCGCGACGAACAAAGCGACGGCGGCGGCTGATTCCCGCCCGCCGCCAGGCCCCCTTCCCGTCCAAGAACAACACGACGCACGACACCCCAGGAGACATCCTTCATGACGCAAACCCGCAAATTCCGGGTCGGCCCTCTGCTGCGCGGCCTTTGCCTGAGCCTCGCGGCGATCCTGCCCGCCGCCGCCCACGCCGATTGGCCCGAACGCCCCATCCACATGGTGGTGCCGTTCCCGCCCGGCTCGTCGCCCGACATCCTCGCGCGCACGATCTCGGAACCGCTGGCCCAGGCACTGGGACAACCCATCGTCATCGACAACAAGCCCGGCGCCGGCGGCAACATCGGCACCCGCATCGTCACCCAGGCCAAGCCCGACGGCTACACCCTGCTCTACACCATCAACGGCCCCCTGGTCACCGCCCCCACGCTCTACAAAAAGACCCTGGGCTACGACCCCCTCAATGACCTGGCTCCCGTGACCCTGGTCGGCACCAGCCCCAACGTGCTGGCCGTACCCGGCAACCTGAAGAACGTCAACAACGTCCAGGACTTCGTCAAGATGGTCAAGGAACACGGCAGCTCGCTGAACTACGGCTCCGTCGGCCCCGGCAGCTCGGCCCACCTGGCCATGGAAATGTTCAAGGAACGCGCCGGCATCGACATGGCGCACATCCCCTACGCCGGCTTCCCGCAGGTCATCAGCGCCATCATCGGCGGCGACATCCAGGCCGGCTTCATGGTCCCCGCCATCGCCATGCCTCAGACCCGCGACGGCAAAGTCGAAGTCCTGGCCGTCACCAGCCTGCAGCCCAGCGACACCCTGCCCGGCATCCCCACCATGGCCGCCCAGGGCTACCCCGACTTCGAAGCCATCTCCTGGAACGCCATCCTGGCCCCCGCCGAAACCCCGATGCCCATCATCGACCGCCTGAACAGCGAACTGACCCGCATCATCAACAGCGACACGGTCCGCAAGCAGATGGCCCTGCAATACTTCACCCCCGTCCCCTCCACCCCAGAAGCCCTGACTGTCCGCATCCAGGACGAAAAGGCCCGCTGGGACCAGGTGATCCAAAAGCTGAACCTCTCCCTAGACTAGGCCTGGCGGCCGACCCGCACGGGCCGGCCCACTCCCCCCACCAGCGCGCAGCGCACCCCCGCCGACGCAAGACACCGCGTAAGCCGAGCAAGGCCGCCCGCGCGGCCGGCACGAGGCGGGCCCCGCAAACCGCTCCAACCCCAAACGATCTAGGCCATCACGCCAAGCACACCGCCCGCCCCAACAACCGGCAGTAAGGCACATCAAGAGCGCGTGACGGGGCAGGCGGGTGAGGGCGGGGCGTGTAGATTGCGTCCGACGGAATCGGAAGGGAAGGCCGAAGGCCTGGACGACGATGAGGACGGGGCAGTCCGGAGCGAAGGCTCCGGACCGCAATCGTAGCCCCGCCCTCACCCGCCTGCCCCGTCACGCGCGGCTCAGAGCCTGTCCGTATTTTCGTGGGCGAGGCGTTTTAAAAGTTGTTATCCATGCGCCGCAGTAAACCGTTCACCGAACA
>NZ_JBYSYL010000014.1:0-176774 GCF_058783235.1 Achromobacter sp. FW305-C-28 | reverse complement strand
CGCGGCCGCGCGGGCGGCCACGTTTGGCATTGCGTTTCTAGAAAGTGTTGCGGGTGCGCTTCGCGCGGGTGGAGAGTGGTTTGCTATTGGTCCGCACGTCTTGGGGGTGGGGCGGTGATGGGCGGCGCGGCAGGTACCGGCTTGCGCATGCTGACCGTCTCGCGCGCCGCCCATCAGGCGCTGCGCATTGACGTCGAACGCCATGGCATCCGCGCCGGTAACAGGCCGGCCTCGATTGGCTGGATTTTCACCAGAGGGCCGTTGCGGCAAGCTGCTGACCTATTGCCTTCAGCGGTCTTCTGATCTGTTGCCGCTACACACTAGAAAACAGCAGCATCACCGACACGCGAGAGCGGCATCGGTGCACGCAAGACGGCGCGTAAGCCTCGTAAGGCCGCCCGCGCGGCCGGCACGAGGCGGGCACCGTCCCACCTCGCCACCGCCCCCTGATGGTGGCTAGAACGCCAAGCACACTGACCTCCCCAGCGGCCGCGACTAATACACATCAAGAGCGCGTGGCGGGGCAGGCGGGTGAGGGCGGGGCGTGTAGATGCGCCCGGCGGAATCCGAAGGAACCGCCGAAGGCGGTGACGAGGATGAGCACGGGGCAGTCCGGAGCGAAGGCTCCGGACTGCAATCGTAGCCCCGCCCTCACCCGCCTGCCCCGTCACGCGCGGCTTAAGAACCCAACCGCACGCACCAAACCGACCTGATCCTTTAAGCCAGATCCTTCAACAACAACTCCCAAAACTTCAACCGCTGCTCCAACGTAGAAACCAGGATGTACTCATTCAAAGTATGAGCACCATCTCCGTCCGCACCCAAACCGTCTAGTGTCGGGATTCCCATGGCGGAGGTGAAGTTGGCGTCGCTGCCGCCGCCCGTCATCGGGGCGTCTTCCAGCAGGAAGCCTGCGCGTTCCGCGTAGCCCTGCACCAGCGCCAGCAGGGCGGCGGCTTCTTCCGTCTTTACCATCGGCGGGCGGTTCAGTTCCACGTCGATGTCCAGTTCCACGTCCGGGCCCACCGCGCACAGTTCGCGCATGCGGCGCAGCACGTCTTCTGCCGCGCCCATGTCCGGCACGCGGAAATCCACCACGCAGCGGCACAGTGCCGGCACCGTGTTCGTTACCGTGCCGCCGGCGATCGTGCCCACGCTGACCGTGATGCCGCGCTCGTAGTCCGTCATCGCTTCCAGCGCCAGCACCTGGTGCGCCATCTCGCGGATCGCGCTGCGGCCCTTCTCGTGCTGCATGCCTGCGTGGGCCGGGCGGCCCTTGACGTTCAGGTTCAGCATGCCCGTGCCCTTGCGCGCCGTCACGCACTTGCCGCCGTTCGGGCGGGCCGGTTCGCACACCAGCGCGTACTTCGCGTTGGCCGCGAAACGTTCGATGTGCACGCGCGAGGCGTGGCTGCCGGTTTCTTCGTCAGGCACCACCAGGAAATCCACCGGCAGTTGCGTCGCGCCGGGACGGGCCACGCCTGCCAGCGCGGTCAGCGCCAGGTAGATGCCGGCCTTCATGTCGTAGCTACCCGGACCGTACAGGCGGTCGCCGTCGATGCGCACCGGGTTTTCGAGCAGCGTGCCCACCGGGTGCACCGTGTCCATGTGCGCCAGGATCAGGATGCCGGGGCGCGTGTCGCCGGGGGCGCGGTTGGTGGCGTACAGCAGCGGGCCGGTCGTGGGGCCCAGCGACGACAGTTCCACCGTCAGGCCGGCTGCGGCCGCGTAGTCGGCGATGATGCGGGCCATGGCGGCGATGCCATCGGGGAAGTTCGAGGGCGATTCGCATTGCAGCCAGCTTTGGATGCCGGCGACGAGCTGTTCAGTGCGGGTAGTAGACATAGCGGTATCCGGGAATATCGGCGAGGAAAATGGGGGAAGCGTTCAGGCGACCTGCTGGCCGGCCAGGCGCGCCAGTTCGGCGTCGTCGGGCATGCGGCCGTCGAACCACAGGCTGGCGCATACGGCGGACATCGCGCGGCCGTCGTGGCCGATGCCGGGCACCACTTGCAGCGTCCAGTTGAACGGCACGCCGCGGCGTTCGGCTTCCTTGCGGCCGGCTTCGAAGTAGTTGTGGGCGCGCGCGAAACGGTGCGGGCCCTGGCGCATCGCGGCCGGTTCCGACGGCAGGTTCGGGTCGTCGGTGGCGATGTCCTGGTCGCCCGCCATGATCATCATCGGGTACGCCAGCAGCTTGACCAGATGGTCTTCGGTCAGACCCACGCCGTCCATGCCTTCGGGGAAGGGGTAGTCGAACGTCGGCAGCGTGTACCAGCCCGGGTTGCCTGCCGCCACGGCCTTGAAGGGGGCGTGCGACTGGCTGCTCATCAGGCGGTGCACGAACTGGCCGCCGGCCGAGTGGCCGAACAGGTAGATGTTTTGGCCGTCGGTGATTTCGCCGTCGATCATGTCGCGGATCACGTTGCCCACCAGCGCGTAGGTCCAGCCATCGATGTGGCGCGGATTGCCGCCGGCCGAGAACACGCGGCCGTTGTTGTAGCTTTCGACGCCGGGCCAGATCTCGTTGGAGAACGTCAGCGCCACGATCAGCAGCTTGTGCTTGTCGGCTGCCTCGACCCAGAAGTCGCGGTACTCGTCGCCGTTGCGCAGCACACCGTGCTGCACGATCACCACCGGGCGGTCCGGCGTGTAGCCGTAGGGGCGGTAGGTCTGCAGCTTGAACGGACGGTCGGCATTGCGGTCTTCGTCGATGTAGGCGATGGTGTTGCGGCCCGCATGGCCCATTTCGATGGCGATGCGGTCCTTGTTGGACATGTCGGAGGGTTTCATGGCGTTCAGGCGGTGGCTTCGTTCAGGTGGCAGGCCGACCAGTGGCCCGGCGATATTTCTTTCAGGGACGGCGCCTGCTCGCGGCAGCGCGGCATGGCGTGGGGACAGCGCGGGTTGAAGGTGCAGCCGGGGGGCGGGTTCAGCGGCGACGGGATTTCGCCCTTGATCGGCGTGAACTTGCGGCCCCGGCGGGCCACGTCCGGCACCTCGGCCATCAATGCCTGAGTGTACGGGTGGTTGGCGCGCGCGAAAATCTCGGCCGACGTCGAGATCTCGACGATCTTGCCCAGGTACATGATCGCGACGCGGTCCGAAATGTGCTTGACCACGCCCAGGTCGTGGCTGATGAACAGGTACGTGAAGCCGTGCTGTTCGCGCAGGTCCATGAACAGGTTGATCACCTGCGCCTGGATCGACACGTCCAGCGCGGCCACGGGTTCGTCGCACACCAGGAACTTGGGCGCCACCATCAGCGCACGGGCGATGCCGATGCGCTGGCGCTGGCCGCCCGAGATCTGGTGCGGGAAGCGGTCGCGGTATTCGGTGTCCAGGCCCACTTCCGTCAGCGCCTGGTCGATGCGCGAGGGAATCTCGGCCGGCGGCGCCAGCTTGTGCACCTTGAGCGATTCGCCCAGGATCTGGCGCAGGCGCTGGCGCGGATTCAGCGAGGCCTGCGGGTCCTGGAAGATCATCTGCACGCCCAGCGTGTAGGCGAGCTTGTCGGCGCCGCGCAGGCGGCGGGCGTCCTTGCCCTGGTAGAGCAGGTCGCCTTCGGTCTGGCGGTGCAGGCCGGCCACGACGCGGCCCAGAGTGGACTTGCCACAGCCGGACTCGCCGACCAGGCCGACGACTTCGCCGCGGCCGATGCGCAGGTCCACGCCGTTGACGGCGAAGACGGTGCGGCGGTCGATGGGGCGGCCGCCCAGGGCCAGGATGCGCTGGGCCAGGTCGGGCCGCTGCTCGAAGCGCTTGTGGACGTTCTTGAGCTCGATGACGGGGGTATCGGCTTGGCTCATGCTTGCTCGGCCTCGCGGGCGATCGGGACGTAACAGCGATAGCTGCGCGGACCTTCGGTGGTGATGGTGGGGGCTTGTTCGGTGCAGCGCGTGACCGCGTGGGCGCAGCGCGGCCGGAAGGCACAGCCCGACGGGCGGCCGGCCAGGCTGGGCGCCATGCCGTTGATCTGGTGCAGGCGCGCGCCAGGCTGGGTCGAGCCGGGCATCGAGTCGAGCAGGCCCTTGGTGTAGGGGTGGCGGGGCGCGTCCAGTACCTGTTCGACCGGACCGCTTTCGACGATGCGCCCGGCATACATGACCGCGACGCGGTCGGCCAGCTCGGCCACCACGCCCAGGTCGTGAGTGATCCAGATCAGCGCCGTGTTGTGTTCGCGGCAGATCTCCTGCATGCGGTACAGGATCTGGCCCTGGATGGTGACGTCCAGCGCCGTGGTGGGCTCGTCGCAGATGATCAGGTCGGGCTTGTTGAGCATGGCGATCGCGATCGCCACGCGCTGGCGCATGCCGCCCGAGAACTCGTGCGGATAGCTCTTCAGGCGCTTTTCCGGCGACGGAATGCCGACCATGGCCAGCGCCTCGCGGCAGCGTTCCAGGGCCTGGGCGCGCGGCACGTCTTCGTGCGTCAGGATGGCTTCCATCATCTGCTCGCCGATGCGCAGCACCGGGTTGAGCGTCATCAGCGGATCCTGGAAGATCATGGCGATGCGGTTGCCGCGCAACTGGCGCATCTGCTCTTCCGAGAGCTTGCGCAGGTCGTTGCCCTTGAACTTGACCTCGCCATCGACCACTTCGCCCGGCGGGTCGATCAGGCCCAGCAGCGAGAAGCCGGTGACCGATTTGCCCGAACCCGATTCGCCGACCAGGCCCACGATTTCGCCACGACGCACGGTGAGGTCGACACCGTCGACCGCCAGCCACGCGCCGGCTTCGGTATGGAATGCGGTGCGCAGGCCGCGCACCTCAAGAAGGACGTCACTCATCGCTTGGGGTCCAGGCTCTCGCGCAGGCGGTCGCCTACGATATTGATGGAAAGAATCAGCAGCAAGAGCGCAATGCCCGGGAACAAACTGATCCAATAGTCGCCCGACAGCAGGTACTGGAAGCCGTTGGAGATCAACAAGCCCAGCGACGGTTCGGTGATGGGCACGCCCACCCCCAGGAACGACAGCGTCGCTTCCAGCGCGATGGCGGTGGCGATCTGGATGGTGGCGAACACCATCACGGGGCCCAGGCAGTTGGGCAGCAGGTGGAAAACCATGATGCGCCACGCCGGAAAGCCCAGGTTGGCGGCGGCCTCGACGTATTCCTTGCGGCGTTCCTGCAGCGCGCGGCTGCGCATGATGCGGGCGTAGTGACCCCACTGCACTAGTACCAGCGCCAGGATCACCTTGTCCACCCCCCGCCCCAGCACCACCAGCAGCACCAGCGCCACCAGGATGGTCGGAAAGCCCAGGATGAAGTCGACGATACGCATCAGCACGGTGTCGACCAGGCCGCCGATGTAGGCGGCCACCAGCCCGACCGCGCCGCCCACGGCGGTGGCCAGCACCACGGCGGACAGGCCCACCATCAGGCTGATCCGCAGGCCATACAGGATGGCGCTGAGCATGTCGCGGCCCTGGTCGTCGGTGCCGAGCCAGGCGATGCTGCCGTCCATCAGCGCCTGGCGCGGTGCCAGGCGGCCGTCCATCAGCGACAGGTTGGCCAGGTCATAGGGATTCTGCGGCGCGAAGTAGGGCGCGAACACCACCAGCACGATCAGGATGATCAGGGCGATGACCGAGCCGCGCACGGTCGGACGGGCCCGCAGTTTCTTCAGGATCGAGGCGCGCTTGGGCGTATCGGCCAGGGGCTGGACGGTACGGGTGCGGCCGGTATTGGGAGGATTAGCCATGGCGTTTATTGAGCGGGGGTCACGAGCTGCACGCGGGGGTCGAGCGCGGCGTACAGGATGTCCACAACCAGGTTGATGACCACGAAGATCAGGGTGACCAGCATCACGTAGGCGACCACCACGGGACGGTCAAGCTGGTAGACGCTGTCGATGAGCAGCTTGCCCATGCCGGGCCATGCGAACACGGTTTCGGTGATGGTGGAATAGGCGATCAGGCTGCCGAATTCCATGCCGATCACGGTGACGACCGGGATCAGGATGTTGCGCAGGATGTGGCGGCGCACGATGCGGCCGGGCTTGACGCCCTTGGCGCGGGCGAACTTCACGTAGTCCTGGCTGCGGGCCTCGACCACGCCCGAGGCCGTCAGGCGCAGCACCAGGGCGATGTTGGCCAGCGCCAGGTTGATCGCCGGCAGGATCAGGTGCGACCAGCCGTCGGCCGTCAGGATCGACAGGCGTACGCCCAGTACGGTGACCGTCTCGCCGCGGCCGGTGGCCGGCAGCCAGCCCAGCCAGACGGCGAACAGCAGGATCAGCATCATGCCCTGCCAGAAGTTGGGCAACGAAAAGCCCAGCACGGAAGAACCCATGATGCCGCGGCCCAGGGGCTCGTCGCGGTACAGGCCGGCCACCAGGCCCAGCGGAATGCCGACCACACAGGTCAGGCCGATGGCCAGGATGACCAGCTCGAAGGTGGCGGGAATGCGCTGCACGATCAGTTCGATGGCGGGGATGCCGTGCACGAACGAGGTGCCCAGGTCGCCATGCAGCGCGCGCCACAGGAACCCGGTGTATTGCTGCCACACGGGCAGGTCCAGGCCCAGACGCGCGATCATTGCTTCGCGGGCGGCCTGGCTGGCTTCGGGGCTGACCAGCAGTTCGATCGGGTCGCCCACGGCGTACACCGCGAAGAAGACCACGACCGAAACGGCCAGCAGCACGAACAGACTCTGTATCAGTCTGCGTAGGATGAAAAGGGCCACGTGATATTTCCTTGGTGGGCTCGGGTTGCAGGCGCCGGATTGGCGATCTTAATTAGCGGGTCTGGCCGACATGGCCAGGGTGTATTGGTCGGCGCGGCCTTCGTAGGTCAGTCCTTTCTTGAATGCCCAGATGCTGCTTTCGAAATGCAGCGGAATGCTGGGCAGGTCTGCCAGGGCCAGGGTCAGGGATTGCTGCAGCAGCTTCTCGCGGGCGGCCGGGTCGACGGTGACCAGGGCGCGCTTGAAGACGCGGTCGAATTCGGGGTTGTCGTAGCCGCCATAGTTACTGGTGCCCAGGCCGCGTTCTTTGTCGAAGGCGCTGACCCAGTACTGCAGGAACGAGGAGGCCTCGCCGGTTTCCGACGACCAGCCGCCCATGGCGAAGCTGAATTCGCGCTTGGCGCGCTTGGGGAAGTAGACCGAGCGCGTCATCGCGTCGACCGTGGTCTTGATGCCCACGCGCGACAGGTACTGGGCGACGGCCTGCGAGATCTGGGCGTCGTTGATGTAGCGGTCGTTGGTGGACGAGATGGTCAGCTCGAAGCCGTCCGGGTAGCCGGCCTCGGCCAGCAGCTTCTTGGCGGCGGCCGGGTCGTACTTGAGTTCGGGCGCGGGCTGCAGCGTGCCGGCCATGCCGTCGGGCAGGAACTGATTGGCGGGCACGGCCGCGCCATCCATGATGCGCTGGGTGATGGCCTTGCGGTCTATCGCCAGCGAGATCGCGCGGCGCACGCGCACGTCCTGCAGGGGGTTCTTGCCGTCGGCGGCGCGCACCGTGGGGCTGGGGTTGCGGGCCACGTCGAACTGGAAGTACACCACCCGCACCGACGGCGTGATGACGTAGCCGAAGCCCGGCGTTTCCGAGATGCGCTTGACGTCGCGCGCGGCGGGGTTTTCGATCAGGTCGAAATCGCCGGCCAGCAGGCCCGTCAGGCGCGGCCCGGCGGCGGGCACCGGCACCAGTTTCACGTTCGGCCAGGCGGGCTTGTCGCCCCAGTAGGCTTCGTTGCGCGTCAGTTCGATGGCGCTGCCCTTGACGTATGACTTCAGCACATAGGGGCCGGTGCCGATGGCGGACTTGCCGGTATTGAAGTCGGCCACCGTGGGCCAGGGGCCGGTCACGCCGCATTGGTTCTTCGGGTCGAAGCGGATCGGGCCGTGCTGGACGATGCCGCTCCAGATCATGGCGTTGCGGGTCAGGTCGTTGGGCAGCAGGGGGTAGGGCTGGTGGGTCTTGATGACCAGCACGTTGCCGTCGCGCACGTCGATGCTGGCCAGCTTCTGCACCACGCCGGCGTACGAGCCGCCGATGGATTGTTCGTTGTGCAGCGCGCGGCAGAGCGTGAAGATCACGTCGTCGGCGGTGAACGGCTGGCCGTTGGAGAACTTCACGCCGTCGCGCAGCGTGAATTCCCAGGTGGTGTCGTCCACCGGTTTCCAGGCCGTGGCCAGCCGCGGAATCAGGTTCATCTTGGCGTCCTGGCCCACCAGCGTCTCGAAGATGTGCGAGGTCATCGAGTCGTTCGGCGTGGCCTGGTGGTAGTGCGGGTCCATCGCGGTGGGTTCGGACGACAGGCCGATCCGCAGCGTCTGGGGGGCGGCCTGGGCCAGGGCCGCGGGGGCGCCGATGGCCGTGGCGGCCGCCAGCGTACAGGCGGATAAGGCGCTGCGGATGAAAACGTTTGCGGACATTGTGTTCCCTTGGTGTGTTTTTATAGGTGGCGGCGCGCCGTCGAGGGCGCGCCGCTCGGTCGATCAGGCGATGGGCTGGGCCAGCCGTACGACGGTGACGCCGGCCCGCAGGTTGGCGGTGGACGGCATGATCAGCACGCAGTTGTCATAGGGCGTGGTCACGGCTTCGCCTTCGGACCAGCCGATGACGGTGCCGGCGCGTGGCAGCGTTTCCAGGCCCTTCCAGGGCTCGGCGAAGCGGAAGTCGGCGCTTTTCGCGGCCACGGCGTGGGTCACGCGCAGGGCGCGCTGGGCGCTGGCCTGGGGCGCGATCCAGTCTTGGGGCAGGTCGGCTTCGTCCACGGTGCCGGCCGCGACCAGAAAGCGTGCCATCTGGTCGATCGCGACGCCGCGGGCCTCGGGGGCGCCATGAAAGCCGCATTCGATCAGCAGCGAACGGGTGCCGTTGTCGCCGGCTTCGCCGAAGCGGCCGTAGTCGCGCATGCGCACGCCGGCGGCGTGGCCGGCGTCTGCGATGATGGTAGCGGGGTTGCCCAGCGCCAGGGCCAGGTCGATGTTGCGCTGTTCCATGCCGGTCAATTGCAGCGGCACGTCGGAATTGCTCATCGAGTGAAAGTCCAGCAGCCAGTCGGCCTGGGCCACCCAGGGGCGGATCTCGGCGGCGCGGCGGCGTTCCTGGCTGATGGGCTGGGCCAGCTTGTCGTCGCTCCAGACGCGGTTCATGTCTTCGTCGACAAAGCGCGCCGGGGCGTAGTGGGCGGGGTCGAAGCGGTCGAACGCGGCCAGGTTGCAGAACGCCAGCGTCAGCGAACCGCGACGCGGGCGCAGGCCCGCGGCCAGGGCTTCTTTCAAGGCCCACGCACCGCACAGCTCGTTACCGTGGATCAGGGCGCTGAGCATGACGCGCTTGCCAGGCACGCCGGAGTCGAAATGCCAGACGCCCGGCGTATCCGTATTGCCCAGGCGTTCGGCCGACAGATCCGGACAGGCAAGCAGAAAGGGGCGCGGCTGGGGCGCGGACGAAGACAAGGACATGGGAACTCCGATCAAGCGAGGGGGATTGTATAGGGGATGACGGCAGAGGGCGGTCAGGCGACGGTCAGGCGCACGCTTGAGCGTGCCCGTTGGGCGACGATATCCGCGCCTTGTTCGCCCAGGTCCCAGAACAGGCCCGCCATGACGGCGGCCGCTTCACGCGCCACGGACGCCAGCAGGTGCTCGTCCGGGCCGTGCTGGCAACAGGCAGGGTAGGAATGGGGCACCCACACCGTGGGCAGGCCCAGCACTTCGGAAAACGCGTCGTTGGGCACGGTGCCGCCCAGGTTGGGCAAGAGCGCCGGCGTCTTGCCGGTGGTGGCGGCCAGCGAGGCCACGGCCCAGCGGGCCCAGGGATCATCGGGGTCCAGCCGGGTGGCGGGCGTGCCGCGGCGCATGCGGATGGCCACTTGCGACAGGCCGTGGGCGTCCAGATGGCGGCGCAGGATGGGTTCGGTCTGGCGCCAGTCGGTGCCGACCACGAAGCGCAGATTGCAGGTGGCGCTGGCGCGCGGCGGAATCGCACCCACCGGGTTTTCCGGGTTGCCGGTCTTGTAGGCCAGTACTTCCAGCGTGTTCCAGCCGAACAGGCGTTCGGCCAGCGACAGTCCCGGTTCGCCCCAGTCGGGATCGATATCGGGGGCGTCTTCGTCCTGGCCGACCTGGATGCTGGCCAACGCCTGGCGCACGGTGGCCGGGATGGCCGGGGGCCGCAGGCCATCGACCAGCAGGCGGCCGCGCGCATCGACCAGGCTGGCCAGCGCGTTCGCCAGGATGATGCCGGGGTTGGGCAGCACGCCGCCCCAGTTACCGGAATGGTGGGCGTGGCCGCGCAGGTCCACTACCAGATCGAACAGCAGCGTGCCGCGCGAACCCAGGAACAGGGTCGGCAGGTCGGCGGCCAGCCGCGGGCCGTCGGAGGCGATGAAGACGTCGGCGGCAAGCAGGTCGCGCCATTGGTCGCAGGCCAGGTGCAGGCCGGGCGAGCCGACCTCTTCGCCGCATTCCACCAGCATGCGCAGATTGAAGCCCAGGCGTTGGCCGCGTTCGGCCAGCACCTGTTCCAGCGCGGCCATGTTGATGCAGTACTGGCCCTTGTTGTCGGCCGTGCCGCGGCCGTACCAGCGGTCGCCCTCGGCGGTCAGTTGCCAGGGGGCCAGGCCTTGACGCCATTGTTCGTCGTAGCCGCGCACCACGTCGCCGTGGGCATACATCAGCACGGTGGGCAGGGCCGGGTCTTCCAGGCGTTCGCCGATCAGGAAGGGCGGCCCGCCGTCCACGGGGTTGTCTTTGACCTGACAGGAAAAGCCCAGGCCTTGCAGCCGCGGCGCCACCGCGGTGCGCAGGTAGTCGTACAGCGCGTCGCGCAGGTCGGGATTCTGGCTTTCGGTGCGGTACGCGACCAGGCTGGCCAGGTCGCGCTGCAAGGCGCCGCTTTCGGCATAGGCGGCCGCGCGGCCGACAGCGGCGGCGCGGCTGGCGTTCGGAACTGCTGCTGACACGGACTTCCCCTTTTGTGGGCGGACGCGTCCTGCGCGCCAGCCTGGATCGTTGCGCAAATTCTAGGATCAGGGAAGCTTTCTCTACAATTAGAATATTTATTGATAGCTTTGCATAAAAGGCAAAGCTTCATTCCGGCGCTTCACCACCTACAGGGGTTGAATATGCACGGCATTGCCTTGCGCTACTTTGTCGAGGTCGCCCAGGCGGGCAGCTTGAGCGGGGCGTCCGAGCGCCTGCATGTGGCCGTGTCGGCCATCAGCCGCCAGATCTCCAAGCTGGAAGAAGAGGCGGGCGCGCCGCTGTTCGAGCGCGCCGCGCGCGGCATGGTGCTGAGCGAAGCCGGTCAGCTGCTGCTGGCGCACGCCCGCCGCACGCTGCTGGAGTCCGAATCCGTGTTGCAGGAAATCGCCGGCCTCAAGGGCATGGCGCGCAACGAAATCCGCATGGCAGCCGTCGAGGGCGTGGCCCGCGTCTTCCTGCCTTCGTCGATGGTGCGCTTTCGCCGTGATTGGCCCGGCGTGCGCTTCGATCTGTACGTCGGCCCGTCGCACGACGTGGCCCGGCGGGTGGCCGAGGGTAGTGTCGAACTGGGCATGACCTTCAACGTAGAGCGGGTCAGCGGCGTCAGCGTGCGCTATTCCCGCCGCGCCCCGGTGCACGCGGTGATGGCCGCCGGCCATCCGCTGGCCGGGCGCCGAAGCGTCAGCCTGCAGGACCTGGGCCAATATCCACTGGCGCTGACCGGGCTGGGCACCTCGTCCCGGCACCTGTTCGAGATGGGCTGCCTGCTGGAATCGGTGCAGCTCGAACCCACCCTGACCTGCAACGACTCGTCGCCGCTGCACGGCTTCGTGCTGGAATCCGACGCCATCATGCTCAGCGGCTACATTTCGGTGGCCTGGAGCCTGGAGCGCGAAGAATTGGTGGCGGTGCCGATCTCGAACGCGGAATTGCAGTCGCGCACGCTGCAGATTTACGTCATGGAAGGGCGGGTGCTGCCGCCCAAGGCCGAGGCGTTCATCGCGCTGCTGTCGCGCGAGCTGGATCGGGTGCTGGACCAGGGGCCCGGGGTCTGACGGCTGTCGGCCTCAATGAAAAACGGCTGCCCCGCGGGGCAGCCGTTTGCATGGCGCGAGGCCGGATTACTTGGCGTCGGGCTTGGCCGAGGTGGCCAGCGTGAACTGGTCGCGGCGGCCTTCGTAGGTGATGCCCTTGCGGAAGGCCCAGATGCTGCTTTCGAAGTGCAGCGGGATCAGCGGCACGTTGTCCAGCGCGATCTGGGTGGCTTCCTGCAGCAGTTTTTCACGCTTGGGCGCGTCGACGGTCACGATGGCCTGCTTGTAGACCTTGTCGAAGTCGGCGTTGGTGAAGCCGCCGTAGTTGCTGGTGCCCAGGCTGTTGGGCGAATCGAGCGAGGCGACCCACAGCTGGAACAGCGCCGAGGCTTCACCCGTTTCCGCCGGCCAGCCGCCCATCGAGAAGCTGAACTCGCGCTTGGCGCGCTTGGGGAAGTAGATCGAGGCCGTCATGGCGTCGACGTTGGTCTTGATGCCGACGCGGGCCAGGTACTGGGCCACGGCCTGGGCCACCTGGCCGTCGTTGACGTAGCGGTCGTTGGTGGACGACAGCGTCAGCTCGAAGCCGTTGGGGTAGCCGGCTTCGGCCAGCAGCTTCTTGGCGCCTTCGGGGTCGTACTTGATTTCGGGGGCCTTGGGCAGCGCACCGAACATGCCGTCGGGCATGTACTGGTAGGCCGGGGTGGCCATGCCGTCCATGATGCGGGCGGTGATGGTCTTGCGGTCGATGGCCATCGAAATCGCCTTGCGCACGCGCAGGTCCTGCAGCGGGTTCTTGCCGTCGGCGGACTTCACGAACGGGCTCGGGTTGCGCGCCACGTCAGGCTGGAAGAACACCAGGCGGGTCGAGGGCGTGGCCACGAAACCGAACTTGGGGTTGTCCTTCAGGCGTTGCAGGTCGCGCGCGGCCGGGTTTTCGATCATGTCGAAGTCACCCGACAACAGGCCGGTCAGGCGCGGGCCGGCGGCCGGCACCGGCACGAACTTCACTTCCTTCCAGTAGGGCTTGGGGCCCCAGTAGTTCTCGTTGCGCACCAGCTCGATGCCGGTGCCCTTGACGTAGGACTTCAGGGTGTATGGGCCGGTGCCGATGGCGTCCTTGCCGTTGTTGAAGTCGGCCACCGTCGGCCACGGGCCGGTCACGCCGCAACCCTTCTTGGGGTCGAACGTCAGCTTGCCGTGCTCGACGATGCCGTTCCAGACGATCGGCAGCGAGCGCGCCAGTTCGGCGGGCATCAGCGGGAAGGGGGCGCCCGTCTTGATGATGACGGTGTGCGCGTCCGGCGTCTGCACGTCGGTGATCAGCTTGGTCGTGTCCATGTAGGACTGCGACACGTTGGTCTCGTTGTTCAGCGTGCGGCAGATCGTGAACAGCACGTCTTCGGACGTGAACGGCTTGCCGTTCGAGAACTTGACGTCGTCGCGCAGCTTGAATTCCCAGGTCAGGTCATCCAGGTTCTTCCAGGACGTGGCCAGCGCGGGCACCAGCTTCATGTCGGCGCTGCGGCCCACCAGAGAGCTGTAGACGTGCGCCGAGAAGGCGTCGTTCTGCGTCATCTTGTGGTAGTGGGGGTCGGCCGAGGTGGGTTCGGCGGACAGGCCGATCTTCAGCGTCTGGGCCTGGGCAGCAGCCAAGGGAATGGCGGCGGCCACAAGGGCCAGGGTGGTGCGCAACTTCATGGTGACAACTCCGGATGGGGAACGAACCGGATCGTGCGGGCGGGGAACAGCGGGGAAGCCAACCGGGGAACAGAGACGTCGGCCGGGGGGGCTTGCGGTGTTTTTGGCGCCAGCACGACGGCAAGGGGCCGATTATCGGTAGGGGCTTCGCGCGCTGTCAATGCGCGCCGGGCCGACGCTAGGGTAAACGCCGAGAGGGCCATTGCGCCTGTTGCGGCTTCGCAAATGCCAATCGCCCCAGTGCGAGGCAGTCCCGCTTCGGGACGGCTTCGCGCTGGGGCGACAGGGATTCTTGCTGCGGTATTGCGTGGCGGAGGGCGTCGCGGGGGCCCCGCAAGTGGGGCCGGCGCGGCGCGATGGCGCCCGGTGAGGGGAAGGGCTTGGAAGCCCCGGGCACCGGGATCGACACAACGGACGCCGCGTGGGCGGCGGGCGTTGCGTCTACAGCACGCTGGGTGAAATCGCGGGAGATCGGTCGCGATTCAGCCCGGCGCGGCTGTTCTTACCACTGCGAGCCGGAGAAGCGCGAGCTGGCGGCGCGGGCCTTGTTCATCGATTCGTTGACTTCGTCGATGAAGGCGAACACGCCAGCGACGGCGGCGGCGATCGCCTGGCCAGCCTTCTTCAGGTTGGTCAGCGGGTGGGAATTCGGTTGGTTCTCGAGGGCGCCGCGGAGCAGATCGCGCTCCAGCGCATCGGTCAGGCGGGCAGTGTGGTTCAGGGTCAGTTCGCTCATGGTTTGCTCCAGTCCGTTTCGTCTTGGTGTAAACCATTATAGGGAAAACCCTAAAACCAACGCAATGGGTTTTTAGGGGAAAACCCTAGTATGTTGTAAAAATGTTTTTTGCCCCAGGGACTTAGCGTTGCCGGCACGGGCGTCAGCCGCCGTTGCGCAGGCGCCGGGCGGCGTCCGCCAGCTCGCCCGCGGTCAGTCCGATCGGCCCGATGCCCTGGGAAACCAGGGCGTCCGCGGCGGCCCCGTGCAGCCAGACGGCGCCGGCCACGGCCTGGTCCAGGGGCAGGCGCTGCGCCAGCAGCGAGCCGAGCATGCCCGCCAATACGTCCCCGGTTCCGGCCGTGGCCAACCCCGGGTTGCCGCTGGTATTGCGGCGCCAGGCGCCATCCGGGTCGCAGACCACGCTGCCGGCGCCTTTCAGCACCACCCAGGCGCCATGGCGTCGTGCCAGGGCCTGGGCGGCGGCCGGCCGGTCGGCCTGGATGTGGGCGGTATCGGTGCCAAGCAGGCGGGCGGCTTCGGCAGGATGCGGGGTCAGCACGACGGGACCAACGCCCCAATTGGGCTGCACGGCGCCCCGGGCCAGCAGGTTCAGGCCGTCGGCGTCCAGCACCAGCGGGGCACCCTGACGCAGCACGAACAATTCGGACAGGGCGTTGGCCGCCTCGATGCCCGTGCCGATGCCGCAGCCGGCGACCCAGGCGGTGACGCCCCAGTCGCCTTCCAGCAACGAACGCGCGTCGCGCAGCATCAGTTCGGGTTGCAGGGGGTCGCAGGCCAGCGGCGCGCGATCTTGGGCAAAGCCCACCAGCACCTTGCCGGCGCCGGTCTTCAGGGCCGCGCGGGCCGCCAGCAGCGCCGCGCCTTCCATGCCGCGCCCGCCGCCCACCACGCCGACGGTGCCGAAACTGCCCTTGTGGGTGTCCTGGCCGCGCGGGGCGAACAGGGCGGGCAGGTCGTCGCGACGGATCTCGCCGGCAGGGGCGATGGTGGGGGTGTTCATGGGCTGAGGTTCCTGATCAGGGCGGCCGCGGTGGCGCATGCCGTATCCACTATAGTGCCCAAAAACGCGCGGCCTTTCGTCCGCGCCACCGGAGAAGACAATGACCGACATCACGCTGGAACACTATTCCGCCTATGAATCCCTGAAGCTGCGCCGGCATCCCAACGGGGTGCTGGAACTGATCATGGGGTCCAAGGACGGCAAGCCGGGCAAGCTGTCCACGGCCGATGACCGCATGCACCGCGAACTGGCCGACATCTGGCGCGACATCGACACGGACCCGGACACCCGCGTGGTGGTGATCCGCGGCGAGGGCAAAGGCTTTTCCGGCGGCGGCGACCTGGACCTGGTGCAGCAGATGGCCGACGACTTCGACGTGCGCACCCGCGTCTGGCGCGAGGCCCGCGACCTGGTCTACAACATCATCAATTGCAGCAAGCCGATCGTGTCGGCCATGCACGGGGCGGCGGTGGGGGCGGGCCTGGTGGCCGGGCTGCTGGCCGACATCTCCATCGCTGCGCGCGATGCCCGCATCATCGACGGCCACACCCGCCTGGGCGTCACGGCCGGCGACCACGCCGCCATCGTCTGGCCGCTGTTGTGCGGCATGGCGCGCGCCAAGTACTACCTGATGCTGTGCGAAACCGTGACCGGTGAAGAAGCCGAACGCATCGGCCTGGTGTCCCTGTGCGTGGACGAGGCCGAACTGATCGGCCGCGCCTTCGAAGTGGCCAACCGCCTGGCGGCCGGCTCGCAGACTGCCATTCGCTGGACCAAGTATTCGCTGAACAACTGGCTGCGCATGGCCGGCCCCACGTTCGACACGTCGCTGGCGCTGGAATTCATGGGCTTTGGCGGCCCGGACGTGCGCGAAGGCGTGCAGTCGCTGCGCGAACGGCGGGCGCCGAACTTCCGGCCTGACTCGCCGTTCTGAACCTTATTTCTTGAAAAAGGCTGCGAAGGCGGCCTGCGCTTCTTCCGTCTGGAGCCGGGCGCGGAACTGCTGCGCCTCGTAGTCGAGCGTTTCCTGGATGGCTTGTCGGTCGGGGCGCTTGAGCATGGCCTTGGTCAGGCGCAGCGCCGCGGGCGGCTGCCTGGCCAGGCTGGCCGCGGTGGCCTGCGCGGCGGCCAGCGCCTGGCCCTTGGCCGTGACCGCCGTGGCCAACCCGGCCTCGCAAGCTTCCTGGGCCGAAAACGCCTTGCCCTGCAGCAGCCATTCGGCGGCGCGGCGGGCGCCGGCCAGGCGCGGCATCACCAGGCTGGATGCGCCTTCCGGGCACAGGCCCAGCGCCACGAAGGGCATGCGCAGCGTCGCGCCTTCGCCGATATAGACGAAATCGCAATGCTGCAGCAGCGTCACGCCGATGCCGATGGCGTAGCCTTCGACCGCAGCGATGACGGGCACGTCGGCCTGGGTCAGCGCGCGCAGGAAGGTCAGGCCGGCGCTGTCGCCTGCGCCGCGTTCCGCCTGGAAATCGCGCAGGTCGTTGCCGGCCGTGAAGTGTTCGCCCGCGCCGGCCAGGATCACGGCGGACACCGAGGTGTCCGCTGCGGCCAGCGAGATCTGTGCCGTCAGGGCGGCATAGGTGGCGGTGTCCAGCGCGTTGCGACGATCCTGGCGGTCGATCACCAGCGTCAGCACCGCGCCTTCGCGGGAAACCTTCAGGCCGGCGCTCATGCGTAGGTCCTGCTGGCCAGTTGGTCCTTGGCCTTGGCGTATTCCTGGCGCAACGTGTCGACGATCTGCCGCGTGGGTTGCACGCTGGCGATGCCGCCCACGCCCTGGCCGGCGCCCCAGATGTCTTTCCAGGGTTTGACGCGGCCGGAGCCGAAGTTGGACGCACCGCTGTCCGGCTGGGGCAGGTTGGCGGGGTCGAGCCCGGCGGCCGTGATGCTGGCCTTAAGGTAGTTGCCCGGGATGCCGGTAAAGAACGGGGTATAGAGGATGTCGGACGCGCTGGCCTCTACGATGGCCGACTTGTAGCCGTCGCTGGCGTTGGCTTCGTCGCTGGCGATGAAGCGCGTACCCATGTAGGCGAAGTCGCAGCCCATGGCCAGCGCGGCCAGCACGTGTTCGCCCGACGTGATGGCGCCTGACAGGATCAGCGGGCCGTCGTAGAAGCGGCGCACTTCAGATACCAGCGCGAACGGACTGAGCGTGCCGGCATGGCCGCCCGCGCCCGCGCACACCAGGATCAGGCCGTCGACGCCCGCTTCCAGCGCCTTTTCGGCGTGGCGGATGGTGGTGACGTCGTGGAACACCTTGCCGCCCCAGTCGTGCACGCCTTTGACCAGGTCGCCGGGCGCGCGCAGGCTGGTGATGATGAGCGGCACGCGGTGGCTGGCGCATACGGCCAGATCTTGCTCGAGCCGGTCGTTGGACTGGTGGATGATCTGGTTGACGGCGTACGGGGCCACGGCGGCGCCGGGGTGGGCCTCGCGGTACGAGGCCAGGCCGGCTTCGATTTCGTCCAGCCAGTCGGTCAGGAGGCTCTGGGGCCGCGCATTCAGCGCCGGAAACGAACCGACGATGCCGCTCGTGCATTGCGCAACGACCAGTTTCGGGTTGGACACGATGAACATGGGGGCGCTGATGACCGGCAGGGACATCTGGCCATACAAATCAGTCACTAGAGAGTGGGGCATAGCGTCGTCGCGTGAAGTTTCGGGGAATCGCGCAAGGGTGGCTTGAGCGGCGGGAACGGATGTGCCTATAATTACCTACCGACCGTCCGGTAATTAATTAATCTTTATTTAACGGCAAGCGCCAAACTGCTGTCAATGGAAGGGGCCCTACCAATGGTCCGCTATTGAAAAAGCCAGCGCTGCCTCACCTGGCCCCGTCATGCCGACCTCTGCTGCCCCCGCCTCAAAACGCGCCCGCGCCGGCCGCCCGCCCACCATGGCGGCGCCGCGCGAACGCATCCTGGCCGAAGCCGCCAAGCTGTTTGCGCGCAGCGGCTACGACGGCAGTTCGGTGTCGGACCTGGCCGCGGCGATCGGCGTGTCGAAGGCGGCGATCTACCACTACTTCACGACCAAGCAGGACATCTATGACGCGATCATCCTGGCAGTGCTGAACGGCCTGACCCAAAGCGTGGGCCAGGCCGTGGCGCGGGCCGAGGGCGCGGCCGACCAGCTGCGGGCGTTCATGGTGGGCCATGCGCGCTATTTCGAGCAGCACCACGCGGAGTTCGTGACGATGCTGATCGGCTATTCGGGCATGGCGCTGCCCGAACGCGAAGACGCGGCACGCCTGCGCGACGGCTACGAGAAGCGGCTGCGCGAGGTGATCGCGCAAGGCGTGGCGGACGGCGCATTCCGCGCGCTGGACGTGCCGGCCACGGGCCGCGCGGTGCTGTCGATGCTCAATTGGATGGTGCGCTGGTACAAGCCCGGGCAGGGCGACAGCGCCGAGACGATCGCCGCCGGCTATTTCGATTTACTGATTGGCGGCATGCGCGCTTGAGCGCCGCTGCCCCGCACGTTTGAGAGACCCTGATCATGGCCCTGGATACCGAAACCCTGACCCTGTTGCTGGACGCGGTGCGCCGTTTCACGCACGAACGTCTGATTCCCGCCGAAGACGAACTGGCCACGAGCGGCCAGGTGCCGCCGGACATCGTGGCCGAGATGCGTGAGCTGGGCCTGTTCGGCTTGTCGATCTCGCCCGATTACGGCGGCCTGGGGCTGACGATGGAAGAAGAGGTGCGGGTGGTGTTCGAGCTGGGCCAGACGTCGCCGGCGTTCCGCTCGCTGGCAGGCACCAATATCGGCATCGGTTCGCAGGCCATCGTGCTGGCCGGCACGGACGAGCAACGCGCACGCTATCTGCCGCGCCTGGCCAGCGGCGAGCTGATCGGTTCGTTCGCACTGACGGAGCCGGACGCAGGCTCGGATGCGATGGCGCTGCGCCTGTCGGCGGAGCGCGACGGCGACCACTATGTGCTGAACGGCACGAAGCGTTACATCACGAACGCGCCGATCGCGGGCCTGTTCTCGGTGATGGCGCGCACGGCCCCGGAACGCCGCGCGGCCTCGATCTCATGCTTCCTGGTGGAAGCCGGCACGCCGGGCCTGATCATCGGCAAGCCGGACAAGAAGATGGGCCAGGCGGGCGCGCTGACCAGCGATGTGGTGTTCGACAACTGCCGGGTGCCGGCGTCGGCGCTGTTGGGCGGCGAGGAAGGCAACGGCTTCAAGACGTCGATGCGCGTGCTGGACAAGGGCCGCCTGCACATCTCGGCGCTCTGCGTGGGCATCGCAGACCGCTTGCTGCGCGACGCGGTGCAATACGCGATGGACCGCAAGCAGTTCGGGCAGCCGATCTCTGAATTCCAATTGATCCAGGCAATGATTGCCGATAGCCAGGCAGAGCTGTACGCGGCGCGCTGCATGGTGCTGGATGCCGCAAAGATGCGGGATCGCGGCGAGAACACGACGATGCAGGCGGCATGCTGCAAGTTGTATGCGACGGAGATGGTGGGGCGGGTGGCGGATCGGGCGGTGCAGATTCACGGGGGGGCGGGGTATATGTCGGAATATGCGGTGGAGCGGTTTTATCGGGATGTGCGGTTGTTCCGAATTTTTGAAGGGACTACGCAGATTCAGCAACTGGTGATTGCTCGGGAAGTGATCAAGGCGCAGGGGTAGTTTTTTTGTTGCTTTGGGCTTGTGCGTCGAGTTGTTCTTCGTAGGTCGCCCCTTGCGGCGGCGGCATGCGGAGTGGGCGCCCACGATTGCGGTCCGGAGCCTTCGCTCCGGACTGCCCCTGCGTCATCCTCGTCCAGGCCTTCGGCCTTCCCTACGGATTCCCTTGGGCGCATCGAGGTTGCCCACTCCGCATGCCGCCGCCGCAAGGGGCTACGTGTGTCTGGGTTTGTGGCGCTGCTAGACCTGTGGTCAGGGAATGGAATCTACAGGGTCGCCAAGCCGCGGCCGCGCGGGCGGCCACGTTTGGCATTCGTGTTGTTGACAGTGTTGCGGGGGCGCTTCGCGCTTATGGAGATTGGTTTTCTAGTGGTTTCCCCGTCAGGGGGGAGGGGCGGTGATGGGCGGCGCGGCAGGTACTGGTTTGCGCGGGGTGACTGTCTCGCGCGCCGCCCATCGGGCGCTGTATGTTCATGCGGAACGCCACGGCATCCGCGCCGCTCGAGAACAGCAGCCTCACCTATGCGCGAGAGCGCCATCGGTGCACGCAAGACGCCGCGTAAGCCTCGTAAGGCCGCCCGCGCGGCCGGCACGAGGCGGGCACCGTCCCACCCCGCCCACCCCCCCTAGTTCGACATAAAAATGCCAAGCACACCGCCCGCCCCAGCGTCCGTGAAATTGCAACTGATGCAGCTCTGTGGCGTGCGGCCGGGGGGACGCGGGGCGTGTAGATGCGCCCGACGGAATCCGTAGGGAGCCGAAGGCGTACGAGGATGAGGACGGGGCAGTCCGGAGCGAAGGCTCCGGACCGCAATCGTAGCCCCGCGTCCCCCCGGCCACACGCCGCAGAGCGTCTCAAGAACCTAAACTCAAGCAATCAACCGTCCGCCACTCGACCATCCAAAAAGCCACACAAAGCCCCCACCGGCTAATATCCCCCCTAACCTATCACTCTTGCCGCGTATAGATAAAAAATGTCGCAACGTCCTGCTCCTCTTACTGGTGTGCGTGTGTTGGATTTGACTCGTGTGTTGGCGGGTCCCTGGTGCACGCAGAACCTGGCCGATCTTGGGGCCGAGGTCATCAAGATCGAACGGCCCGGCGCGGGCGATGACACGCGCGCCTGGGGGCCTCCGTATCTCAAGGATGCGGCGGGCAATGACACCAGCGAGGCGGCTTACTACCTGTCGGCCAATCGCAACAAGTTTTCGGTCGCGCTCGACATCGCGTCGCCGCGTGGGGCCGAGCTGGTGCGGGAATTGGCCTTGCAGAGCGACATCCTGGTGGAAAACTTCAAGGTCGGCGGGCTTTCCAAATATGGGCTGGATTACGACAGCCTCAAGGAAATCAATCCGCGCCTCATCTATTGCTCCATCACCGGCTTTGGCCAGACCGGCCCTTACGCCAGCCGTCCGGGCTACGACTTCATGATCCAGGGCATGGGCGGGCTCATGAGCATCACCGGCGAACGCGATGATTTGCCGGGCGGCGGGCCGCAGAAGGCGGGCGTGGCCGTGGCGGATCTGATGACCGGCATGTATTCCACCGTGGGTATCCTGGCGGCGCTGCATGAGCGTTCGGTCAGCGGGCTGGGGCAGCACATCGACATGGCGCTGCTCGATTGCCAGGTGGCCATGATGGCCAACCAGAATTTGAACTTCATGACCTCCGGCAACGCGCCGCGGCGCGCGGGCAATGCGCACCAGAACCTGGTGCCGTATCAGGTCTTTGCGGCCAGCGATGGCCACCTGATCGTGGCCGTGGGCAATGACAGCCAGTTCCGCAATTATTGCGGTGCCATCGGTTTGCCCGAGCTGTCGGCGGATCCGCGGTTTTCCACCAACCCGCAGCGCGTGAAGAACCGCGAAGAACTGGTGCCCTTGCTGGTCGAGCGCATGGCCACGGGGGCGCGTGATTACTGGCTGGCGGCGCTGGAAGGCGTGGGCGTGCCGGCCGGGCCCATCAATACGCTGGACCAGGTCTACGAAGATCCGCAGGTGCTGGCGCGCGGCATGAAGCGCGAGCTGCCGCATCCGGTAGCCGGCACGGTGCCGATGGCGGCCAGTCCGCTGAAGTTCTCCGGCAGCCCGGTGCAATACCGGCGTCCGCCGCCCATGCTGGGCGAGCACACGGCGCAGGTGCTGGCTGAAAAGCTGGGCTTGTCCGCCGAAGAAATCCAGGCGCTGGCCCAGGGCCAGGCCTGATTCATATGGCCGCGCGGCGCTTGCCGCCGCGTGGCAGCAAGCGCCGCGGCGCGCGAACACTATTCCCATTACAGGCAGGAGAGAGTTGATGACGGAGATTCAAACCATCGGCGTCGTGGGCGCCGGGGCCATGGGGCGAGGCATTGCCCAGATCGCGGCGCAAGCCGGTCTGCGCGTGCGCCTGTACGACACCAGCGCCGACGCGGTGGCGGCGGCGCGTGAATCGCTGCGCCAGACCTGGGACAAGCTGGCCCAGAAGGGCAAGCTGTCGGCCGCGGATGCGCAGGCCGCGCTGGACCGTGTCGAATCGGCCACGGCGCTGACCGACATGTCGCAGTGCCAGCTGGTGGTCGAAGCCATCGTCGAGCGCCTGGACGTCAAACGTGACCTGTTTGCCGCGCTGGAAGGCGTGGTGGCCGATGACTGCATCCTGGCCTCGAATACCTCGTCGCTGTCCATCACCGCCATCGCCGCGGCGTGCAAGCGGCCGCAGCGCGTGGCGGGCTATCACTTCTTCAATCCGGTCGCGCTGATGAAGGTGGTCGAGGTGATCGACGGCCTGCGCAGCGCGCCAGAAACGGGCGACGCGCTGGCCGAGCTGGCGCGCCGCATGGGTCATACGCCCGTGCGTGCCAAGGACATGCCCGGCTTCATCGTCAACCATGCGGGCCGTGGCATGAACACCGAAGGCCTGCGCGTGGCACAGGAGTCGGTGGCGACCTTCGCGCAGGTGGATGCCATCATGCGCGAGCAGGCCGGTTTTCGCATGGGCCCGTTCGAGCTGCTGGACCTGACCGCGCTGGATGTCTCGCACCCGGTGATGGAATCGATCTATCGCCAGTTCTTCGACGAGCCGCGCTTTCGTCCGTCGCCCATCACCACCGTGCGCCTGGCCGGCGGCCTGATCGGCCGCAAGGCTGGCGAGGGCTTCTACACCTATGTGGACGGCCAGAAGCAGGTGCCCGCCGAGCCGCCCGTGCCGGCGTTGCCGCAGGGCCTGAAGGTCTGGGTCAGCCCCAAGCATCCCGAGGGCTATGCACGCGCCACGGCGCTGCTGGAAAAGCTGGGTGCGCCGCTGGTGTCGGGGGCATCGCCGGCCGCGGACGCGCTCATCATCGTCACGCCCTTTGGCGAAGACGTGTCCACCACGGTGTCGGCGCAGGGCCTGGACGCCTCGCGCGCGGTGGGCCTGGACACGCTGCAGGCCTTTGACACGGCGCGCCGCCGCAGCATCATGGTGTCGCCGGCCACGCAGGACAAATGGCGCGATGCTGCCCACGCCTTGCTGGCGGGCGATGGCGTGCCGGTGTCGGTGATCCAGGATTCGCCGGGTTTCGTGGCCCAGCGGATCGTGGCCATGATTGTCAACATTGCCGCCGACATCGCGCAGCAGCAGATTGCCACGCCCGAGGACATCGACCGTGCCGTGACGCTGGGCCTGGGCTATCCGGTGGGCCCGCTGGCGCTGGGCGATGCCCTGGGCGCCGAGCGCATCCTCGAGATCCTAAAGAGCATGCAGCGCGTTACCGGTGACCCGCGCTATCGGCCCAGCCTGTGGCTGCAACGCCGCGTGCAGCTGGGCATGTCGCTGTTGAAGTCGTCCGCCGCCGACTGACGGCCGGCGCGCACCGCGCCATGTAAAAAGCCCTTCGAGTGATCGAAGGGCTTTTTGTTGGAGGCCACCGTGAAGCGTGGCCGCAGCGGGGTGCGGGCCTGCCCTACTTGGCAGCGTCCACCATGTATTGCACGGCCGCGCGGATGTCGTCTTCCGAGGCGTTGGCCGCGCCGCCCTTGGGGGGCATCGGCGGCTTGCCTTGCATGGCGACCTTGACCATCGCGTCCATGCCGGTCTTGATGTAGGGGTCCCAGGCGGCCTTGTCGCCGAACTTGGGCGCGTTGGCCACGCCGGTGGCGTGACAGGCGAAACAGACGCTCTTGTAGAGCTTTTCGCCGGCCGGATTGACGGCAGCGGTGGACTGCGCGGGGGCCGGTGCGGCAGCAGGAGCCGGCGCAGCGGCGGCAGGGGCGGCCGCAGCGGGTGCAGCAGCAGGGGCCGCCGCAGCAGCGGGCGCCGCGGCGGGCGTGGCGTCGGCTTCCTTCTTGGCGCCTTCTTCCGCGGGGGCGGCCGGTTCGGGCAGCGAGCCGCCGGACTTGTTGGCCATGTAGACCACGGCGCGGGCTACTTCGTAGTCGGACAGCGTGGGGTTGCCGCCCTTGGCGGGCATGCCGCCCTTGCCATGCAGGGCCACGTTCATCATGGCGTCAAAACCGGACTGGATGAAGGGCGCCCAAGCGGAGTTGTCGCCGATCTTGGGGGCGCCCGCCACGCCGGCGGTATGACAGGCCGTACAGACGGCGGCAAAGACTTGTTCGCCCGTCTTGAAGACCTTGGGGGCGTTGGCGTCGACCAGATCGAAACCGGCGACTGGGGCAATGCGTTTGGTGACGGCTTCGTTGGACAGGGTGTCCGAGCCGGCGCCTACCTTGGTGCCTGATACGACCAGATTCACCAACAGGATGATGATCGCGATGGGCACCACGAAGGATAGGACGATGGTGACGACCAGTTGCTTCGGGGTCTTGATGGGGGAGGAGTGCTCTTCTATGTGTTCCTGCTCGTTGCTCATGACCAAATCCTGCTAACGGGTACCGGGGGCGCCTGGCGGCGGCAACAGAAAATCAGTACTGCACAAAGGGCGGCAAAAGCAGACCGCCTTGCAAGCAAACGCTGGATTATATAACGGTGTCATGGACACGCGTCCAACCCCCGGACACGGGTTTTCGCGGAGTTTTCCCTATGGTTTGATCTGCTTCATGCAGATTGCGCAAAACTAGGTACAATACCGCCTCCTTGCGCTGCGCCCGTAGTTCAATGGATAGAATGAGAGTTTCCGAAGCTCTTGATACAGGTTCGATTCCTGTCGGGCGCGCCACCTCTGCGCTTTACCCCCCCCTTCAAGTCCCCCTCCTTTCAAGTCCCCCTTCCAGCTTTATTCAAGCCCTGTCTTTGCCGCCTTCGAGCCAGCCTCGAATATGCCGTGGCCGATGCATGCTGCCTGGTCGTCGTCATAACGAAGCTGGCGGTTCGTTGCCATGACGAATATCGGGCGCGCATTTAACGTCGTCGATTCCGATTCAGGGGTTGAATAATAAAAAGCCGTACACCGCAAACAGTGCCAGGTGCATCGCGCCCTGCATGACGGAAGTCCGCTGGCCATTGAAAGACAGCATGCCCACCAGCACCGTCAGCCCCAGCAATACCGTTTCCAGCATCGATATGCCCATGACGACCTGCTTGCCGGTCACCAGGCCGATGACGAGCACGGCGGGGACGGTCAGGCCGACGGTCGACACGAAGGCGCCCAGGCACAGGTTGACCGAGCGCTGCATTTCATTGCTGCGCGCCGCCTTGATCGCGGTCAGTGATTCCGGGGTGAAGACGATGATGGCGATCAGTACGCCGCTGACGGCGATGGGCGCGCCGGCCGTAACCACGCCGTAATCAATGACGATGGCCAGGTGGTGCGCCAGCAGCACGATGGGAATGATCATGCCCAGCAGCAGCGCGCTGCTGCGCCAGATCGAGGTGTTGTCGCCCGCTTCGGTGGTCGGCTCGTTGGCCGGGATGGTTGCGCTGCCGGCAGCCACGGCCATCTGCCCCGCGGGCGGCTGGATGAACAGCCGCTTTTCGCGGCCCATCTGCAACCACAGGAACACCGCATACAGGCCGGCAGTGATGGCGGCAATGGTCCAGGCCTGCAGCGGGGTGAATTCGCCGGCGCCCGACAGGTAGTTGGGCAGGACGAGCGCGGTGCCGGTCAGCAGCACGATCATCGTCAGGTAGGCGTTGGCGCCTTGCGCGTTGTATTCCTGTTCGCCGTGCTTTAAGCCGCCCAGGACCAGGCAGAGTCCCATGACGAGATTCAGGATAATCATCATCACCGCGAAGATCGAGTCGCGGCCGATGGTGGGAAATTCCCCCGGGCCCAGCAGCATCGACGCAATCAGGATCACCTCGATCGAGACGATGGACAGCGTCAGGATCAGCGTGCCGTAGGGTTCGCCCAGCTTGTGGGCCAGCAGGTCTGCTTCATGGACCACGCCAAACGAGGCCGCGATGATGGTGAAGAACAGGACGGCGAAGCAGAGCATCGCGGCCATCGGCATCAGCGGCTGCGCGAGCCACGTGCCGCCGTAGACGGTGAAGGCAGTCACGACCAACCAGGCCCAGCCCAGTTTCAACCAGGTAGTCTTGGGAATGCGAGGGGGGTGTGCAGAAGAGGAGGGGACGGGCATCGCTGTTCTTTCCGTGAAAGATGACAGGGTCGTCCCTAGGAGTGACACGCCGGCCAGGTCGTCCTGGCGGGGCAAGCGCGAGTGCGCTTGAGTAAATGCGATTTTAACCGATCGGGCGTCGCGCTCAAGCGGGGCGCCGTGCCCGGATCGTCACGCGTATTGGCGGCAAAGCCACGTGCGTCGGTTATCCTGCGGCAGATCGCTCTCAATGAAGAAGACCCCATCATGGCCTCCACGGATATCCTTATTTCCACGGACGCAGTCGAGCCCGCGCTTCGCAACGACTACTGGCGCGAGGTCACGCGGCCGTTCTGCGACACGACGCCGGTGGCTGATGGCGAGGCCGCGACGCTGGAAGGCACGATGCGCATCCGCACCGTGGCTGGTCTGACGCTGGGGTCCACGGCCTTCAATGCCCAGCGCTACAGGCGCGACCGCTGGACCATCGCCCGCAGCCCCATCGACCACTATCTGGTGCACGTACTGATGGCCGGCTCGATCCGCGGCGACTTCGCCGGGCGCAACGCCGTGGCCGCGCCCGGAGGCATCTGCATCATCGACTTGTCGCGGCCCTACGCCTGCGAGGTGGACGCGGGCGTGCGCCTGGCCACGACGGTGCCGCGCGCCAGCATCGATAAATTGCTGGGCGCTCGCGACCTGCACGGTTTCGCGCTGGATCCCCGGCTGCCGATCACGCGGCTGCTGGTGGATTATCTGCAAGGGCTGCATGCGGTGTCCGGCGATCTTTCCGCCAGCGAGGACGTGGCGGTGCAGGAAGCGCTGATGACCTTGTTGTCGGCGGGCCTGGCTGGGGCCGGCCCGGCGCAGGATGAGCCGCAATCCGTGCTGGGACGGGCGCTGCGCGCGCGCACGCTGGCCTTCATCGACCGCTACCTGGCCGATCCGAAGCTGGGCCCGGACATGCTGATGCAGCGCTTCAGTGTCTCGCGCGCCCACCTGTACCGCGCGTTTGCCGATCTGGGCGGCATTGCCCACGTCATCAAGAGCAAGCGGCTGGATGCCGCCTACGCCGCACTGATCGATCCGCGCAACGCCGCGGTCGCCACGGCGCGGATCGCCGCCGATACGGGGTTCGCGGCTACCGGCAAGTTTCGCAAGGCATTCATCGAGCGCTTTGGCATGACGCCGCAAGACGCGCGGGATCGGGAACACTGGCCCGTGTCCATCACTGGCGGGGCGCCCCAGCTATCGCAGCACTTCGCGGCCTACGGCGCGGATCAGAAGCGGTAGGCCAGCCCCATGATCGGGCCTTGCTGAACCACGTTGTAGATGAAGCCGTTGCGGTTGTAGTTCACGCCCAGCGCGCGATAGCCCAGCACGGCTGAAAAATTGTTCTTGAACTGGTAGCCAAATGCCGCGGTGGCGTCCCAGTCGAGCCGGGCCTGGCCTGCGCCGACGATGCCCCATCCGGTCACGAACCAGCTGTCGTCCAGCATGTAGCGCCCGCGCAGGCCGACGACGGCGTCGATCCACGTCGCGCTGTCGCGTTCGCCCTTGCCGTCCAGCCGTCCGCCCTTCAGTGAAATCTCGGTGCTGGCATACCAGAGGCGCCCGCCGCCGACGACGTCCAGGTGGCCGCGATCGGATTCGGCCACGCTGTAGCCTGCCCCTAGAAAGCCGGAGAACGACTTGGACGTGATGTCGACTTCCTTGCTGAGCACGCCGATGCGGTTCTTGCCGCTGACCGACAGGCGGCTGTACATGACGTCGCCCAGCAGGCTGACGCGTTGGCGCCTGGCCTCGATGGCGCCCATGAACGCCAGGTCCAGATCGCTGAAGATCTTGCTGAAGCTGGAATCGATCCTGCTGGCCGGCTGGCCGAATTGGCCGGCCTTGCCGCTCAGGCTCGCGGCCCAGATATAGGGGCTGGCACTGACGCTCCAGCTGTCGCCGCTGTTGGCGTTGTCTTTGAGCAGCGGGCTGATGGGCAGCGGGTTGTCGGCCAACGCCGCGCCGGACAGGGCGGACAGCGTGGTGGCGAGAATCAAGGTGGGGAAGAAAGACCGCATGATTTCCTGAAGAAGCAAGGTCTGGAAAGGCGTGACGATCCGCGCCGATCAACGTGCGGACAGGACGGCGTCTTCCACGCCGCAGTTCTGCCTGGGCGCTGCGCCATTGGCCTTGGCCGCCAGCACTTCCTGGCGAGCGGCAGCCATGTCGGCCAGGAATTCGGCGTTGGTGTGCAGCTTGGCCACGGTGGCCGCGCCCATCGTGCGGCCGGCGTCGACATCGCTTTGCCAGTGGGCGTTGCAGATGACGCGGCTTTGGCCGAATTCCAGGCCGCGGCGCAGCAGCGCGTTGGTTCGTTCAGGATTGAGTTCGGCCAGCACCAGCGCCCAGGCCCAGCCCGCGGCGGTATGGCCCGACGGATAGGAGCCGTCGTTGCGTAGCAGCGGTTCCTGCTCGGCGAAGCAGGTGCCTTCGTTGTGCACCACAAACGGACGCGTGCGGTTGTAGGTGTTCTTGACGCCGTAGGTGGACAGGCCGGCGTCGGTCAGCACGCGCTGCATCAGCACGAACAGGCGCGGCGTGGTGGTCTCGCTGATCTCGATGCCCATGGCGCACGAGAAGTTCGCGGCCGGTTGCGGAAACTGCAGATCGGCGTCCAGCCTGGCCAGGCCGGCGCGCGCCTTGCCGCGCAAGGGGATCGTGGCGGCGCGGGCCTCTTCGTCGCGGGCCAGCGCGGCGCTGCCCTTGGCGGGCGGGGGGCCGAGCAGTTCCAGGCTGTCGGGCAGTTCCTTGGGCGGGATGTAGCCGGCCGCCAGCTGGAAGTGCGGATCGGTGACCTTAGGGCCGGGCGCGTCCTGCGCGGCAGCGACCCCGGTGTTCATGCCGGCCAGGGCCAGCGCAAAAAGGGTTGCCGTCTTGGAGATTCTCGAGCGCATGTTCGGCCTGTACCGTGGGTGAAATCAGTGTCTGCGGGAAGTCATTCATTGCGGCCTGGCGCGGCCCGACCTGAATGTGCGGCAGAATTTACACCGGGGTATCGCACGTAAAACCATGCTTGCGGCGGGACGAGACAAATCGACGGGAAGATTGAGACATATGGGGAAAAGGGTGGCAAAAACATCACATCTGGTTTTGCTTCCTTGCGTGAGCGTCGTCTTCGACACCTCATCGGCACGAGGCATGCGGGCTGCATGTGACATGCGTTTTTCGTGCTTTGCGGCGGAGTGGGTAGGGATGGATGTTGCGTTCGTGACAAAACTTCTGACAGGGTCTTCGTCGGATTCTTCTGATTCTGCGGCCTGTCTTAAGTAACGGTACGAGGATCGATGTAGTTTGATGGATTTGACGAAAGTATTGATGGTCAGATCAATCCTCCTGAGTTGTTGGGCGGCTTCATTGTGACTACAATGTAGTCCTGATAGCCAAACCACCCGCTACAGGGAGAAACCCATGTCCACTGCTGACACTTATATTCGTGCCCGAATTGACAACGAGACGAAAGAACGCGCTACGCGCGTGCTGGATGCTATGGGACTCAATGTTTCTACAGCGATTCGTTTGCTGATGACCCGGGTGGCTGCGGAAGGAAGATTGCCTTTTGCAGTTGAGCTTCCGAATCGAACAACTCGAGCGGCTATTGAAGAGCTTGAGAGCGGTCAAGGTAAGCAATATGCCAGCGTGGACGCTATGTTCCAGGATGGCGTGAATGGCGAGAAAAATCGAGGTGTCGAAGCAGTTCGAACGAGATCTGAAGCGCTTAAGCGCAGGCGTGCACGGACCTAGTGCGAGACTGCAAATAGACTTGCGTGCTGTGCTCACGACCTTGTGCCGAGGCGCCATCTTAGATGCTCGGTATTGCGACCATCCGTTGGCAGGAGAGTACAAGGGCTATCGCGATTGTCATGTTCGCAATGACTTGGTTTTAATTTATAGGCTTGATCCAGATGTTCTCAAGCTGGTTCGCTTGGGAACACATAGCGATCTCTTCTGACAGCGTATCGGCTCAAGTTTCTGTGTTTGCAGGCCCGCCATTGCGGGCTTTCTTTTTTTGTCGGCCGAATTATGGCTTGGAGGATTGTTATCCCCTCCGTAATAGCACACCGGCATGACAGGCTTAAGCGTATGGTGCGACGTCTTCTTGCCTGTCGGCCTTGCGCCACAAATTCCTGCAGATTCCTTTACGCCCGGACTGTTTCCGCTTGTGTCCCGAAAACTGACACATAGCGTTCCTAGAATCCGTTCCTGTCATGCGCGGCGTTGCCGCTGGTGTTGCGGGCCGCCCGCAAGCGCATGTCTGTTCAATTAACGGGAATCTGTAATGAAAAAGACTTTGTTCGTCACCGCCCTGTTCGCCGCGCTGTCTGGCGTTGCGCACGCTGATACCTCGGTGACTCTGTACGGTTTGATCGACACGGGCGTGGGCTTCCAGCGCATCAAGGGCAACGACGGCTACAAGGAATCGAAGGTCGGCATGACCAACGGCGTGTCCAGCGGTTCGCGTTGGGGCCTGCGTGGCGCCGAAGATCTGGGCGATGGCCTGAGCGCCGTCTTCACGCTGGAAAGCGGCTTCAACTCGGCCAACGGCCAGTCGGGCCAGAGCAGCCGCCTGTTCGGCCGCCAAGCCACCGTCGGCCTGAAGAGCGATTCCTGGGGCCTGCTGGAATTCGGCCGCCAGACCAACATCGCTTCGAAGTACTTCGGCGCGATCGATCCGTTCGGCGCCAGCTACGGCCAGGCCAACGTCGGCGCGGCCTTTGGCGCGGCCAACACGGTCCGTCACGACAACATGGTGCAGTACTCGACCCCGTCGTTCGGTGGCTTCCAGGTCGGCCTGGGCTACTCGTTCAACGTGGCTGACACCACCGCCGCGCAAACCGGTTTCAAGACCGCCGACAACACCCGCGCCATCACGGCCGGCGTGCGCTACGTGAATGGCCCGCTGAACGTGGCCCTGTCGTACGACCAGCTGAACCTGGCCAACCAGGTTGCTGGCGCCAACGACTCGTCGCCCAAGCAGTGGATCATTGGCGGTTCGTATGACTTCGAAGTGGTCAAGCTGGCCCTGGCCTACGGCCAGACGCGTGACGGCTGGTTCACCGGCCAGGCCATCAACGCCTTCGGCAGCGGTTCGACCACGGCCAAGAGCTTCGGCAGCAACGTCGTCGCCAAGGACTTCAAGTCGAACTCGTACCTGGTTGGCCTGTCGGCCCCGATCGGTGGCGCAAGCAGCATCCTGGCCTCGTGGCAGCGTGCTGACGCCAACAACACCGCTCTGACCGGCGACGATGCCACGATGAACATCTACAGCATCGGCTACACCTACAACCTGTCCAAGCGCACCAACCTGTACGCGCTGGGTTCGTACGCCACGAACTTCGCCTTCATCGACGGTGTGAAGAGCACGGTCGGCCTGGTGGGCGTGCGTCACCGCTTCTAAGCGAGGCCTCGCGGTCCGGCGCATCGACGGCGCGTGCATGGTGCGCGCCGTGGAAAAGCCGGACCCGCCGGACCGGCGGCCATGCCCCGGTTCGGCGGACCGCGGTTGCATTGAGCGGACTGGGCGTCTTACCCGGCCACAGACGCGAAAAAAGCGGCCACCTCCCTAGCTCCACTCTCAGTCCGCTCACCCTAACCCAGGTCAGGATGAGTCAGCCTGCCCGAAGGCCCAAGCGCCACCGGCACCGCAATGCGGTGCCGGTGGCGCTTCCGTTTGAGGGGACGGAAAAGGGGAAGGGTCAGTCGTCCAGCGACGGCACGGTGCCAATCTGGGCGAGGATGCGGGGCGATTCCATGTCGCCGGTTTCCTTATCGATCATGACTTCGTAGGCGGCCACGCCAGCGAACTTGGAGGCCATGGAGTTGGCGATGCGGATGGCGCCGAACTCGCTGCTGGCCGGACGGATTTCTCCGGGGGCCACGCCGTTGGCGGCAGCGCGGTAGGGGATGACGATGTACTGGACGACGTGGGTCGGGGCGTTGAGGGCGGCTTCGGACACAGGATTCTCCTGGACGACGTTTTTCGGCGAGCGAAATGTAGCACGTTGCACTGTGTTTTTGTACAGTATTTTTGGCGATCGTGCAGGTAAATTCCTGACGGACCCCGCGGCCCCAGGAAAACCCCTAGCGCGCAAAGATTGCCCAAAGTCCCGCCCGCCTCTAATATTTTCGAAAATCTTTTAGGTTTTATAAAAAGAGGCAAGGGATGGAAGCGAACAGGTACGACGCCTACCGGGAAAGCACCGCCGGCCGCGCCAACGTGGCGGATTCGCCGGAGCGCATCGCCTACTACCAGGAACTGGCGCGCCTGGAGACCGGCGCGCTCTGGACGGTCGCCAACAAGATCGAGCCCTGGGCGCCGCGTTCGGCCTCGGTGCCAGTCGTGTGGCGCTACCAGGAACTGCGGGGCCACGTGCTGCGCTCGGCCGAGCTGGTCTCGCCCGAAGAAGCGGGCCGCCGGGTGATCTACCTGAACAACCCCGGCCGGCGTGACGTGGCCGCGGCGGTGGGCTGGCTGTATTCCGGCCTGCAGGTGATGCAGCCGGGCGAACTGGCGTCGGCCCACGCGCATTCGCATTCGGCGCTGCGCTTCATCATGGAAGGCACGGGCGCGTTCACGGTGGTCGATGGCCACAAGATGACGCTGGGCGCGAACGATTTCGTGCTGACGCCCAATGGCACCTGGCACGAGCATGGCGTGGCCGAAGACGGCAGCACGTGCATCTGGCAGGACGGCCTGGACATTCCGCTGGTCAATGCGCTGGAGGCAGGCTTTTATGCCGTGCATCCCGACCTGAACCAGACGGTGACGTACCCGGTGGACGACACCAGCGCCAATTGGGGCAACGTGGCGCTGCGGCCGCAGGCGTCGGGCTGGACCAAGCCTTATTCACCGCTGTTCAAGTACGAATGGGAACCCACCTACGAAGCGCTGCGCCGCCACGCGCGGGTGTCGGCCGGCAGCCCTTACGACGGCGTGCTGATGGACTACGTCAACCCGGCTACGGGCGGGCCGGTCATGCCCACCATCGGCGCCAGCATGCAGCTCTTGCGGCCGGGCGAACACACGCAGGCCCACCGCCATACCGGCAGCTTCATCTACCAGGTGGCCAAGGGCAGCGGCTTTTCGATCATCGATGGCAAGCGCTACGACTGGACCGAACGCGACATCTTCTGTGTGCCGTCCTGGGCCGTGCACGAGCACGCCAACCTGTCGTCCAACGACGATGCCTGCCTGTTCTGCTTCAACGACCTGCCGGTGATGCGATCGCTGGCCCTGTACCGCGAAGAGGCGGTCAAGGACAACGGCGGCCACCAGAAACTGATCTAGCGGCGGCAGCCCCCACTCTGAATCTTCATTCGCCGCCCGGGGCCACCCGGGCGCCTGTCTCAACTCATCTTCAATTTCCTGGAGTTCCTATGCGCTTGGTAACTTTTCGCGCCCATCCCACCGCCGCCGCCCGCCTGGGGGCGCTGGCCGAAGGCTATGTGATCGACCTGGCCCGCTTGGGCGAGGCGGGCGGCGTGGCGCTGCCGGACGACATGCTGGCCTTCATCGACCTGGGGCCGGTGGCCGTGGCGCAGGCGTCGCGACTGCTGGAGGCCTACCGCGGTAATTGGCCCGTGGGCGCCGCCCTGCCGCAGGAAAACGTGAAGCTGCTGGCGCCGATTCCGCGTCCGCGCAAGAACATCTTCGGCATCGGGCTGAACTACGTCGAGCACGTGGCGGAATCGAGCCGCACGCTGGACACGTCGGCCGACCTGCCCAAGCAGCCCGTGATTTTCTCCAAGCCGCCCACCACGGTGATCGGGCCGGGCGATGCCATCGAGCACAACGCCAGGATCACCCAGCAGCTGGACTGGGAGGTGGAACTGGCAGTGATCATGGGCCGGCGCGCCACGCGCGTGGCCGAGGCCGATGCGCTGTCGTATGTGTTTGGCTACAGCGTGATGCTGGACATGAGCGCGCGCGATTGCCGCCGCGCCGGCCAGTGGATCTATTCCAAGGGCCAGGACACCTACGCGCCGTTCGGCCCGTGCATCGTCACTGCCGACGAGATTCCCGATCCGCAGGTGCTGGACCTGTGGCTGACGGTGAACGGTGAAAAGAAGCAGGGCTCGAACACGCGCCACATGCTGTTCAAGGTGCCGTTCCTGATTTCCGACATCAGCGCGGGCATCACGCTGGAGCCGGGCGACATCATCGCCACCGGCACGCCGGAAGGCGTGGGGGCGGGCCGCAAGCCGCAGGAATGGCTGTGGCCGGGCGACGTGGTGGTGGCGTGCGTGGAAGGCATCGGCACGCTGCGGCATCCGGTGGTGGCGGTCTAGGCGAATTCCGGCGCGGGCCGCAAGGGCGGCCGGCGCAGCGGTCTCCAAGGGGAAAACAATGATCAAGCAAACAGTATGGGCGGCCGCACTGGCCATGGCGCTGGGCGGCGCGGCGCAGGCCGCGGACCCGGTCAAGATCGGCTTCATCGCCACGCTGTCCACGCCGGCGGGCTACATCGGCGAAGACGAACGCGATGCCTTCAACCTGGCCATCAAGCAGGGCGGCGGCGCGCTGGGTGGGGTGCCGGTGCAGCTGGTGATCGAGGACGACGGCCTGAAGCCGGCCAATGCCAAACAGGCGGCCGACCGCATGCTGCAATCGGGCGTGAAGCTGTTCACGGGCGTGAATTTTTCGAACGTGCTGGCCGCGGTGGCGCCGGGCGTAGTCAAGGCGGGCGCCTTCTACGTCAGCCTGAACCCCGGGCCGTCCAGCTTCGCGGGCGAGAAGTGCGACCAGAATTACTTCGTGGCTTCGTACCAGAACGACGCCTTCCACACGGCCGGCGGCGTGGCCGCCAACGAGCTGGGCTACAAGCGGGTCGTGCTGCTGGCCCCCAACTACCAGGCCGGGCGCGACGCCATCGAAGGCTTCAAGCGCACCTACAAGGGCGAGGTGGTGGCCGAGATCTACACCAAGCTGGATCAGTCGGACTTCTCGGTGGAACTGGCGCGCCTGCGGTCGCTGGCGCCCGAAGCCGTCTACCAGTTCCATCCGGGCGGCACCGGCATCAACTTCGTCAAGCAGTACGCGGCGGCCGGCCTGAACAAGACCATCCCGATGCTGATGCCCAGCTTCTCGATGGATGCGCGCATGATCCAGGCCACCGGTGACGCGGCGCTGGGCGCCTACACCACCGGCATCTGGTCGGTGGACTTCGACAACCCGCAGTCCAAGGCCTTCGTGGCGGCATTCAAAGCGGCCTACGGCCGCGTGCCGACCGACTATGCCATGCAGGCCTACGACACGGCGCAGTTGATCGGGGCGGGCCTCAAGGCCACCGGCGGCGACCTGTCGCGCCAGGCCGAGTTCCGGGCCGCGCTGCGCAAGCCGGAATTCGCGTCGCTGCGCGGCAAGTTCAGCATGAACACCAATCAGCACCCGGTGCAGGACCTGTACCTGATGAAGATTGAAAAGGACGCCAGCGGCGCGCTGTCGCCGCACCTGGTGCGCAAGCTGGTGTCGGACGACAAGGACGCCTACGCCCAATTCTGCAAGATGCCGTCATGACCTTGCTCTTTGAACAGTTGCTCAACGGGCTGCAGTTCGGCGCGATGCTGTTCCTGCTCGCGGCCGGACTGACCCTGATCTTCGGGATCATGGGCGTGGTGAACCTGACCCACGGCTCGTTCTACATGGTGGGCGCGTACTGCGCGGCCTACGCCATCGGCACCACCGGCTCGTTCCTGGCGGGCGTGCTGGCGGCGTTGCTGGGGGCGGGGCTGTACGGCCTGTCGGTCGAGGTGCTGGTGATCCGCAAGCTGTACAAGCGCGACCACCTGTACCAGGTGCTGGCCACGTTCGGCCTGCTGCTGTTTTCGAACGAGGCGGTCAGCCTGATCTTCGGGCGACGCCCGCCGCTGGTAGGCATTCCGTCGTTCCTGGAAGGCGCGGTGACGCTGGCGCCGGGGTTCCAGTATCCGCTGATCCGCCTGTCGTTCATCGCCATCGGCGCGCTGGTGGCGGTGGGGCTGTGGTGGCTGGTGAACCGCACGCGCATCGGCATGCTGATCCGTGCCGGCGCCGACGACCGTGAAATGGTCGACGCGCTGGGCATCGACATCAAGAAGCTCTACACGCTGGTGTTCGGCCTGGGCGCGCTCTTGTGCGGCCTGGCGGGTGTGATGGCCGCGCCGCTGCTGGCGGTGGAAATCGGCATGGGCGAACGCATCCTGATCACCACCTTCGTCGTGATCGTGATCGGCGGCGTGGGCTCGGTGCGTGGGGCGCTGGCGGGGGCCTTGCTGGTGGGCATGGTGGACAGCATGGGGCGGGCCTTCCTGCCGCAACTGCTGGGCGCGGTGTTCTCGCCGGCCACGGCAGACCCGCTGGCGGCGGGCCTGGCATCGGCCAGCATCTATGTGTTGATGGCGATCGTGCTGATCGCCAAGCCGGGCGGGCTGTTTCCGGCGCGGGGATGATGATGACAATGAATCTTTCGAATCGCGCGCGCTGGGGGCTGGCCGGGCTGGTCCTGCTGCTGGCGCTGCCGGGGGCCGCGGCGGCCTCGGGTTCGCCGTTCCTGATCGGCGTGGTGACGCGCTTTCTGATCTACGGGCTGGCGGCAGTGAGCCTGGATCTCGTGATCGGCTATGGCGCCATGGTCAGCTTCGGCCATGCGATGTTCTTCGGGCTGGGCGGCTATGCGGTGGGCATCATCGCGTTCCACACGGCCGAGGCGGGCCCGCTGTTCGGCTGGGCCGGCAGCAATGCCGCGCTGGTGGTGTGGCCGATCGCGTTGGTGGTGTGCGCGCTGGCGGGCTGGGTGTTCGGCTACCTGGCGCTGCGCACGCGCGGGGTGCAGTTCATCATGATCACGCTGGCGTTCGGCCAGATGGTGTATTTCATCCTGGTGTCGCTGCAGTTCTACGGCGGCGACGACGGCCTGATGATCGCGCAGCGCAATGTGCTGCCGGGCCTGAACCTGGAGAACCCGGTGACGTTCTACTACGTCTGCCTGGCGCTGCTGGTGGCCTGGACGCTGCTGTGCATCCGCATCGTGAATTCGCGTTTCGGCATGGTGCTGCAAGCGCTGCGCCAGAGCGAGCGGCGCGCGCTGAACCTGGGCGTGGCGCCCACGCCTTACCGCCTCTCCGCCTTCGTGCTGTCGGCGGTGGGCACGGGGCTGGCCGGCGTGCTGTGGGCCAACTACGCGGGGCTGGTGACGCCCGACATGGCGGCGTGGACCAAGTCCGGCGAGCTGATGGCGATCGTGATCCTGGGCGGCGTGGGCACGCTGCTGGGCCCGATTGCGGGCGCGGCCGTGTTCCTGGGGCTGGAGCAACTGCTGTCGTCGTTGACCGAGCATTGGCTGCTGTACATGGGGCCGATCCTGGTGCTGGTGGTGCTGTGGGGTCAGAAAGGCCTCTTCGGTCGTCTGCTGGAGACCCGTCATGCTGATTAAGACCCCCCCCGAAGCGCTACGCGCCTCCCCCTCCAGGGGGCATGCCGACGGACCGGCGGAGCCGGCTCCGTGGCATCCCGATGGGGAAGCAGCATCGCAAGCTGCTGCCGGGAAGGTACTTCTGCAGCTATCCGGGCTGCGCAAGGCCTTCGACGCCGTGGTGGCGACCAATGGGGTCGACCTGGACGTGCGGGCGGGCGAGATCCACGCCATCATCGGCCCGAACGGCGCGGGCAAGTCGACGCTGATCGCGCAGATCTGCGGCGAGATCCGGCCGGATTCGGGGACCATCCACCTGGAAGGGCGCGATGTGACCGCGCTGCGGGCCTTCGAACGCGCCCGGCTGGGGCTGGGGCGTTCGTTCCAGATCACCGAGCTGTGCCACGAATACACCGCACTGGAAAACGTGATTCTGTCGAGCATGCTCAAGGGCGGTCGGGCGTTTGGCGCCTGGTCCGATCCCCGGCGCGACGCGGGCCTGAAGGCGCAGGCGATGCAGTGGCTGACGCACGTGGGCCTGGCCGAGCGCCGCCATGTGCGCACGGCCGACCTGGCCCATGGCGAAAAGCGCCAGCTGGAATTGGCAGTGGCGTTGGCGCGCTCACCGCGGCTGTTGCTGCTGGACGAGCCCATGGCCGGGATGGGACCCGAGGAATCGGCCCGCATGACCCGGCTGCTGCTGGGCATGAAGGGCGACTACGGCATCCTGCTGGTGGAACACGACATGGACGCCGTCTTTGCGCTGGCCGACCGCATCAGCGTGCTGGTCTACGGAAAGGTGGTGTTCAGCGGTGCTCCCGACGAGGTGCGGCGCCATCCGGACGTGCGCGCCGCCTACCTGGGAGAAGAACATGTTGAAGGTTGACGGCCTGACGGGCGGTTATGGCTCGAGCAAGGTGCTGTTCGGCATGTCGTTCGAGGCGGGCGAGGGCGAGGTGATTTCGCTGATCGGCCGCAACGGCATGGGCAAGACCACCACCATCAAGACGCTGATGGGCATGCTGCCGGCGACCGGCGGGCAGGTGCAGTTTCGCGGCCAGACGCTGTTGCGGCCGGCGCCCAGCGTGGTGGCGCGGCTGGGCGTGGGGCTGGTGCCCGAGGGCCGGCGTGTGTTCGGGTCGCTGACGGTGGAAGAAAACCTGGTGGCGACCTCGCGCGCCGCACCCGGCGGCTGGGACCTGGCCCGCGTCTATGCGCTGTTTCCGCGCTTGCAGGAACGCCGCGGGCAATCGTCGCGCACGCTGTCGGGCGGCGAGCAGCAGATGCTGGTGGTGGGCCGGGCGCTGATGACCAACCCCAAGCTGCTGATCCTGGACGAGGCCACCGAAGGGCTGGCCCCGCTGATCCGGCAGGAAATCTGGCGGTGCCTGCACACCCTGAAGGCCGAAGGCCAGACGATTCTGGTGATCGACAAGAACCTGCCCGAGATGGCGACGCTGGTGGACCGCCACTACATCGTCGACAAGGGCCGCGTGGCCTGGTCGGGCCAGCCTGCCGAACTGTCCGCGCAGCCCGATCTGGCGCAGCGCTATCTGGGTATCTGACCCGCAACAGGAGCCGAAATCATGCTGAATCTGCCCCAATTCAAGGCCGCTGCCGTGCAGGCGGCGCCCGTCTTCCTGGACACCGACGCCACCGTCGACAAGACCTGCGCGCTGATCGCCGAGGCCGCCGGCCAGGGCGCCCGGCTGGTGGCGTTTCCGGAAGTGTTCATCTCGGCCTATCCGTACTGGAGCTGGGTGATGAACCCGGTGCAGGGCAGTCCGTGGTTCGAAAAGCTCTGCAAGAGCGCCATCGAACTGCCCGGCCCCGAGATCCGCCGCATCGCGCAAGCCGCGCGCCAGCACGGCATCAACGTGGTGGTGGGCGTGAACGAGCGGAGCCGTTTTGGCGTGGGCACGATCTACAACACGATGGTGTTCATCAACGACGAAGGCCGCATCCTGGGCCGTCATCGCAAACTGGTGCCGACCTGGGCCGAAAAGCTGACCTGGGCGCACGGCGATGGCGAATCGCTGCGGGTGTACGACACCTCGGTCGGCAAGCTGGGCGGGCTGGCCTGCGGCGAGAACACCAATACGCTGGCGCGCTTTTCGCTGCTGGCGCAGGGCGAAATGGTGCACGTGGCCAGCTATATCTCGCTGCCGGTGGCGCCACCCGACTACGACATGGCCGAGGCCATCCGCCTGCGCGCGGCGGCCCATTCGTTCGAAGGCAAGGTGTTCACCGTGGTGTCGTGCTCGACGATCTCGACCGAGATCCAGGACGCCATCAGCGCCAGCCACCCCGAGGCCCGCGAGACGCTGGCGCGCCGCAACAGCGCGTTTTCGGGAATATTGGGGCCGGACGGCCGCGTGATCGGCGAACCGCTGATCGACGACGAAGGCATCGTCTATGCCGACATCGACCTGTCGCGCTGCATCCAGCCGCGCCAGATGCACGACATCACCGGCCACTACAACCGCTTCGACGTGTTCGACCTGCGCGTGAATCGCCGGCCCTTGCAGGCGGCCCGCTATGACGACCAGGACGATCTGAACCGCGAGGAGCCCGACTGGGCCCCGTCGGCCGCACCCGCCGAGCCGCAGCCCGATGCGCGCCGGCAAGGGCGGTCGGCCCGCGAGTAGAATGGGCCGCCGGCCCCGGGCCGGCCGGCTAGCCGCCGACATCTGGAGAGCACGTTGAAGCCAAGAATCAAAGCCTCCCGCCAGGACGAGCCCGGATCGGACGGGAGCGCCGAGGTAGAGGAAATCACGCTGTCCGAGCAGGTCTACCGCCTGCTTCGGCGCGACATCATGAGCGGGGCCTTCGCGCCGGGCCAGTCCCTGCGCCTGGAATTGCTCAAGCAGCGCTACGGCAGCAGCTTTTCTCCCATCCGCGAAGCCCTGAACCGCCTGCGCAGCGAGCGCATGGTGGTCACCACCACCTCGCGCGGTTTTCGCATTGCGCCCCTGTCGATCGAAGAGATGTGGGACGCCTGTGAAACGCGCATCCTGATCGATTGCGACGCCTTGAGACGGTCGCTGGCCAATGCCGACGATGGCTGGGAGACGCGCCTGGTCGGCGCGTACCACGCGCTGACGCTGGCGGCGCAGCGCGCGGGCGAAGCCTCGCCGCCCAGCCAGGAACTCGAAGAATCGCTCGAGGCCCGCCACCTGGACTTCCATCACGCCTTGATCGGCGCCTGCCGTTCGCATTGGCTGCTGGACCTGTCCACGCAGCTGTACGCGCAGACCGAACGCTACCGCCGCCCGGCGCGTGCCGGCGCCACGGCCTATGGGCCAGAGCGCAACGTCGACGACGAGCATCGACAGCTGCTGGACGCCGCGATCTCGCGCGATGTCGAGCGCTCGGTGGCGATGCTGGCGGCGCATTATCGCAAGACAGCGCAGTTCATCGAACACATCATTTCCCAGGACGACAGGCAGGCCATCAATGAGTGACGCGGATATCGATCTGTTTTTTCCCACCATCGCCGAGCGCGAGGTGCAATACAACGCCCGGGAATCGGTGTCGGATTTCGACGCCTGCGTGCGCCGCTACGCGGAATCTGCTGCAGCGGTGAAGTCGCGCCGCCCCGGTCTCTTGAACCTGCGCTACGGCATGGGACACGATGAACGGCTGGACCTGTTCCTGCCCGCCTCCACGTGCACGCCGGCGCCGCTGTTCGTGTTCATCCATGGCGGCTACTGGCGCGCACAGCGCAAGGAAGACGCGCCGGTGATGGCCGAGGCCTTCAACAACGCCGGCGCCGCGGTGGCCGTGCCCGAATACACGCTGGTGCCCGAGGCCACGCTAGGCGAGGTGGTGCGCGAAATGCGTTCGGCGCTGGCCTGGCTGTATCACAACGCGGCTGCCTATGGCGTGGACCGCGACCGCATCTACGTGGGCGGCAGCTCGGCCGGCGGCCAACTGGCCGGCATGCTGGCCGCGCCCGACTGGCCGGCGCGCTATGGCGTGCCGGACGACGTGGTCAAAGGCACCCTGGCGCTGAGCGGCCTGTTCGATCTGCGGCCGCTGTGCGACATCCTGCCCAATACCTGGCTACAGCTCACGCCTGACCAGGCCGCGCACCAGAGCCCGATCTTTCACCTGCCCAAGCGCGCCGGCCCGATGCTGTTGGCGGTGGGCGGGCTGGAAACGCAAGGCTTCAAGAACCAGACCGAGGCCTTTGAACGGGCCTGGACGGGCGCCGGCCTGCAAGCCACCCGCATCCCCACGCCGCAGTGCAATCACTTCGACCTGGTGAATGAGCTGGAAGACCCGAACAGCGACCTGACCCGGGCCACCCTGGCGATGATGGGCCTGGTGCCGGCCTGACGGCCAAGCCGACGTCTCGCATGCCATGGCTGACCTGAAGCTGCTGGAAGACCTGATCGCGCTGGCGCAGACCGGCAGCTTCGTGCGCGCCGCCGAGGCGCGGCACGTGACGCATCCGGCGTTCGGGCGCCGCATCCGCGCCCTGGAAGCCTGGGCCGGTGCGCCGCTGGTGGAACGCCAGCGCGTGCCGGTCACGCTCACGGCCGAGGGCGAGGCGCTGCTCAAGACGGCCACGCAGGTGGTCGAGCAGATGGGGCTGGTGCGGCATCGCATCCGCAGCTCGGGCGCGGGCGGCGAGGCGGTGCTGCGCATCGCCACCGGCCGCAGCCTGGCGCGCACGCTGGTGGCCGACTGGATCGCGCGTCTGCGCCTGCGTGCGCCCAAGGTGCTGGTCGATGGTACGCAGGTGGAAATCTCCACCGGCAAGATGGAAGACCTGTCCATACGGCTGGAGCAGGGCAAGGTGGACCTGCTGTGCTGCTACGAGCACCCGGCGCTGTCCATGCAGCTCAGTCCGGTGCGCTACCGCTATATGACGCTGGGCACCGACAAACTGGTGCCCGTCAGCCAGGCCGACAGCCGCGGCCGCGCTCGCTATCCGCTCAGCGAGGGGGGGCAGCCCGCACCGCTGATCACCTACGCGGGGGGGCTGTCGATGGAACGCATTCTGGGCGACCGCTTGGAAACCACGCCCTATGCGCTGGCGCCATTCATGCGCAGCGATTCCCTGGACGCGGCGCACGGCGCGGCGGTCAAGGGGCTGGGCGTGGCCTGGCTGCCCTGGTCGATGGTGGCCGCCGATTGCCGCCGTGGCACGCTGGTATCCCTGGGCGGACGCAGCGACGAGATTGCCTTCGAGGTGCGGCTGTATCGGTCGCGGGCGCGGCTGGCGGATCTGGCCGAGGCGGCGTGGCAAGCCACCGCCAACCGCAAGGCCTGAGCGTCGCCAGGCGTGGACAAGGTATTGACCGGATAGCTGAAATAGCACCGATATGTGCCGATATGGCACGTAGCGGGTCTGCCCGGCATCGCAAAATGTCTCCCGAAATTCGAACGAGGCGGCTCCGCCGTCCGACACAGCACCCCAGGGAGAAATTCATGAAATCCGTACCGTATCCGCTGCGCGGCGCATTGGCCGTGTTCTGCGCCGCAACGGCGTTGGCCGTGACCCAGCCGGCCTTGGCCGCCGGTTATCCCGATCACCCAATTTCGCTGGTGGTCGGCTACCCGGCTGGCGGCAGCGTCGACCTGACCGCGCGCCTGTTCGGCGAGGAGCTGGCCAAGCGCATGGGCCAGAGCGTGGTGGTGGAAAACGTCGGTGGCGCCGGCGGCACCATCGGCGCCCAGCGCGTGGCTCGCGCCGCGCCTGATGGCTATACGCTGCTGCTGGGATCGACCAACGAGATGGTCATTGCCCGGATGATCAACACCGCGGTCAAGTACGACGGCGTCAAGGATTTTTCGGCGTTGGGCGTGATCGCCTCGCAGCCCATGTTGCTGGCCGCCAGCAAGAATTCGGGCGTGAAGACGGCGGCCGAATATCTGCAAAAGCTGCGCGCAACGGCGCCGGGCAGCTTCAACTACGGTTCGTCGGGCGTGGGCACCACGCTGCACCTGGCCGGTGAAATGATCAACCAGGCCACCGCCACGCGCGCCGAGCATGTACCCTATCGCGGCGTGGCGCCGTTGGTGACCGACCTGATGAGCGGGCAACTGGATTTCGGCATGCTGGTGCTGTCTTCGGGCTTGCCACAGGTGCGTGGCGACAAGGTCGTGGCGCTGGGTGTGACCGAGGCCAAGCGTTCGCCGATGGCGCCGGACATTCCGGCGCTGGCCGAGACGCCGGGCTTTGAATCGGTGGATATCAGCATCACGTTTTCGCTGTTCGGCCCGGCCGGCTTGCCCGAGCCGGTAGCGGCCAAGCTGCGCGAGGCCCTGGCGGACACGCTCAAGTCCGAGTCGTTCCGCGTCAAGATGCAGGAAGCCGGCGGCGCGCTGGCGGCGCCGGGCGTGGACCCCGTCGCCTCGCAGGCCGCCGAAATACGCAAGTACGGGGCGCTGGTCAAGGCGGCCAAGATCGAGGCGCAGTAAGCGCATCTGAAACGGGCGACGGCCGCCGCCGTTGCATCAAGACATCCGATATCTCCGCAGCAACACAGGCAACCTCATGGAATTCACGCTTCCCGTCCCCGACCTTGCGGCCGAACGCAAGGGCAACACCGACACGCCGGGCGTCTGGCATTTTGACGCTGGCGTGCCGGGCCGTGCCCTCATGTTGTCAGCCCTGGTTCATGGCAACGAATTGTGCGGGGCCTGGGCGCTGAAAGACCTGCTGGCGGCCGGCCTGCGGCCGCGCCGCGGCAGCCTGACGCTGGCGTTCTGCAACCTGCCGGCCTTTGACCGGTTCGACCTGGCCCGCCACGACGCCTCGCGTTTCGTGGACGAAGACATGAACCGGGTCTGGAGCGCCGAGCGGCTGGACAACCCCACAAGCGTCGACCGCCAACGCGCAGTGCAACTGCGCCCCTGGGTGGAACGCGCCGATTGGCTGTTGGACCTGCACTCGATGCACGAGCCGGGCGCGCCGCTGCTGTTGACCGGCGTGCTGCCGCGCAATATCGCGCTGGCGCGGCGCCTGAAGGCGCCGCAGCACGTGATCGTGGACGCCGGCCACAAGGATGGCGTGCGCATGCGCGACTTTGCCCAGTTCGGTGACCCCGCGCGTGAAGACGCCTTCGCCTTGCTGATCGAATGCGGCTTTCATGGCGACCTTGCCGCACGCGAGGTGGCGCGCGACATGGTGGCGCGCATGCTGGTCGAATCGGGCGTGGTCGATGCGGCTGACATCCCGGCCGGCTGGCTGCGGCCCGACCCGGCCGCGCAGCGCGTGCTGGAAGTGACCGACGCCGTGGTGGCGCCGTCGATGGACCTGACGTTCTCGCAGCCCTGGCAGGGGCTGGAAACGCTGGACAAGGCGGGGTCGGTGATCGGCTGGGCGGACGGCCAGGCGATCGTGTCGCCGTATGACCGCTGCACCTTGGTCATGCCGTCGCTGCGGCAATTGAAACCCGGCGTGACGGTGGTGAGATTGGCGCGCGATTACGCGGGTTGAGCTTGCTTATTTCTGCGGCGTGTAGCGCAGTTCGTCCAGCTGGTAACCCTGCGCCGTGGCAGCGGCCAGGGCGCGGTCCAGGTCTTCCTTGGGCAGTTGCGGCGAGCGCGACAGGATCCACAGGTATTTGCGGTCGGGAGTGCCGACGACGGCCCAGCGGTAGTCGGGGTCCAGGCCGATCACCCAGTAATCGCCCTTGATCGGCTTGAAGAACGAGACTTCAAGCTTGGCGTTGTTGCTGCCTTCGACCACGGTGGCGGTGCCGGATGCCGAGTCGACCTCGCCGTCTTTCGTGCGGCAGCGGTTGTTCACGCCAACGGTGCCGTCCGGGTGCAACGTGTATTCGGCGGTGGTGTCGCCCACGCAGTTGCGCTGGAAGAACATCGGGAAATTGGCGATCTCGTACCACATGCCGGCATAGCGCTTCAGGTCCACCGAGTCCACGGTTTGCATGGGCGGCGGGGCGGCGTGGGAAATCGCCGCGGTGCTGGCGGCCAGGGCCAGCAATAGAGTTGCGAAGCGGCGCATGGAAAAAGTCTCCTGATCCAAAACCTGGGTATCAACAGGCCATACGATACGCCTTATTTGCGCGGCGCCTTCAGGGCGGCGTGGTAACGCGCGACGTAGGTGTCGAAATCCACGTCGTCCGATTGTTCGATGCGCAACTGCTCGGCGCTGGAGTCCAGCGCGCCTTGGCGGTACTGGGCTGCCAGGTCGGCTGGCAGGGCCTGCGCACGCAGCGTATCGGCGTGTGCCTGGCTTTGGCGCAGGGAGAAGTCGTGGAACGATTCGCCGCTGTCGGTCAGCGCGGCCAGCAGATGCGCCGACGGGGTGGCGTCGGGGCGGCCGAGCTTGGCGCGCTGCACGGCCAGGCTGTCGGCATAGGCGCTGCCGCCCAGCGCGGCGTCGTACAAGGCGGCGTAAGGCGCGATCTGGTCCAGCAGTTGCTCGCCCCATTCGGCCAGCCCGATGGCCTGGCCGTCGCGGTCCAGTTGCAGGCCGGGCTTGCGGCCTTCCTTGACGACGGTGGAGAAATTATCGGCGCTGCGCTGGCAATAGCCGTTGGCCGGGAAGAAGGGGCTGTCGGCGGTGGCGCAGAACAGCAGGAAGGCGTCGACGAAGCGGCTGGTGTCGGCGTCGATGCCCACCGGCGATTCCGGATTGATGTCCAGGCAGCGCACTTCCACGTATTGCACGCCGCGCTCGGCCAGCGCGGTGATCGGGCGTTCACAGCGGCCGGTGGCGCGCTTGGGGCGGATGCTGGAGTAGTACTCGTTTTCGATCTGCAGCACGTTGGTATTGAGCTGGATCCATTCGCCGTTGCGGTGCGTGCCCAGCTTCTGGTAATCGGGCCAGGGCTGGGTGACGGCGTCGTACAGGCGGCCCAGGAAGGTATCCAGGTCGTTGTAGCAGAGCTTGAGCTGCGACTGCGCCTTGTTCTGGTAGCCCAGGTCGCTCATGCGCAGGCTGGTGGCGTAGGGCAGGTACAGCGTGTGGTCGCCCAGGCTTTGCAGCGGGTGTTCGCGGCCGCGCAGGAAATCGCGCGCCAGCGCGGGCGCCGCGCCGAACAGGTACATCAGCAGCCAGGAATAACGCGTGAAGTTGCGGATCAGGCCGATATAGCCGCGCGAACGGCGTTCCTGATCGGTGCCGGGCTGGTTGTCCAGCACCGACCACAGTTGTTCGGGCAGCGAGAAGTTGTAGTGCACGCCGGCAATGCATTGCATGGTCTTGCCGTAGCGTTCGGCCAGGCCGCGGCGGTACACGTGCTTGAGCATGCCGGTATTGGACGTGCCGTACCAGGCGATGGGAATGTCGGCCTCGGACGGCAACGTGGCGGGCATGGACTGGTTCCAGATCAGTTCATGGTCCAGCACGCTGTAGACGTGGCGGTGGGTGGCCGTCAGTTCGGCCAGCAGGGCCTCCACATTGTTGTGGGTGCCGGTGATGAGTTCGAGCAGGGATTCGGAATAGTCGGTCGTGACGTGCTCGTTGGTCAGCGCGGAACCGAGCGCGGCCGGGTGCGGCGTGCGGGCCAGGATGCCCTGCTCGTCGACGCGCAGGCCTTCTTTTTCGATGCCTCGCAGGGTCTGGGCCAGCAGCGGGCGGTTGGCCTCCAGGCGGGCGAGGCGGTGTGCGGCGGTATCAGTCACGGAATATTCTCGATGGGGTCTGTCGCGGGATTTTACGGGGTGCTGGCCTCCTCTGCAGAGGGAGTCAGTACTGGGGACAGGGACAATGCCGCGGCAGTGCGCGCCAGCCACTCGTCCAGGTCGGAGTAGACCGGGTCGGCGATGGGGGCGGTTTCATTGAAAATCTCGTGCCAGGCCGTGTCGTACCAGCGCAATGTCAGCAATTCGGCGGGGGCCCGCTGGGCGAATTGGCGGCTGCCCTCGGCCGCCACGATGGAATCGTCGCCGGCCACCATCAACAGGGTGCGGCAGGCCAGCAGGTGGGCCTCGCGCAGGGAATCACGCCCGCCGTCGTCCACGAAACGAGCCAGCCGGCCGGTCATGCTGCGGCGCACCAGAGGGTCGGATCGATACGCCTTGACCACCGCGCGGTCGTGCGAGATGCGGGCGGGCGCCAGGCCGTGGGGCACCCGCAGGTCGGGAGCGTGCAGCGACATCCAGGTCAGCGTGCGGCGCACCCACATCGGCACATTGACCACGAAGGGCGGCGAACTGAGCACCAGGGCGTCGATCGGGGTCAGTTGTTGCAGGGCGATGCGCACCGCCACCAGGGCCCCCAGGCTGTGGCCCAGCAGGATGGGCGGGCGGCCATGGGCGGCGGTCCAGGCGTCCAGGCGCGACACCGCGTCGGTGACCAGGTCTTCCTGGCGCGCCAGGGTGGCGGGCCGGCCGGCCGATCGGCCGTGGCCGCGGTGGTCGTGGGCGCCGACCGTCCAGCCCCGGGCGGTCAGCCAGCGCGCCAGCCGGTCATAGCGCCCGGCGTGCTCGCTCAGGCCGTGCAACAGGTAGATACTGGGGGTGCCGGGGCCGGTGACCGGCGTGGGCACGTTCGGGGCGGCGGCCCAGACATAATTGGCCAAAAGCGTGCCGTCGGGCGCGGGGGTCATCGAAATCGGCGACAATTTGGGGCGTTCCTCGAAATGAAAAGACCGTGGGGTCTTCCGGTAATGACGATTTCATCGCTGTTTCGTTTCATGTTCAAGAAAGGCGGCGCGATTCTTGCGCTGGCCCTGCTGCTGGCCGCGTGCTCGCCCCGTTACAACTGGCGGGAAGTCGACGTGGCGGACGGTCGCGTGCGGGCGGCTTTCCCGGATCGGGTGCAGACCGAGACCCGCCAACTGCGGCTGGATACCCATACCCTGAGTTTTACCCTGGCCAGCGCCACGGTCGGCGAGGCGGTGTTCGCCGTCGGCTCGGCCCCGCTGCCGCCCGAGATTGCCGCCGACCCGGTGGCCCGCCAGGCGCTGGGCCTGGCGCTGATGCGTTCGTTGTACGTCAACATGCAGGCGCCGCCGCCTACCGACTGGCCGCCGTTCGGGCAGGACATCGACGTGCAGGGCAAGGCCATGGGCAAGCCCGGCTGGCTGCGGGCGCGGGTGTGGGTGACTGACAACATGCTGATCGAGGCCGTGGCTGCCGGCACCGAGGAAAGCCTGCCGGCCGAACGCGCCCGCGAATTCCTGAGATCGGTCGTCGTCAAGCCGTGACGGGGTGCAGCAGCCCCTGCCGAATGGCCGCCGCCACCGCGGCGCGCCGGCCCCGCACCTGCAGTTTTCGGCTGGCATTGCGCAGATGGAAATTGACGGTGCTTTCGCTGATGTCGAGAATGCGGCCGGTTTCCCAGCTGGTCTTGCCGGCGGCTGCCCAGTGCAGGCACGCGGATTCGCGCGGCGACAGCCGGACGGCGGGGACGGGTTTGGCGGGCGTGGGCAATGGCGCGGGTTCCTGGCATGAGAATTCCCATGCTGAGGCCAAGCCGGTGCGCCGGGCAAGCTTTGATGCTGCCGCGAATTACTTTACTTATCTCTGACGGAATAACCGGATGCTCGCCATCGCGCAGTTCTACCTGTCGGCCATCGTGCTGATGATGCCCCTGTTGTCGTGCGTGGGTATCGGCGTGTTCTGGGGCAAGCGCGACCTGCCGTTCGGCGGTTCCTTCATCACCACGCTGGTCACCTCGGTGACCACGCCCGCGCTGGTGTTCCATACCTTCGTCACCACCCACCTGGACGACCGCGCGCTGGCCGACGTGGCCGCGGCCACGCTGCTGGCGCTGCTGCTGTGCGCGCTGGCCTGCGCGCTGCTGCTCAAGCTGGGCCGGCTGCCGGTGCGCACGCTCTTGCCCACCGCCTTCCTGCCCAATGCCGGCAATCTGGGCTTGCCGATTTCACAACTGGCCTTCGGCGACGCGGGCCTGTCGGTGGCCGTGGCGTTCTTCGCCGTCAATTCCTTCGTGATGCACACGATCGCGGTGCGGCTGCTGCCCGGCGTCAACACCAAGGGCAGCTGGAAGAGTCCGATTTTGCTGGCTTCCATCGTGGCGGTTGCGATGCGCACGTTGCACATTCCGGTGCCTGACTGGGTGATCGAGACGGCCCGCATGCTGGGCGCGGTGACCGTGCCGCTGATGCTGCTGAGCCTGGGCCATGCGCTGGCGCTGATACCGGCCAATGGCATCAAGGACGGCGCCAAGGTGGCGGCGATGCGCCTGGTCACCGGCCTGGCCGCGGGCCTGGCAATCGTGTGGTTGCTGGACCTGGAACCGGTGCTGGCCGGCGCGCTGACGCTGCAGATGGCGATGCCCTGCGCGGTGGTCAGCTACATGTACGCCAAGCGCTACACCGCCATGGGCGATACCGCGGCCGGCGCCGTGCTGGTGTCGACCGTGGTGTTCCTGTTGCTGGCGCCGCTGATGCTGTGGTTCAGCCACGGCGGCTAGGGGCCGTGGCGGGGAAGGGGGCGGCGCCGCGCCGCCCCGGCCGGCGCTAGGCCGCGCCCGACATGGCGCGCAATTGCGCCATCAACGCCTCGGGAATCTCCACGCCGTGCTTGATCGCTTCGTCGCGCAGCTTGCGGCGGCGCTCGCCCGGCAGGCGCACGCCGTCGTCTTCCAGCATGGCGTCCACCAGGACTTCGACACGGTCCAGGTAGGTTTCCTTGCCGGCCAGCGCGCCGGGGTCGATCGCCATGAAGGCCTGGCCCAGGCGAGCGGGGCCGCCTTCGTCGACGAAGAACGATTCGGTCTCGAAGCCGAAATGCGACCCGGTCAGGGCGCACGCCAGCAGTTCGATGATCAACGCCAGCATCGCGCCCTTGACGCCGCCCGCGGGCAGCATGCTGCCGGCCAGGCCGGCCTTGGGGTCGGTGGTGGGTTGGCCGTCGGCGTCCAGCGCCCAGCCCAGCGGAATCGGCTGGTTGTCGCGCGCCGCGATCATGAGCTTGCCGCGCGCCACCTGCGACAGCGACAGGTCGATGACGATGCGCGCACCGCCGCGCCGCGGGAACACCGCGGCGATGGGGTTGGTGCCGAACAGCGGGCGCTTGCCGCCCCAGGCCGGCATGGCGGCGGGGGAATTGCTCAGGGCCAGGGCCACCAGGCCGGCATCGGCCAGGGCTTCCAGGTGGTAGCCGGCTTCGCCGAAGTGGTGGCTGTTGGCCACGCCGATGAAGGCCACGCCGTGTTCGCGGGCGCGCACGGCGGCCTGTTCCACCGCCATGGCGCAGGCGGGGAATGCCAGGCCGGAACCGGCGTCGATCAGGGCGGCGCCGCCGCGCTCGTGCACGATGCGCGGCACGGCGTTGCCCAGCGCGCGGCCAGTGCGCAGGTGGCCGGCATAGAACGGCACGCGCGACAGGCCGTGCGAGCTCAGGCCCTGGCTTTCGGCGAAGACCAGGGCTCGCGCCGTGCTGTCGGCCATGGCGGGGTTGGCGCCCGCGGCGGCCAGGCTGGCCGCGGCCAGGTGTTGCAGTTCGTCCAGATAGATGTGAGCCATATCCTTCCTGTTCGGGGGGGCGCGCCGCGCGTCATCGGGCGCCGCCGGTAAGCGCTATTGTCACACCGGCGGCCACCATGTCGGAAACGCGGGTGTTGGCTTCCTGCGTCAGGCCGGCGATGTGCGGGGTCAGGATCAGGTTGGGCGCGTCCGCCAGCGGGCCGCCGGCAGGCAGGGGCTCCTGGTCGAACACGTCCAGCGCCGCGCCGCGCAGGTGGCCCATGCGCAGCGCCGCGGCCAGGGCGGCCTCGTCGACGATGCCGCCGCGGGACGTATTGACCAAAATGGCGCCCGGCCGCATGTCGCGGATACGGTCGGCGTTGAGCAGGTGGCGGGTGTCGGCATTGAGCGGCACATGCAGCGACACGGCGTCGGCCTGCGCCAGCAGCGCATCCAGCGGCAGGGGCGTGGCGCCGCTTTCGGCCCAGACGGGATGCGTGGACGGCAGCGCCGCGTCGCAGGCGACGATGCGCATGCCCAGGCCCGCCGCCAGCCGCGCCGTCAGTTGGCCGATGCCGCCAAAGCCCACCACGCCCAGGGTGCGGCCGTGCGCCTCCAGCCCTTGCGACAGCGCCGTGCGCGGCCAGCGTCCGGCCGCGACGTCGGCGCTGGACGCATAGGCGCCGCGCAGCAGCGCCAGCACGGTGCCGATGACGTACTCGGCCACCGCGCGGGCATTGGCGCCGGTGGCCGGCACCACCTGGATGCCCCGGGCGGCGCAGCCCGGCAGGTCGATGTTGTCCAGCCCCACGCCCAGGCGGCCCACCGCCCGCAGCCGCGGCGCCGCGGCCAGCAGCGCGGCATCCACCTGGCTGCGGTTGCGCACGATCAGGCCATCGGCCTGGCGCGCGGCATCGAGCAGCGCATCGCGCGCATCCACCAGGTCGGGGGCGTAACGCACGTCAAAGCGCTGGCGCAGGGCGTCGACGGCGGGCGCGTCCATGAATTCCGAGATCAATACATGCATGTGGCCTCCGGGCTCAGGCGATCTGGATGTTGGCATCGCGGATGATCTTGGCCCAGCGGTCGACCTCGGACCGCACATAGGCGCCGAATTCCTCCGGTCCGCGCGGTTGCGGCACGAAGCCCAGCTGTTGCAGCGCCTGCTGCATGGCGGGCTGCGACACCTGCTTGACGATGGCCGCGCCGATACGCTGCACCAGTTCGGGCGGCATGCCGGCCGGGCCCATGACGCCGGTGAAGTTCTCCACCACCAGGTCGGGCAGTCCGGCCTGCGCCACGGTGGGCACGTCGGGCAGGTCGGCGCTGCGCTCGCGGGTGGTGATGGCCAGGGCCCGCAGCGAACCGTTCTTCACGTGCGACAGCGACTCGGGGTAGTTCGAGAACACCACGTCCAGGTGCCCGCCGATCAGGTCGGTCAGCGAAGGCGCGCCGCCCTTGTACGGCACGTGCATCAGCGGCGCGCCGGTCAGCTTCTGGTACAGCGCCAGCGTCAGGTGCGGGGGCGTGCCGTTGCCGCTGGAGCCGGCCGCCAGCGGCTTGGCGGCCGCCGCGCGGGCCAGGTCGTCCATGGTCTTGATGGGGCTCTTGGCGTTGACCACCACCATGATGGGCGACGAGGCCAGCCCGGCCAGCGGCGTCAGGTCGCGTGTCAGGTCGTAGCCGGCCTTGCCGGCGAACAACGTGGCATTGGCGGCGTGCGACAGGGTGATCGCCAGCCAGGTGTAGCCGTCCGGCGCGGCGTGCGATACGTGGGCCGCGCCGATGTTGGCGCTGCCGCCGGGCTTGTTTTCCACTACCACGTTCCAGCGTTCGGCATCGCCCAGCGCCTTGCCGACCTGGCGCGCGGCCACGTCGGTCAGGCCGCCCGGGGGAAACGGCACGACGTAATTGATGGGGCGTTCGGGCCATGCGCGCTTTTGCGCCAGCGCCTGCTGCCAGGGGGCCAGCATACAGAGGCCGGCGGCGCCCAGGGCGCCAAGTACCCGGCGCCGCTGCGCGTCGTCGATCGGGGGGGATTGCTCGCGATTCATCTGTCTTCCTCCTTGGGGGTGGCGCCCGGGTAGGAATGCATACGCCTGTGCTGCCGTGGCGGCTTGCGCCCGGGTCTGCGTTTTTTTTGTCAGGCGCTTTCGAAGATGCGGGTCAGCACGAACTCGCGGTGGCCCAGCGCCTCGGCCGCGGTCCAGCGGCCGTTGGCGGTGGCCAGCATGCATTCCAGCAGCTTGTCGCCGGCCTGGTTCAGGTCGATCTCGCGCTGCAGCAACGCGCTGGTGTCCACGTCCACGTGTTCCGACATGGTGCGCACGGTGCGCGGGTTCGCGCAGATCTTGATGACCGGCAGGATGGGGTTGCCGATGACGTTGCCCTGGCCGGTGGGAAAGAAGTGCACCGCATAGCCGGACGCCGCGCACAGCGTGACCATTTCGGCCGCGGCCGACGACGAATCCATGAACCACAGGCCCGGCCCGTCGGGAATCTCGGCCTTGTCGATCACGCCGTCCACGCGGCAATGCTTGCCGATCTTCTGGATGTTGCCCAGCGCCTTTTCCTCGATGGTGGTCAGGCCGCCGGCGATGTTGCCCTTGGTGGGCTGGGATTCGGACAGGTCGCTGGTCTTCCAGCGGTCGATCATGGCCTGGTAGCGGTCGAACATGAACATGAAGCGCTCGCGCACGGCGTCGTTGGCGCAGCGCTCGGCCACGATGTGTTCGCCGCCCGTCAGTTCCGAGGTTTCACCGAACACCAGGGTCGAGCCCAGCGCATACAGCTTGTCGAAGGCGTTGCCCACCGTGGGGTTGGCGCCGCAGCCGGACGTGGTGTCGGACTCGCCGCACTTGGTCGACACCCACAGGTCCGAGATCGGACACGTGCTGCGCGTGAGCGCCGTGGCGTAGTGCACGAATTCCTTGGCGCAGCGCGAGGCGCGCATGATGGTGTCGTGGTCACCATGCAGTTCGATGCTGAAGCCCATGACCGGCTTGCCGGTGGCGGCGATGCCGTCGACCACGCGCTTGGTCCAGCCTTCTTCGATGCCGATCACCACCACGGCGGCCACGTTCGGGTTGCAGCCGGTGCCGATCAGGGTGCGAAAGTGCAGCTCCAGGTCTTCGCCGAATTGCAGCCGGCCATAGGGGTGGGGCAACGCCAGCGTGCCCTTGATGTTGTGGGCGACGGCCTCGGCCGCGGCGTTGGAAATATCGTCCACGGGCAGCACGATGACGTGGTTGCGCACGCCGACCCGGCCGTTGTCGCGGCGGTAACCCTGGAAGGTGGTCTGAGCATTGATGACGGACATGATTTTTTCCTCTTGGGGGCAGGTGGGTCGCTTACCAGCGCTTGGTCTTGATGTTGTGCACGTGGGCGTGCTGGCCGGCCTTGATCGGCGCCACCACGCGGCCGATGTCCACGCCGTACTTGAAGACCGTGTCGCCCTCGGCCATGTCTTTCATCGCGACCTTGTGGCCGATGGGAATGTCCTGCGAGGCCCGCACATGGATGATCTTGTCCTCGTCCATGATCCAGGCGTTCAGTTCCGTTCCGGCGGTCAGGCCTTCCACCACGGCGACCGCCACCGTGTCCTTGGCATCGTGCAATACGGCATGAATCATCGTCTTCCTCTCTTGGGCTGGGCATGCGGCGGATGCCGCAAGCGCTTCGGGATCACAACGTCCGGCAAATCTTAAGATCGGCTTTTCGGTATGTCAACTAAATCATATATATGAATTGTATGACTTGAGCCGAGGCGTCCTGGACCGCTACACTGGAGGTCCCTGATTTTTGCGATGCACCCATGAACACCAGCCTGTCATCGACTGTGCCTTTGGGCAGTCCCTTGTACGAGCAGGTCAAGCAAGCCGTGCTTGCCGCGCTGGCGCAAGGCGAATGGAAGCAGGGCGAGGCCATCCCCCCGGAAAAGAACCTGGCAGAACGCTTTGGCGTGTCGATCGGCACGCTGCGCAAGGCCATCGACGAACTGGCCGCGGAAAACATCCTGGTGCGCCATCAGGGCCGGGGCACCTATGTGGCGGTGCACACGCGCAACCACCACTTCTTCAAGTTCTTCCGCATCCTGCGCCAGGACGGCAACAAGTCGTACCCCACGACCGAGTTGCTGCGGTTTCGCCGCGTCAAGGCATCGGCCGCGGCGCGCGAGAAGCTTGGCCTGCCTGCCGGCGCCTATGTGTTCGAGTTCCTGAACATGCTGTCGCTGAACGGCGACGTGGTCATGATCGACGACATCTGCCTGCCCGAAGCGCGCTTTCCCGGCATGACCGAGGCGCACCTGCGCGAGCGCGCCAGCACCTTGTACGCGCTGTACCAGGACGTATTCGGCGTCAACGTCATCGCCACCGACGAGCGCCTGCGCACCTGCCTGGCCGACCGCGCCCACGCGCGCTGGCTGGGCGTGGCCGAGGGCGCGCCCCTGCTCGAGATTCGCCGCGTGGCGTTTTCGTACAACCGCCAGCCGGTGGAATGGCGCATCTCGCGCGTGAACACCGAGCACTACGAATACCTGGGCCACGAACCCTGGGAGGCCGGCGCCTGACCGGCAGCCCGCCGCTGCGCGGCGGCGGCGGGGCTTGCGGCCCCCACCGCAAGCAGTGCTAGAATTCCTGCCGCACTATCCTAATTTCGGCGCCGATTTGCCTGATCCGCTTGCGGGCGCCTTCCAATAAATCCAGCTAAAGAGGTCCGTATGACCACTCCTGCCCAACATTTGGCCGGTGATTCGGCCAGCGCCGCGCTTGCAGGCTCGCCTGCCACCGTCGCACCCGTCACTCAGTCCGACGCCGTTGATCCCGGTTCCGTCGGCCTGGTCGCACCCGTCTATCTTCGTTTCGACGAGCCGCTGTCCTTGCTCAGCGGACAGTCGCTGGCCGCCTACGAACTGGCGGTCGAAACTTATGGCACCCTGAACGCCCAGCGCAGCAACGCCGTGCTGATTTGCCATGCCCTGAATGCCTCGCATCACGTGGCGGGCCAGGCGGCCGACACGCCCAGCGACGTAGGCTGGTGGGACAACATGGTGGGCCCCGGCAAGCCGGTGGATACCAATCTGTTCTTCGTCATCGGCGTGAACAACCTGGGCTCGTGCTTCGGTTCGACCGGCCCGGCCAGCATCAACCCCGAGACCGGCAAGCCCTGGGGCGCCGCGTTCCCGGTGTTGACGGTGGAAGACTGGGTGCAGGCGCAGGCCCGCGTGGCCGACCACTTCGGCATCGAGCGCTTTGCCGCCGTCATGGGCGGTTCGCTGGGGGGCATGCAGGCGCTGAGCTGGGCCATCACCTTGCCCGACCGCGTGGCCAATTGCGTGGTCATCGCCAGCACGCCGCGCCTGTCGGCGCAGAACATCGGCTTTAACGAGGTGGCGCGCCGCGCCATCATCACCGACCCGGATTTCCACGGCGGCGACTACTACGCGCAAGACACGGTGCCGCGCCGCGGCCTGTCGGTGGCGCGCATGATCGGCCACATCACCTACCTGTCCGACGACGACATGGCCGAGAAATTCGGCCGCGCCCAGCGCGAGCCGGCGGCGGACGGCGCCTACCACTATGGCTACGGCGTCGAGTTCGAGGTCGAATCGTACCTGCGCTACCAGGGCGAGAAATTCACCCGCTATTTCGACGCCAACACCTACCTGCTGATCACCCGCGCACTGGATTACTTCGACCCGGCCCGCAAGACCGGCGGCGACCTGGCGCGCGCGCTGGCGCCGGCCAAGGCCGACTTCCTGCTGGTGTCGTTCAGCACCGACTGGCGCTTCCCGCCGGAACGCTCGCGCGAGATCGTGCGGGCCCTGCTCAAGAACGCCAGCCCCGTCACCTACGCCGAGATCGACGCCCCGCACGGGCACGACGCCTTCCTGCTGGACGACGCGCGCTACCATGCCGTGGTTCGCGGCTATTACGAGCGCATCGCCCGCGAACTGGGCCTGGTCGACGCCGCTCAGATCGAAGGATCCTACGCATGAACCCTGTCACCCCCCGGCCCGCCGTGGCCACGCTACGGCCCGACCTGGCGCGAATCGCCAGCTGGATCGAGCCCGGCAGCCGCGTACTGGACCTGGGCTGTGGCGACGGCGCGCTGCTGGCGCACCTGCGCGACCACCGCCAGGTGCGCGGCGCGGGTGTGGAACTGGACGACACCTGCGTCATCGCCTGCGTGAAGCGCGGCGTGGAAGTGATCCAGCAGAACCTGGAAGACGGCCTGGCGCTGTTCGACGACAAGCAGTTCGACACCGTGGTGCTGTCGCAGACGCTGCAGTCCATGCACCGCACCGAGCACATCCTGCGCGAAATGGCCCGCGTGGCGCGCCACGGCGTGGTGTCGTTTCCCAATTTCGGCTACTGGCCGCACGGCTGGATGATCCTGCGCGGCCGCATGCCGGTGACCGGCCAGATGCCTTACCAGTGGTACAACACGCCCAACATCCACCTGTGCACGCTGCGCGACTTCGAACAGCTGGCCGGTGAGCTGGGCCTGCGCATCCTGGAACGCGCCACCTTCAACGAAGGGCGCGAGATCAAGGCGTTTCCCAGCTGGCGCAGCACCCTGGCGGTGTATCGCTTCGCCTCTCCCTGACTTTCTGCAACGGCGGCTGACGGCTCGGGCGATCCGCGCCTAAAATGCCGCAAGCCCGTGGCGCACGCCTGTGCGCCGCGCCGGCCCGTTCCAGGAGACCGTCATTACCGCTGTATCCAACGTCTACACCAGCCCCCGCGTTGCACCCCTGCTGGTCCTGGGGTTTGCCAGCGGATTGCCGCTGGCCCTGACCAGCGGCACCTTGCAGGCCTGGGCTACTGTGGCCGGCGTGCCGTTGCAGCAGATCGGTTTCCTCACCCTGGTAGGCACCGCCTACACCCTGAAATTCCTGTGGGCCCCGCTGGTCGACCGCTACGTGCCCCCGCTGCTGGGCCGGCGCCGCGGCTGGATGCTGGTCACGCAAGTCCTGCTGGCCCTGGCCATCATGGTGATGGGGACGCTGTCGCCGTCGTCGGCCTTGCAGACGCTGGCGTTGCTGGCGGTGCTGGTGGCTTTCCTGTCCGCCACCCAGGACATCGCTTTCGATGCCTATTGCACCGACGTGCTGCGCAAGGAAGAGCGCGGCGCGGGCGCGGCCATCAAGGTCATGGGCTACCGCCTGGCCATGATCGTCTCGGGCGGGTTGGCGCTGATCATGGCCGACCAATGGATCGGCTGGGGCAATACCTATGTGGTGATGGGCGGCCTGATGCTGCTGTGCGCGCTGGCTACGTTGTGGGCGCCCGAACCGGAACGCGTGGCCGTGGCCCCGCGCAGCCTGGGCGAAGCCGTGGCGGCGCCATTGCAGGAATTCTTCACCCGCCGCGGCGCCTTGCTGGTGCTGCTGCTGATCGTGCTGTACAAGCTGGGCGACGCCTTTGCCGGCGCGTTGTCCACCACCTTCCTGATCCGCGGCGCGGGCTACACGCCCACCGAGGTCGGCGCGGTCAATAAAGTCATGGGCATGGCCGCCACCATTGTCGGCGCGCTGGCCGGCGGCTTCATCATGTCGCGCTGGACCCTGTACCGGTCGCTGATGGTGTTCGGCCTGCTGCAGGCGGTGTCCAACCTGGGCTATTGGCTCATTGCCGTCAGCCCCAAGAGCATCTGGCTGATGGCCAGCGCCGTGGGCCTTGAAAACCTGTGCGGCGGGCTGGGCACGGCCTCGTTCGTGGGCCTGCTGATGGCCCTGTGCCGCCAGCGCTTTTCGGCCACGCAGTTCGCGCTCTTGTCGGCGCTGTCGGCCGTGGGCCGCACCTACCTGGCCGGACCGCTGACGCCGCCCCTGGTCGAACACCTGGGCTGGCCAGGGTTCTTCCTGGTGACGGTCGTCATTGCGTTGCCCGGCCTGGTGCTGCTGCGCATGCTGCGCAGCCGCATCGAGGCCATGATCCAGAACGGGGACGCCTGAGTTCCCGCGCGGCGGGCTATTGCTCGTCGGTCAGCCGCACGATCAGCACGTCGCTGGGCAGGGCTTCCAGCAGCCGTTCGGCGACGCTGCCGATGGCGGTGCGCAAGAGGCCGGTGCGGCCATGGGTGCCCGTCACCACCAGGTCAGACCGATGGTTGAACGAGTATTCCGACAGCACGGTTTCCGGCTGGCCGCATTCCAGCACCACTTTGGGCGCCGCCACGTCCGCCAGTTCCGCCGTTTCTGCGATGAACTCGCGCGCGCTTTGCTCGGCCGCCTTGTAGAAGCTGCGCGTCACGGCGTCGTCCGGCACATTCTTGCCCTGGAACGGCATGTCGTAGGCGTGGAATAGCGTCAGGCTGGCGTCGGGCACCAGGTGCAGCGCGGCGCGCAGGGCCTGGCGCGAGCCCGGCGAAAAGTCGGTGGCGACCAGCACGTCGTGGTAGGGCTTGCGCGGCCGGGTCTTGACCACCAGCACCGGCTGGCGGGCCTGGCGCGCCAGCTTTTCCACCGTGGTGCCCAAGAGCAGCCGGCCCAGCGTTTCGTCGCGGGCAATGCCGGTGACGATCAGCGAGCAGCCGAAGCTGTCGGCGGTTTCCATGATGCGCACCAGCGGATCGCCGGTGGCCACCACGACCTCGGTAGGAATCCCGGCGTCGGCCAGGTCTTCGGCCAGCTCGCGCTCGGCCAGGGCCTTGTGGTCGGTCGACAGCCGGCGCCAGACCGGCGTGGTCAGGCGCGCCGGCACGGAATGGGTTTCCATGACGTGCAGCACGACCAGCTTGGTGTTGCGTTCCTTGGCCAGCTGCAGCGCCCGGTCCAGTGCGCGGTCGCCCCGCGCGCTCAGGTCCGTGGCCAGAAGGATGGGGCCTGGTTGTTCAGACATACGTTTCTCCCGATGAGTGGCCGGGCCGGAGACTCCCGCCAGCCTCCGTCCGGCCGATGGCGCCCTTGGCGGGCATACCCCATTGTCCGGCCGCGGCGCGAACGGGGGCTTGACCGATATCAACGTGCTTTCAGCGTAAGGGATGGCGGGGGCCGGCGGCAACGCCATTGCGCGGTGTCAATACAATGGGGGCCTGCCGCCCGCCGTGGGGTCCGACCCCGGTGGCGCTTTTTTCACGCTTGCCCGATCCATGTTCCCCGATCTTTCTCCCACCTTGCTGCACACGCTCTACCTGGTCGCCATCGTGGCCGAAGCCATGACCGCGGCGCTGTCGGCCGGCCGGCGCGACATGGACTGGATGGGCGTGTGCATCATCGCCTGCGTCACCGCGCTGGGCGGTGGCTCGCTGCGCGATGTGCTGCTGGGCCATTACCCGTTGACGTGGGTGGTGCATCCGGAATACCTGTGGATGACGGCGGGCGCGGCGCTGCTTACGGCCCTGATCGCACCGATCATGCGGCGGCTGCGCAGCCTGTTCCTGCTGGCCGACGCCCTGGGCCTGGTGGCCTTCACCGTCATCGGCTGCCAGGTGGCGCAACTGATGCAGCTGCCGATCACGGTGGTGCTGATCAGCGGCATGATCACCGGCTGCGCTGGCGGCGTGCTGCGCGACGTGCTCTGCAACGAGGTGCCGCTGCTGTTCCGCAAGGAACTCTACGCCAGCGTGTCTGTGGTGACCGGGGCGCTGTACCTGGGCAGCCAGGCGCTGGGGCTGTCCGCCAACGCCGCCGTGCCCATCGCCCTGGCGGCGGGCCTGGCCTTGCGCCTGCTGGCCCTGCGCTTCAACTGGCAGATGCCCAAGTTCGTCTACCGCGACGACTGGGATTGACGCGCTCAGGCGACGTCTGCTGGCCTGACGCTTGAGCCGGTAGCGGCCCAGGTCGGCCCGCCAATCCGATTGCCATCAATGGGCTCACACACGAACTGCTGCAACAATTTTCTTATTTGTGTTTCAATAGATTTCTAGTATCTTCTCGGTGTCGCAATACTTGCATCACGCAGTACAAGGGGAGCCGATTGGACGTCAAAGCGCCCGCCACGATTCCGTATTTCCTACAGGAACAGATTCGTGAGTTGATAGTGGATGGCACTATCAGGCCCGGGCAGCCGTTGCGGGAACAGGAACTGGAGCAGCGTTTCGGCACCAGCCGCAGTCCCATCCGGGAAGCGCTGCGGTTGCTGGAATTGAGCGGCCTGGTGACGCATGTCCAACGCAAAGGTTTCAGGGCCACCCTGTATTCGGAAACCCAGATCCGCCACCTGTACAAGCTGCGCGCCGAACTGGAAGCCTACTGTATCCGCCAGGTCGCCGAGATGGACGACGTGTCGCCGCTGGTGGCCGAACTGCGCACCTACGACGATGCCATCGCCGCGGCCATGGCCAAGCGCGACGTGCGCGCCTACATCGCGGCGCTGCGCGAGTTCTACCTGGCCGGCGCCCGTTTCACGGGCAATGCGCCGCTGGTGGGCGTGCTCACCAAGCTGTACGAGCAGGTCGAGCCGCTGCGCTATCTGCTGGCCAAAGAGACGATGGACTCGAACAACCTGCAGACCTACACCCAGGGCATCACGCAGGCCATGGCCAGCCGCGATTTCGACCGGGCGGCCGAACTGACGCGCAGCTACGTGCTGGATGTGCTGCCGGGCATTTTGCGGGCCTACCACGAGGCCTCGCTGCAGGACGCCGAAGAGCCGGCGCCGCGTTTCGGCCGCGGCTAACGCGCGGCCTTCTTCACGTCGATACCCCGTCAGCGCGCCTGCGGCGTGCGCACCGCGATGCCTGCCTGTTGCAGCGCGTCGCGGATGGCGCGCGCGAACACCAGCGCGTTGGGCTGGTCGCCATGGATACAGAGCGTGTCGGCCTGCACCGGCACATCCTTGCCGTCGACCGAGCGCACCAAGCCTTCGCGCGCCATGCGCAGCACCTGCGCAACCGCCTGGTCCACGTCTTCGATCATGGCGCCCGCGCGGGTGCGCGGAGTGAGCGAGCCGTCGTCCTGGTAGGACCGGTCGGCGAAGACTTCGCTGGCCGCGGCCAGGCCGATGTCGCGGGCGGCATCGATCAGCTTGCTGCCCGCCAGGCCGTACAGCACCAGCGAGGCATCCACGTCTTTCACCGCCTGGCAGATGGCGCGCGCCAGGCCCGCGTCTTTGGCGGCCATGTTGTACAGCGCGCCGTGTGCCTTGACATGGTGCAGCCGCGCGCCCTGCGAGGCGGCCACGCCGGCCAGCGCGCCGATCTGATAGACGACGATGTCGTAGGCTTCTTCGGGCGTGGTGGGAATGGCGCGGCGGCCGAAGCCGGCCAGGTCCTGCAGACTGGGGTGCGCGCCCAGCGCCACGCCCTGGGCCAGCGCGGCGGCCACGGTCTTGCGCAAGGTGGCGGGGTCGCCGCCATGGAAGCCGCAGGCAATGTTGGCCGAGCTGACGAACGCCAGCACCGCGGCATCGTTGCCCATGGTCCAGGCGCCGTAGCTTTCGCCCATATCGCAGTTCAGGTCGATGCTTTGGCTCATGTCAGTGTCCTTGTGTCAGCAATGCGCGCAGCGGCGCCAGCGTGTCCAGCAATTGGGTAAAGGCGCGTTCGCGTTCGCCGTCCAGGCGCTGGGCCTCGTCCAGTTCGATACGCGCAAAGCGCAGCGTGCGTCCCGGGGCGTATTGGGCCAGCAGCGGCAGGTCGACGGTGGCGATCTGCGCGATCTTGGGGTAGCCGCCGGTGGTCTGGCGGTCGGCCATGAGGATGATGGCTTCGCCGCCGGACGGCACCTGCACGGTACCGAAGCAGGCGGCTTCCGACAGCATCTGGCGCGGCTGGCTCATGGACAGCGCAGGCCCCAGCAACCGATACCCCATGCGGTCCGATTGCGGACTGATGCGAAATTCCGAGCCGCCGAAGGCATGGCGGGTGGCTTCCGAGAATTCTTCCCATTGCAGGCCGGGCAGGAAACGGATGGCGTCGCGTTGCTTGTGGCCCAGCGTGCCGGGCAGGTAGATGCGTATATCCCACAGCGCTTTCTGCAGGGCGTCCAGATCGGCATGGCCCAGCGCCTGGCCAAGGCCGACCTGGTCGGCCTTGGCCAGCGCACGGCCTTCGAAACCGCCGAAGCCGCTGCGCAGGTAGGTGGTTTCGCTGCCCATCACGGACGGCAGCGCAAAACCGCCATGCACCGCCAGGTAGCCGCGCACGCCGTTGGCGGGCCGGGCGCCGAACGCCAGCGTGTCGCCGGCGCGTGCCACCAGCGGGCGATGCAAGGGGATGTCCTGGCCGTTGAGCGTGGCGCCCAGGTCGGCGCCCGCGAGCGCGAAGCAGGCTGGCACATCAAAGCGCAGCGTGGGGCCGGTCAGGGTCATTTCGAGCGTAGCCGGGTCGCCGGTGTTGCCAGCCAGTGCATTGGCCAGGCGATGAGCGCGTTCGTCCATGGCGCCGGCAGCGGGAATGCCCTGGTGCTGGTAGCCGTCGCGGCCGCGGTTCTGGAAACTGGACAGCATGCCCGGCTTGATGACGGTGATGCTCACGGCCGGGCCTCGCGCAGACGGTCGAATTCTTCGGGGGTGATGGGCACGAAGCGGACCGAGTCGCCGGGTTGCAGCAGCGCAGCCGGTTCGCGCGCGGGGTCGAACATGGTCAGCGGCGTGGTGCCGATGATGTGCCAGCCGCCGGGCAGGCGGTTGGGGTAGATGACGGTCTGGCGGTTGGCGATGGCCACGGCGCCAGGGGGCACGGCGGTGCGCGGCGAGGCGCGCCGCGGCAGGTTCAGTTTTTCGTCGTGTACGCCCAGGTAGGCATGGCCGGGCGCAAAGCCCAGCATGAACACCATGCTGCGCGGCCCGCTGTGCAGCGCGATGACCTCGTCGGGCGTCAGGCCCGCGGCGGTGGCCACCTCGAGCAGGTCGGGGCCGTGTTCGCCGCCGTAGCAGACGGGCACGTCGACGTCGCGGCCGGCGGCGGCGTCCGCGGCAATGCCTTCGGCCAGCAGGGTTTCGATGCGGTCGGCCAGGCTGGCGTAGGTGGGGCCGTTGCCCAGGCCGTCGGGCCGGTAGTGGACCGCCACCGCCACGAACGAGGGCACGACATCGGTCACGCCCGGCAGGCCGGCATCGCGCAGCTTGCGCGCGGCGGCCAGACAGGTGCGTCCGACAGCGGCGTCGATCTGGGCGCCGAACGAGACGATCAGGCAGCGGTCACCCTGGGGCTGGATGCGCCAGGGGATTTCGGCCGAAGAAGGTGGGTCTGATATTGCGTTCAACGGCACGAAACCTGTAGAGACGGATTACTTGGCGAACAACGAATCCATGTTCTTGAACGCCTTGAATTCCAGCGCGTTGCCCGACGGATCCAGGAAGAACATGGTGGCCTGTTCGCCGACTTCGCCCTTGAAGCGGATGTAGGGCTCGATGACGAACTCGGTGCCGGCATCGGTCAGGCGCTTGGCCATGGCTTCCCATTGTTCCATGGAAAGCACGGCGCCGAAATGGCGCACGGGCACATTGTGCGAATCGACGGCGCTGGTGGCCTTGTGGCCGCACTCGCTGGGGGCCAGGTGGGCGACGATCTGGTGGCCGTAGAAGTTGAAGTCGATCCATTCGGGCGAGCTGCGGCCCTCGGGACAGCCCAGCTTTTCGCCGTAGAAGGCGCGGGCTTCGGCCAGGTCGCGGACCGGGAAGGCCAGGTGGAACGGCGGCAAGTTGGTTTGAGCGGTCATGAAAAGCTCCGGATAAGGCGGAAAAGGTAAATCAGAATGCGGACCGTCACCATCGGGTCGTGTCCTGATTGCTAGTTTATGAATTGTTTTTTTGATTGAAAAACGATATTTTTTGTGTCTTGGCATCAAAAATATTGATCGTGATCAAAGAATTCAAGACCTTCATCGCCGTGGCGCGGGACGGCACCTTCACAGGGGCGGGCGCCCAGCTGGGCCTGACCCAGTCGGCCGTCAGCGCGCAGATCAAGCGCCTGGAGGAATACCTGGGCGTGTCGCTGTTCGACCGCGGCGCCCGCGCGGCGACGCTGAACGCGCACGGGCGCGAGATGCTGCCGCAGGCCGAGGAACTGGTGGCCATGGCCGAGCGCATGGCCACGGCGGGCGAGGGCCACGTCAGCGGGTCGCTGCGCATCGGCGCCATCGCGTCGGTGCAGCAGGACCTGCTGGTGCGGGCGCTGGGGGAGTTCCGCGCGGGCTACCCCGACGTGCGGGTACGCATCGTGCCGGGGGTGTCGCTGTCGCTTTTGGGGCAGGTGGACGCGGGCGAGGTCGACATGGCGCTGCTGATCCGGCCGCCATTCGCGTTGCCGCCTGAATTGGGCTGGCAGCCGCTGCTGCGCGAAGAGGTGGTGCTGGCCATGCCGGAATCGATGCCGCTGGCGCCGTGGCGCGAGCTGCTGGCCACGCAGCCGTTCATTCGCTACGACCGGGCGTCGTTCGGCGGGCGGGTGGTGGATCTGTTCCTGAAGAAGCAGCGCATCACGGTGCACGAGGCGGTGGAGCTCGATGAAATCGAAGCGATCGCCAATATGGTGCGGCACGGGCTGGGGGTGGGGTTGTTGCCGCGGCTGCGAGGCTTGAACCTGGACGGGTTGCGGCTGCTGTCGCTGGGCGAGGCGGCGTTCTACCGGGAAATCGGCATCATCGGACGCTTGCCGTTCGATGCGGGCAGCGTCGGGGGCAAAATGGCGGAATGCCTGGGGCGGGCCGCGGCCGCGCCTTGAATGAGGACAAGTGGATGGAATTGTCGGCGTTGGAGAAGCAACTGGGCTTCCTGCGGGAAATTGACCGGCTGAAATCGGTGGTGCGGCAGTCGCCGCTGCTGGACACGAGCCGCAAGGAAAATTCGGCGGAACATTCGTGGCACCTGGCGATGTATGCGCTGGTGCTGAGCGAGTACGCCTGTGGCCCGGTGGATACGGGGCGGGTGATGCGGATGCTGTTGCTGCACGACGTGGTGGAGATCGACGTGGGAGATTTTCCGATCCACGGCGGCTCGTCGGCGCAGGCGCAGGCGGAGCAGGAGGACGCGGCGGCCGTGCGGCTGTTCGGGTTGTTGCCGGGGGCGCAGGGGCAGGAGTTCCTGGCGTTATGGCGGGAGTTCGAGCAGGCCGAGTCGGAAGATGCGAAGTTCGCGAAGGCGTTGGATCGGTTTCAGCCGCTGCTGATCAATGTGTTTACCGGCGGGGGCACGTGGACGGAGAACGGGGTGTCGATGGAGCAGGTGCTGGCGCGGTATGGGCCGGTGATTCAACGCGGTGCGCCCGCGTTGTGGGCGGTGTGCGAGCGCTGGGTGGCGGGACATTTTGCGGGTAAGTCGGAGTAGTGATTGCTGGGTTGGGTTGCGGGGAGTGAAGTGGTGGGACCGCGCTGCGGCAGCGGGGCGAAAAAAAAGGGACCCGAGGGTCCCTTTTTTGTCTTGGCGGGCTTTACAGCCGGTCGCAGCGGACCGTGATGGGGTGGTCGCGCAGCGTGGTCATGACGAGGTCGTCGACGTGGCCTTCGACGTCGGTGATGACGTAGCCGATCTGGCCCTTGGTCTGCAGGGTCTGGCTGACGATGTTCAGGCCGTGCTGGGCCATCAGGTTGTCGAGCGTGCCCAGGGCGCCGGGGGCGTTGCGGTGTACGTGCAGGATGCGGGTGGCGCCGGCCTGTTCCAGGAAGGGCAGCTCGGGGAAGTTGACGGCGCCCTTGGTGGTGCCGGCCTGCAGGAAGCGCACGAGCTTTTCGGCGACTTCGCGGCCGATGTTCTCTTGGGATTCCTGCGTGCTGCCGCCGATGTGCGGGGTAAGGATGACGTTGGGCAGGCCGATCAGCGGGCTGGCCAGGGGTTCGTCGGCGCTCTTGGGTTCGGTGGGGAAGACGTCGAGCGCGGCGCCGGCCAGGTGGCCGGATTTCAGGGCGGCGTGCAGGGCGTTGATGTCGACGACGGTGCCGCGCGAGGCGTTGATGAGGATGGCACCGCGGCGCATGCGGGCCAGGGCGTCGGCGTCGATGATGTTTTCGGTGGACTTGCCGCCGGGCACGTGCAGGGTGACGACGTCGGCTTGTTCGAGCAGGTCGTTGAGCGAACCGGCCGGACGGGCGTTGCCCAGGGGCAGTTTGGCTTCGACGTCGTGGTAGATGACGCGCATGCCCAGGCTTTCGGCCAGGGTGCTGATCTGCGAGCCGATGTTGCCGTAGCCGACGATGCCCAGGGTCTTGCCGCGGGTCTCGAAAGCGCCGGAGGCGCTCTTGTCCCAGTGGCCCAGGTGCACGCGGGCGTTCTTTTCGGGAATGCGGCGCAGCAGCAGGATGGCTTCGCCCAGCACCAGTTCGGCGACCGAGCGGGTGTTGGAGAAGGGGGCGTTGAACACCGGGATGCCGCGTTGCATGGCGGTGTCGAGGTCGACCTGGTTGGTGCCGATGCAGAAGCAGCCGACGACGCGCAGGTCGGGGTTGCCGGACAGCAGGGCGGCGTCCAGGTGGGTGCGAGAACGAATGCCGGCGACGTGGGCGCCGCGCAGGGCGTCGTGCATCTGCGCGGGCGGCAGGGCCGCGGCGTGCGAGACGATGTCGGTGTAGCCGGCGGTTTCGAAGACGGCGCGGGCGCTCGGATGGATGTTCTCGAACAGGACGATTTTTGCCATGACTGCCAGGGGTCGGGTGGGGAAATGCGTTCTATTTATTGTGGCGCATTTTTGCTGCAGTGCAAGGAGTAGCCATTGGCGCGGTGTGGATGAATTGTTTCAAGGGCCGCGCAAGGGGGGGCGGCTTGTATCGCGCCGGTCCGGGGGGGGCCGGCGGGCGTGTTGACATCAACGATACGCCTGGAAGACCTTGGCGCCACCGCGTTTGTCCACCAGCAGGACGTCGTGCGGGGTCTTGCGGCCGCCGTATTCGGGGCCGTCCATTCCGGGCGAGCCCAGGGGCATGCCGGGGGCGGCCAGGCCGGCGGCGTCCGGTTTTTCGAGCAGCAGGCGGCGCACGTCGCTGGCGGGCACGTGGCCTTCAATGGCGTAGCCGTCGACCACGGCGGTGTGGCAGGAACCGTAGTCGGCCATGCCGGCATTGCGGCGCACGGGGCCGGTGTCCTGGACGTCGTGGGTGGTGACGTCAAAGCCGTTGTCGCGCATGTGCTTGACCCAGTCTTCGCAGCAGCCGCAGGTGGGGGTCTTCCAGACCTGGACCTTGGGGGCGGTCTGTGCCAGGGCGAAGGCCGGGGCGTACAGCGGCAGGGACAGGGCGGCGGCCAGGATCAGGCGGCGGGCAGGGGCGAGCGTTTTTTTCATGGGGCTCCGTTGGCGGGCAAGGGGGTCAGAACCAGAAGCGCACGCCGGCCAGCACGGCGGCCTGCGAGCGGCTTTGGCCGGCGTCGGATGCATAGTCCGCGGTGCGGCCGAATTTACGTTCAAAGGATACGCCAACGTAGGGGGCGAATTCGCGCGTGACCTCGTAGCGCAGGCGCAATGACAGCGAACCCTTGGACAGGCCCGAGCCGACGCCGCGGTCAGGATCGTTGCGGCCGTAGGCGCTGGCTTCGAGTTCGGGCGTGAAGATCAGACGCTGGGTCAGCAGCAGGTCGTATTCGGCCTTCATGGCCAGCGCGGTGCGGCCGGACGGGCCGGCGTAGGCGGTGGTTTCCAGCTCGATGTTGTAAGGCAGCACGCCTTCGATGCCGACGGCGGCCCAGTTGCGCTTGGGGCCGGTGCCGACGTCGCGCCGGGCGCCCAGCTGCAGGTCCCAGAAGGGCGAGATGGCGTGGCTCCAGAAGGCCTCGACCTTGGCGTCGGAACCGCCACCGCTCTCGCGTTCGCCTTCGCTCTTGATCACCAGGCGATTGGTGGCGGTGCCGTACCAGAAGCGGCCGTCCCACTCCAGTGCGTTCTGGCCGTCGCGATTGCGCGACCCGCCGAATTTGTCGAACAGCAGGTGCCAGGTGGCCGCGTTGTCCATCATGTGCGGATGGATGCCATAGCTGTCGTAGCCGCGCGGGGCCGCACCGTCGCTGGACGGCAGGCTGCCGACGGGCGGCGAGTTGATGGGGGCGGCCGCGTTCATGCCGGGCATCGATGCATGATCCATGCCGGCATGATCCTGCATGGATTGGGCGCGCGCCGGGTGGGCCGCCAGGCCGGCGAGCAGGGCAGCGGCGAACGCGGCGTGGCGGATGAAGGGAAGGCGGTCGGGCATGGTCGGATGTCTCATCGCCTACTCCACCACCACGGCCCTGAACATGCCGGCTTCCATGTGGTACAGCAGGTGGCAGTGGTAGGCCCAGTGGCCGCGGGCATCGGCGCTGACGCGGTAGGACAGGCGCTGCGCGGGGTTGAGCGACAGGGTGTGCTTGCGCACCTGGAAGGCGCCGTCGGGCGATTCCAGGTCGCTCCACAGGCCGTGCAGGTGGATCGGGTGCGTCATCATGGTGTCGTTGACCAGCACGAAGCGCACGCGCTCGCCGTAGCGCAGCAGGATGGGTTTGGCGTCCGAGAATTTCACGCCGTTGAACGACCACATATAGCGTTCCATGTTGCCGGTCAGGTGCAGTTCGATTTCGCGGGTGGGCGGGCGGTTGTCGGCGGGTTCGCGCACCGAGCGCAGGTCGGCGTAGGTCAGCACCCGGCGGCCGTTGTCTCGCAGGCCGATGCCGGGGTCGTCCAGGCGGGTGGACACCACGTCGGGCAGCATGGAATTGCCGGGGCCGTGTTCGGCGGGGTAGGGGTGCTTGACCTCGACCATGCCGCCCTGATCGGCGCCGGCCCCGTGGCGGCTGCCATGCTCCATGCCGGGCATGGCGCCGTGGTTCATGCCTGCCATGGCGCCGGTGGGCGCGGGCGTTGCGCCATGGCCCATCGCGGCGTGATCCATGCCGGCCATGTCCTGCCCGGCCGGCATGTCGTGCTTCATGCCCATGTCCATCATGCCCAGCAACTGCACCCGGTCCACATCCGGCACGGCGGCCTGCATGCCGGGGCGCGGCGCGAGGGTGGCGCGGGCATAGCCGGACCGGTCCATGGCTTGCGAGAAGATCGTGTACGCGCGGTCGTCGGCAGGCTCGACGATCACGTCGTAGGTCTCGGCCACCGCGATGCGCAGTTCCTCGACTTCCACCGGCCGCACGTCCTGGCCGTCGGCGGCCACCACCGTCATCTTCAGCCCGGGAATGCGGACGTCGAAATAGGTCATGGCCGAACCATTGATCAGGCGCAGCCGCACTCGCTCGCCGGGCGTGAACAGGCCGGTCCAGTTGCCGGCCGGCGTAGCGCCATTGGTCAGGTAGGTATAGGTGGCGCCCGAGACGTCGGCGAGGTCCGACGGGTTCATGCGCATCTGTTCCCACATCAACCGTTCGGACAGCGCGGCACGCCAGCCCTTGTCCTTTGCCTCGCGGGCCAGGCTTTCGACGCTGGGTTGGTTGCGGTTGTAGTAGTCGGGCATGGCGCGCAGCTTGTCGAAGACGCGCATGGGGTCTTCGTCGGTCCAGTCGGACAGCAGCACGGTGTAGTCGCGGTCCGAGGCGATCGGGTCGCGTCGCTTGGGCTCGATGACGATGGCGCCGTACAGGCCGGTCTGTTCCTGGAAGCCCGAATGGCTGTGATACCAGTAGGTGCCGCTCTGGCGCACGTCGAAGCGGTAGGTGAAGGTCTGGCCCGGATCGATGCCGGCAAAGCTCAGGCCCGGCACGCCGTCCATGTCGGTCGGCAACAGGATGCCGTGCCAGTGGATCGACGTTTGCTCGCGCAGGCGGTTAGTGACGTGCAGGGTCACCGTGTCGCCCTCGCGCCAGCGCAAGAGCGGCGCGGGCACCTGGCCGTTGACGGTGGTGGCGATGCGAGCAGCGCCGGTGTAGTTGACCGGGGTTTCGCCGATTTCCAGGTGAAATTCGGTGCCGCGCAGTTCGGCGGGGCCGGCGGGCGTGGCAGGCGTGGCGGCCTGAGCCGCGCGCCAGCCGCCCAGTGCGGCCAGCGCACCGCCGGCGGCCAGGCCCTGCACGAAGCGGCGGCGGGTGGAAAGCAGACGGGAGCTCATGGCGGATCCGGGCGGGCGCTACTGCACCGACACCGCGCCCTTCATGCCGGCGGCGTAGTGGCCGGGTTCCAGGCAGCCGAAGGACACGCTGCCGGCGCGGTCGAACTTCCAGACGATCTGGCCGCTCTTGCCCGCGTCCAGCGATACGGCGTTGGCCTCTTCGTGGCGCATGCCGGGGTCCTGCATCATCATGGCGTAGTGGGCCTGCAGGTCGGCATCGCTGCCCAGCACCATTTCGTGGCGGATCTTGCCCGAGTTGCGCACATTGAAGCGCACGGTCTCGCCGGCCTTCACCTGCACCTGGGCGGGCGTGAAGCGCATGGCGTCGGTCATGTCGATGTCGATGGTGCGCGTGACGCGGGCGGCGTCGCCCGGTACGCCGATGGGGGTGGATGCCATCGGCATGGCGTGGCCGGCATGCTCGTCGTGGGCGCCCGCCGCAAGAGCGGAGCCGGCGCCAAGCAGGGCGGTCAGGGCCGCGGCCAGGGTGATGCGGTGCAAAGTGCCTTTCATGCTGTTCCCTTCAAAGGGGTTGACCATGCAGGCACTTTAGGAAAACCGGGGTGACCCGGTTCTGTCGCGCAGATTACTTCTTTGTAATGTTGGGTCCGGTGGGGGCCGGCCCGCGCAGGGTAATGCCGACCACCGTGCCGTCGGGGCCGGAGGCCGCGTCGACCTCGCCGCCATGCATGCGGGCGATGGCGCGCACGATGGCCAGCCCCAGCCCGTGGCCTTCGCTACGCGGCGCGCGGGCCTGGCCCGCGCGAAAGAAGCGGTCGAAGATGCGGGGCAGGTCGGCCGCGGGAATGGGCTCGCCCGGGTTGCGCACTTCGACCCGCGCGCCTTGCGGCTGCGCTTGGCAGGCCAGCACGATTTCGCCGCCGCGGGGCGTGGCCTTGATGGCGTTCGAGATCAGGTTGGCCAGCGCGCGGCGCACCAGGCCGGGGTTGGCGGCCACGATGGCGTCGCCCTCGCAGCGCAGCGCCACGCCGCGCTCTTCCAGCGCGGCCTCGTAGAAATCGGCCACCCGCCGCGCTTCGGCGGCCAGCGAGACTGGCACCGGGTCAGCCGCCCGTTCGCCGCGGTCGGCACGGGCCAGGAACAGCATGTCGTTGACCAGCGTCTTCAGGTCTTCCAGCGTTTCCAGGTTGGATTCCAGCGCTTCGCGCAGTTCGTCGGCGTCGCGGCCGCTGGACAGCGTGACCTGGGTGCCGTTGATCAGCGTGGCCAGCGGCGTGCGCAGTTCGTGGGCGACGTCGGCGTTAAAGCCTTCCATCTGCTGGTAGGCGGCCTGCAGCCGTTCCAGCGTGCGGTTGAAGGACAGCACCAGTTCGTGCAGTTCGCGGTCGGTGTCGCGCAGCGGCAGGCGCAGCGCCAGATTGTCGGGCTGGATGCGCGCGGCCTGTTCCGACAGGCGGCGCGTGGGCGCCATGCTGCGGCGCACCGCCCAGGCGGCCAGCACCACGGTGGCGCCCACCCACAGCGCGCAGATCAGCGCCAGCGCGGTGCCGTAGGCGTACAGGAACTGCGAGCTGGTGCGGGTGCTGACCGCCACGGTCAGGTGCGCGCCGGGCAGGATGCGGTCATCGACGGCCACGCGCAGGCCGCGCATGCGGTTGCCGTCGGCCAGCTGCAGCAGCACCTGCTGGTCGGGCAGCGTGTCCAGCGTTTCGGGGGCGTCGCCGCCATAGACGGGGCGGCCCTGGGCGTCGACGATCCAGATGCCCAGCTGGCTCTGGCCGGTACGCATGTCGTCAAACGTCGCGGCCAGGTCGTGCAGGCCGCGCGCGCTGTTCTGCATGTCGATCAGGTGGTTGATCAACTCCAGCTTGCCGCTGACCTCGGTGATTTCCTGGCGCTCGACTTCGCGCTTGAGCGCCCAGAACAGCGTGGCGCCGGCCAGGCTGGACACGAGCAGGGCGATGGCGCCCAGCAGCAGGGTCAGGCGCGCCTGCATCGAGCGCATGCGCGGCGGTTTCATGGGCGCGCGGACGCCGGGCGCGATTCGAGCACGTAGCCCATGCCGCGCACGGTGTGCAGCAGCTTGGCCTCGAACGGATCGTCCAGCTTGCTGCGCAGGCGCCGCACGGCCACGTCGATGACGTTGGTGTCGCTGTCGAAGTTCATGTCCCACACCTGTTCGGCCAGGGTGGTGCGCGACAGCACCTGGCCCTGGCGCCGCAGCAGCAGGGCCAGCAGGTTGAATTCCTTGGCGGTCAGGTCCAGCCGCTGGCCGCCGCGCACGGCCTTGCGCCGCGCCAGGTCCAGTTCCAGATCAGCCAGGCGGAACACGGTGGGTTCCTGCGAGCGGCCGCGGCGCAGCAGCGCCTGCACGCGCGCCAGCAACTCGGAAAACGCGAAGGGCTTGACCAGGTAGTCGTCGGCGCCGCCTTCCAGGCCGCGCACGCGGTCTTCGACGGCATCGCGCGCCGTCAGCATCAGGATGGGGGTGTCCTTGCGGGCCCGAACCGAGGCCAGGATGCCGAAGCCGTCCACGCCCGGCAGCATCACGTCCAGCACGATCAGGTCGTGGTTGCCTTCCAGCGCCAGGTGCAGGCCGTTGACGCCGTCGCGCGCCAGGTCGACCACGTGGCTTTGCTCCGACAGGCCTTTTTTCAGGTAGTCGGCGAGTTTGGGTTCGTCTTCGATGACCAGGATGCGCATGGCCGGAAATTTACCACCCGCGCCGCCGGGGCGGTGCGGATGACGCGTGCGCGACGGTCAGCTCGGCAGGGCGACGGCGATGCGGTCGGGCGGAAAGCGCAGCGTGAACAGGCTGCCCTTGCCCGGTTCGCTGCTGATGAGCAGCTCGGCGTCGTGGCGCATGGCGATGTGCTTGGTGATGGCCAGGCCCAGGCCGGTGCCGCCGACGGCGCGCGAGCGGCCGCGGTCGACCCGATAGAAGCGTTCGGTCAGGCGCGGGATGTGGCGGGCGGGAATGCCGATGCCGGTGTCCTGCACGCTGTAGCGGCCGCCGCCGTCGGCCTCGCGTTCCCAGCGCACGGTGATGGTGCCGCCGTCGGGCGTGTAGCGCACGGCGTTGGTCAGCAGGTTCGACAGGGCCGAGGTCAATTCGGTTTCGGCGCCCAGCACGTCCAGGGTGTCGTCGATGTGCCATTGCAGCACATGGCGTCCGCCCGACAGGGCCTCGATCTGCTGGCGCGCCTTCTGCAGCAGCGCGCCCATGTTGACGGCGCGCGGGTCGCTGCCCGGCGACGATTCCAGGGTCGACAGCGTCAGCAGGTCTTCGACGATGGCCTGCATGCGCTGGGCCTGCTCGTGCATCATGTCGATGTACTGCGCGCGCTGTTCGGGCGGCAGGGCGTCGGCCGGCATGTCGCGTAGCGTTTCCAGAAAGCCCGCCAGCACGGTCAGCGGGGTGCGCAGCTCGTGCGAGACGTTGGCCACGAAGTCGCGCCGCGTGGTTTCCAGGCGTTCGATCTGGGTCACGTCGCGGGTGATGAGCAGGCGCTGGTTGCTTGCGTAGGCGGTCAGCTGCATCATCATCAGCCGCTCCTGGCCGTTCTGGCCCAGGCGCACCAGGATCGGATCGGGCCAGGACGCGCGATGCGCGTATTCGACGAATTCCGGCGCGCGCAGCAGGTTCAGCAGGTTGTGGCCGCGGTCGGCCGGCAGGCGCAGCCCCAGGTGCTGGCGTGCCATGCGGTTGCACCAGTCGATCTGGAAGTCTTCATTCAGCGTCACCGCGCCGTCCGGCAGGGCCTGGGCGGCCGCCAGCATGCCTTGCATGGTGTCGCGGGTTTCGGTCAGCTCGCGGGCGCGGGCCCGGGTATAGCGGTAGAGCGGGGCGAGGATGTCGTCCCAGGGGCCCACCGAGGCGGGGGGAGAGGTGTCCGGGTGATTGGCCCAGTGGGAAACCAGGTGCAGGCGCCAGCTGCGCCAGAGCAGCATGGCGGCCAGCGCGGCGGAAAACACGATCCAGCCCGCCGGGTCTCCAATGAGCCATTGCGCCAATAGTGCCAACGCCGCCCACAGGGCGACCAGGAAGAGGGTACGCAGCCAGATCATCGTGCGGGAGTTTTACCGCGCCGGGACCTGTGCCGTAAACCGGTAGCCGCTGCCGCGCACCGTTTCCACATGGGCGTCGTGGCCGCTGGGTTCCAGCGCCTTGCGCAGGCGGCGGATGTGCACGTCCACCGTACGTTCTTCCACGAAGACGTGGTCGCCCCAAACCTGGTCCAGCAACTGCGAGCGGGAAAACACGCGTTCCGGGTGGGTCATGAAGAAGTGCAGCAGGCGGAATTCGGTGGGGCCGATCTGCAGCGACTGGCTGTTGCCCGACAGGCGGTGCGTCACCGGGTCGAGCTTGAGGCCGCCGACGTCGATCACGTCGTCGGTCAGCTGCGGCGCGCGGCGGCGCAGCACGGCCTTGATGCGGGCCATCAGCTCTTTGGGCGAGAAGGGCTTGGTGATGTAGTCGTCGGCGCCGGCTTCCAGGCCATCCACCTTGTCCTGCTCGGACCCCTTGGCAGTCAGCATGATGACGGGGACGGCGCGGGTGCGTTCGTCGTTGCGCAGCTTGCGCGCCATGGCCAGGCCGGACGTGCCGGGCAGCATCCAGTCCAGCAGGATCAGGTCGGGCAGTTCGGCGCGGATGAGGGTCTGGGCCTGGTCGGCGTCGAAGGCGCGCAGCACCTTGTGCCCCGCGAAGGACAGGTTGACGGCGATCAGTTCCTGGATTGCGGGTTCGTCTTCGACGACGAGGATAGTGCTGGACATGGCGGATAGGGCACGCTTCTGAGCGCCGGCGCGGCGCGAACATTGCGATAGTATGGCCGCAATATTTCAGGTATGTGACCGCGGGTTGCGCCAGGGGGCCGGCGGGCGGCCTGTGGCAGGCCCCGATAGGCTACCATTGGACGATATATCGGGAATTCACCATGCAAAACCCCTCCGAATCGCAACATTCCGCGGATTCCGCCTCGCAATCGACCCATTTTGGCTTCCAGTCGGTGCCGGAAACCGAAAAAGCCCGCAAGGTCGCCGAAGTCTTCCATTCCGTGGCCCAGCGCTACGACATCATGAACGACTTCATGTCGGCCGGTCTGCACCGCGTCTGGAAAGCCTTCACCATCGGCCGCGCCGCCGTGCGCCCGGGCATGAAGGTGCTGGACATCGCCGGCGGCACGGGTGACCTGGCCAAGGCGTTCGCCAAGCGCGCCGGCCCCACCGGCGAGGTCTGGCTGACCGACATCAATGATTCCATGCTGCGCGTGGGCCGCGACCGCCTGGCCGACGCCGGCCAGCTGGTACCCACCGCCGTCTGCGACGCCGAGCGCCTGCCGTTCCCGTCGGGCTACTTCGACCGCGTCAGCGTGGCCTTCGGCCTGCGCAACATGACCCACAAAGACCGCGCCCTGGCCGAAATGACCCGCGTGCTCAAGCCGGGCGGCAAGCTGCTGGTGCTGGAATTCTCGCGGGTGGCCAAGCCCTTGGCGCCCGCCTACGACTGGTATTCCTTCAATGTGCTGCCCTGGCTGGGCAAGAAGGTCGCCAAGGACGAAGCCAGCTACCGTTATCTGGCCGAATCCATCCGCATGCATCCCGACCAGGACACCCTGGCGGACATGCTGCGCACCGCCGGTCTCGAGCGGGTGCAGTACTTCAACCTGACGGCGGGCATCGCCGCCCTGCACGAGGGTGTGCGGCTGGGCTGAGCGCCCCAGGTTCAGACGGCATTTCTTTGCCCCACGGGGAACTTGTGGGGCGGCGTCTTGTCCGTTATTCTTACGTCATTCAGATTAATGTAAGAAAGTCGCGCTGAGGGCTGCACGATATCCGTGCAGCTTCCTGCTGCTCGGGGCAGCAGGGGCGTGAGTACGAGGGAGCAAAAATCCATGACCAAATTCCGTTTCTCGCGGTTTGTCGCCGCGGCGCTCATCGCCATCTCCGGCGCTGCGCTGGTGACGGCGTCATTTGACGCCGAAGCCCGCCGCGCGGGCGGCGGCTCCAGCGCCGGCCGCCAATCCTCCAACGTGACCCAGCAGCGCCAGGCCACCACGCCGCCGTCGGCGGCCAGCAACACGGCTGGCGCCACCGCCGCCCCGGCAGCCGCCGGTGCGGCCACGGCTGGCGCCGCGGGCGCTGCAGCCAAGAGCGGCGCGTCGCGCTGGCTCGGCCCCATCGCGGGCATCGCCGCCGGCCTGGGCATTGCCGCCCTGCTGTCCAGCATGGGCCTGTCCGGCGCCTTCGCCGAATTCCTGTCGTCGGCCCTCCTGATCGCCGTGGCCGTGTTCGCCGTCATGTTCATCATCCGCCGCCTGCGTGGCGCGGGTCCCCGGCCGGCGACGCAAGGCGCCTTTGGCGGCGCCAACAACGCGCCTGGCCAGCAGCCGCAGCAACCCATGTGGCGCGAAACGCTGAAGCCGGCTGCGCCGGCCGCGGCACCCGCCGCCGCCGCCGTGGCAGCCCCGGTGGCCGACCTGCCCAAGCCGGGTGAGGATGGCAACTGGTTCGTGCCTGGCGACTTCGATACGCCCGCTTTCCTGAAGCAAGCCAAGGAACAGTTCGTGCGCATCCAGGCCGTCTGGGACAGCGGCAGCACCGACCGCCTGCGCGACTACCTGACCGACGACCTGATCACCGAGCTCAAGCCGCAACTGGCCGAGCGCGGCGCCACCCCCAACAAGACCGAAGTCGTGCTGCTCAACGCCGAACTGCTGGGCATTGAAACGGTGTCCGACGGCCACCTGGCCAGCGTCCGCTTCTCGGGCATGCTGCGCGAGGCTGCCGGCGCCGAAGCCTTCCGCTTCGAAGAAGTCTGGAACCTGTTCAAGCCCGCCAACGGCGGCTGGCTGCTGGCCGGTATCCAGCAGATTCCGGTGGAATTCGCCAGCTAAGCAGGCTGGCGGTTTTCGCCAGACATCGCGGGGGCCCCTGGCGGGCCGCCCGTTGCAACCGGCCCGCCAGGGCCGGTTTTTCCATGTGCCCCGCACGCGTTCCCCCTGCGTCCGCGCAAACGGTGCCCAGTCTCCCGGGAACAGACCCTCAACTAACCCGTTACACTCCCGATTTACCCATCAACTTCGTCACCCCGCCCGCGGGGCTGCGGACCGTCATGTTGCCTTTCTCGTTTCTGCCCACTCCCTCGCGGCTGGCTGTAAACGCGCTCAACGCCCTGTTGAAGCGCGAAGACTGGGCGCGCGAACGTCTGGCCCGCCATGCCGGCAAGACCGTGCGCTTCGCGCTGGGCGGATTCACCCTGGGCCTGACCATCGACAGCGAGGGCCTGGCGGCCCAGGCCGACCCGGCCGTGGTGCCCGACGTGACCCTGACCGTCGCACCCGAGAAGCTGCCGCTGCCGCGCCTGGGCGCGACCGGTGACGCCCCTGATTTCGCCGAGGCCACGCATATCTCGGGCGACGCCGCGCTGGCCCAGGTGGTGGCGGACCTGTCCAAGCAGTTGCGCTGGGACCCCGAAGACAGCCTGGCCCGCGTGGTGGGTGACATTCCCGCGCTGCGCATTGCCGGCGGGCTGCGCGCGGCCGCCGGTGGCGCCCGCAAGGCCAGCCAACGTCTGGCCGAGAATGTGTCCGAATACCTGGCCGAAGAAAGCGGCATGCTGCTGGGCCGCCCGGCGCTGGAGCAGTGGCGCCTGGACCTGGCCGACCTGAACGCCCGCGCCGATGCCGTGGCCCGTTCGGCCGCCGCCCTGCAAACCCGTCTGGCCACGGCCGGCGCGAAGCGGGGCGCCTGATCCATGTTCCCGTTGCTGCGCCTGTTACGCATCATCCTGGTTTCGCTGCGCTACGGCCTGGACGAGCTGGTGCTGTCCAGCCTGAACCATCCGCTGGCCACCTGCCTGCTGCGCGTCATCCGCCTGGGCACCCGTCCGCGCCAGCCGCGCGGCCAGCGCCTGCGCCTGGCGCTGGAATCGCTGGGCCCGATCTTCGTCAAGTTCGGCCAGGTGCTGTCCACCCGCCGTGACCTGATTCCCGCCGACATCGCCAACGAATTGGCGCTGCTGCAAGACCGCGTGCCGCCGTTCCCGTCGGCCCAGGCGGCGGCCTGCATCGAGGCTGCGCTGGGCGCGCCGCCCGAAAAGCTGTTCGCGCAGTTCCAGGTCGATCCGGTGGCGTCGGCCTCGATCGCGCAGGTGCACTTCGCGGTGCTGCACGACGGCCGCGAAGTCGCGGTCAAGGTGCTGCGCCCGGGCATGCTCAACATCATCGAGAAAGACCTGTCGCTGCTCAAGATCGTGGCGCGCATCATCGAGCGCCTGGGCGCCGATGGCCGCCGGCTCAAGCCGCGCGAGGTCGTGGCCGAGTTCGACAAATACCTGCACGACGAGCTGGACCTGGTGCGCGAGGCCTCCAATTGCAGCCAGCTGCGCCGCAATTTCGGCCCCGAATCCGGCCGCGGCGACATGCTGATGGTGCCCGAGGTCATCTGGGAATACACCGCGTCCACCGTGTTCACCATGCAGCGCATGTACGGCGTGCCGGTGGGCCAGGTCGAGCGCATGCGCGAGCTGGGCATCGACATTCCCACGCTGGCCCGCACCGGCGTCGAGATCTTCTTCACCCAGGTGTTCACCGACGGCTTCTTCCACGCCGACATGCACCCGGGCAACATCTACGTGTCCGACCGCCCTGAAACGCTGGGCAGCTATATCGCGCTGGACTTCGGCATCGTCGGTTCGCTGTCCGAGTTTGACAAGAATTACCTGGCGCAGAACTTCCTGGCGTTCTTCCATCGCGATTACCGCCGCGTGGCGCAGTTGCACATCGAATCCGGCTGGGTGCCGCCGGACACGCGCGAAGAAGAACTCGAAGGGGCGGTGCGCGCCGTTTGCGAACCCTATTTCGATCGGCCTTTGTCCGAGATTTCACTGGGGCAGGTGCTGCTGCGCCTGTTCCAGACCTCGCGTCGTTTCAACGTCGAGATCCAGCCCCAATTGGTGCTGTTGCAAAAGACCCTGCTGAATGTCGAAGGCCTGGGGCGCCAGCTGGACCCCAACCTGGATCTCTGGAAGACAGCCAAGCCCTATCTCGAACGCTGGATGCGCCAGCGCGTCGGCATCAAGGGCCTGCGGCAGAGCCTGGAAAAAGAAGCCGTGCAGTGGTCGCAGATGCTGCCGGCGCTACCCAGGCTGGTCCATGACCACCTGAACCGCCCGAATGTATCGCCGGCCCTGTTGGCCGAGATGATCCAGTTGCGGCGGGCCCAGGAACAGAGCAACCGGCTCGTCGCGGCGCTGGTTGGAGTGCTTGCCTTGGCGATCGGGGTCGCCTTATGGGCATTGACGCGATAGGCGGCGCGATGGTGTAGTGCGATCCCCTGTCATGTTTCATTCATGAAACAGTCATCATAGCTTCGCGGGAGACGGCGAAAAATAGCGCTGCGGCGGCCAATGCAGCGTCACGCCAGCAAGCGCGTGCGCCATTCATTAATTTCTATAGCCCCACTAGCGGGACGAAAACAAGGGCAGAACATGCTTTATCCTGAACTCTTCAAGACCATGGAAGCGGTGCGCTGGAACATGGCGCACGATATTCCCTGGGGCGATTTTGATCGCAGCAAGCTCTCGGACGAGCAGGCCCAGACGATCAAGATGAACGCCATCACCGAGTGGGCGGCGCTGCCGGCCACCGAAATGTTCCTGCGTGACAATCGCGGCGACAGCGATTTCTGCGCGTTCATGTCGGTGTGGTTCTTCGAAGAGCAGAAGCATTCCCTGGTGCTGATCGAATACCTGCGCCGCTTCTGCCCCGACCTGGTGCCCACCGAAGAAGAACTGCACAACGTGCGCTTCGAATTCGACGTGGCGCCTGAACTCGAAACGCTGATGCTGCACTTCTGCGGCGAAGTGCGCCTGAACCACTGGTACCGCCGCGCCGCCGAATGGCACACCGAACCGGTCATCAAGGCCATCTACAAGACCGTGGCCCAGGACGAAGCCCGCCATGCCGGCGCCTACCTGCAATACATGCGCCGCGCGCTGCACGACCGCGGCCAGGACACCAGCGCCCAGGCCCGCCTGGCGTTTTCCAAGATCGGCGTGCTGATGGCCTCGGCCGGCCGCACGCAGCAGGCGTTGCACCCGACCAACCTGCACGTCAACAAAGATCTGTTCCCCAACGACACGGTGCAGTCGCGCCTGCCCGAACCGGGCTGGCTCGAACACTGGCTGGACACGCAGATCCGCTTTGACGGCGTCTGGGAACAGAAGGTCGCCACGCGCATCCTGCACATCCTGTCCAAGCTGATGGACCGCAGCTTCGAGTCCGTCAAGGACCTGAACCGGTACCGCAAGGAAATGACCGCGCTGGTGATGCCCAAGGAAAAGGAAATCATCCTGGCCGGCGCCTGAGTACAATCGCGCCATGCCTGCCGCCCGTTTCGAATCCAAAGTCCTGTCCCGCGACGACTGCGTCGCCGCGGTCGCTGCCGGCCGCCTGCCGCGTCCGCTGGTGTTCACCAACGGTGTTTTCGACATCCTGCACCGCGGCCATGCCACCTACCTGGACCAGGCCGCCCAGCTGGGCGCCACGCTGGTCGTGGCGGTCAACACCGACGAATCGGTGCGCCGCCTGGGCAAGGGCGAAGAACGCCCCTTGAACCGCATGGAAGACCGCGCCGCGCTGCTGGCGGCGTTGGGCTTCGTGACCGTGGTCACGTCGTTTCACGAAGACACCCCCGAAGCCCTGATCGGCCAGCTCAAGCCCGACCTGATCGTCAAGGGCGGCGACTACGACATGGAAAAACTGCCTGAAACCGCCCTGGTGAAATCCTGGGGCGGCCGCGCGGTGGCCATTCCGTTTGAGTTCGAAAGGTCCACCACGGCGCTGGTCAAGAAGATCCAGGGCGCGTAGCCACCAAGCCGGCGAGCGTCCACGAAAAAGGCGGCCTGCGGGCCGCCTTTTTTCATTGAGGGACAAATCAGCGCGGTTCGCGCAGCAGCCGGTTGATGGCGTCCAGGTCGGTTTCGGCCAGGATGCCGCTGGTGGCCTTCAGGCGCAGCCCGGCCAGCACCGTGCTGTAGCGCGCCAGCGCCAGGTCGCGCTGGGTGGCGTAGAGCTGCTGCTGGGCGTTGAGCACGTCCAGGTTGATGCGCACGCCGACTTCGTAGCCGGTGCGGTTGGCCTCGACGGCGGCGCGGCTGGATTTTTCGCCGGCTTCCAGGGCCTGGATGCGGGCCAGCCCGCTGGTCACGCCGGTGTAGTACTGGCGGGCCGCCTGCACGGCCTGGCGGCGTGCGGCCTCGAAGTCATAGCGGGCCTTTTGTTCGAGCTGCACTTTTTCAGTGACCTGCGACGACACGCCGCCGCCCGAATACAGCGGAATCGACAGCACCACGCCGATGCTGCTGTCGATGGGCTTGCCTGGCGCGCCGTTGCGCATCACGGCGTCGCTGGCGCTGCCGCTGGTGGCGCGCAGATTCAGGGTGGGGTAGTGGCCGCTCTTGGCGATCTGGATTTCGCGCCCGGCGATACGGGTCAGCAGTTGGGCGCGCAGCACGTCCAGGCTGGAGGCCTCGGCCTGGGTGCTCCAGTCGGCCACACGGGCCGGCTGCGGCGCGGGCAACTGCACGCCTTGCGGCAGTTCGGCCAGGGCGCCGGGCGGAGTACCGATGATCTTGGCGAGTTCGTCGCGGCGCACGTCCAGGTCGTTCTGCAGCCGCAGTTCCTGGGCCACCACCAGGTCGTAGCGCGCCTGCGCCTCGTAGGTGTCGGTGATGGTGGCGTTGCCCAGCTCGAAGTTGCGCTTGGCCGATTCCAGCTGGCCGGCCACGGCGGCCTTTTCGGCTTCGGTGGCCGACAGGGTGTCCTGGGCGTACAGCACGTTGAAGTAGGCGTCGGCCACGCGCAGCAGCAGGTCCTGGTAAGCCTGTTGCAGCTGGACTTCGACGTCGGCGACGATCAGCTTGGACTGCTCGAAATTCTGCCAGCGGCCCCAGTCGAACAGGGGTTGGGTCAGCGCCAGGTCCCAGATGCCGCGGCCGCCGCTGTAGGCGACGCCGCCGCGGGTGCTGCGGGTTTGCTGGTAAGCGCCGCCGGCGCCGGCCGACACTTCGGGCAGCAGCAGGGCGCGGGCCTGGGGTTCTTTTTCCAGGCCGGCGCGGTAGTTGGCGCGCGCCGAGGCGTAGAGCGGATCATTGCCCAGCGCGGCCTGCCAGACCTGCAGCAGGTTCTGCGCGGACGCGGGCGACGGGCCGACGCTTGCGGCGGAGGTAAAAACCAGTAAAGCCGTAAGCAGTCGGACGCGCATGATCTGTCAGGAGGAGGGGTGTTGCTCCAGGAAACCCGGGGTCCCGTTGCCGGCCGGCGGACGCGGGGCGGAAGGGAGGGGCCGGCAGGGCCCCACCCCAAGGGGACTCAGAACTTGAACTGCGACACCGTCGCGCCGCGCAGGGGCTTGATGACCGTTTCGAACAGATTCACGGTCTCGAAGCTGGCGGCGGTGGTGCGGGTGATGCGACAGGCGGTCATGACGGGGGCCTGGCCCACGACGACCACCAGGCGGCCGCCCACGCGCAGCTGGTACTTCAGCGCGTCGGGCACGACCGGCACCGAGCCGGTGACCAGGATGGCGTCGTATTCGGTGGAGCCCCAGCCGTTGCGGCCGTCGCCGGTTTCGACCTTGACGTTGGTGACGTTGTTCATCTGCAGGTTCTGCTGCGCGAACGTGACCAGGCGGCTGTCGATTTCGACCGAGGTGACCTGTTGCGCCAGGTAGCCCAGGAGGGCGGCCTGGTAGCCCGAGCCGGTGCCGATTTCGAGCACGCAGTCGGACTTGCTCAGTTGCAGTTCCTGCGCCAGGCGGGCTTCGACCTTGGGGGCGAGCATGGTCTGGCGGGTGTTGACCGCGTTGATTTCCAGCGGCAGTTCCAGGTCGGAAAATGCCAGGGCGCGCAGGGCGGGCGGCACGAATTGTTCGCGGCGCACGTCGAACAGCGCTTGCAGCACGTTGGCGTCCAGGACGTCCCAAGGGCGGATCTGCTGTTCCACCATGTTGAAGCGGGCTTGTTCTACGTCGGGCAGGGTCGAAGCGTTCATGACGGTCAGAAAAAACAGAGGAATCAACTGACCATTGTACCGATTCGTAGCGTCCTGTGACGCGCCGGGGGCGACAGAGAAGTTACAGGCCGGACTGACCGTTCAGCCTTACCGGCCTGTACACCGGCCAGGTCCGCACGGGGCCTGGTGGATGTAACCGCCCGCAGGCGGATACGGCCAGTGGCCGCACCCGCCTGCCGGGGCTTACCACCAGCCGTGGAAGTGGTGCACCGGGCCGTGGCCGGAGCCGACCGACAGGCGCTCGGCGTGGCGGATGGCTTCGGTCAGGTAGGCCTTGGCGCGACGGGCGGCCTCGGGTACGTCCTCGACCTGGGGCAGCAGGGCGGCCAGGGCGGCCGACAGGGTGCAGCCGGTGCCGTGGGTATTGGCGGTTTCGATGCGGTGGCCGGGCAGCTCGATCATGCGGTCGCCGTCGTGCAGCAAGTCGATGGTCTCGTTGCCGGGCAGGTGGCCGCCCTTGACCATCACCCAGCGCTGGCCGGAATGGGCCATCTTGTTGCGCAGGCGCTCGGCCACACGGCGCATTTCCTTGACCGTTTCGACGGGCCGCTCTTCGAGCAGCACGCCAGCTTCGGGCAGGTTGGGCGTGAGCAGGGTGGCCTGCGGCAGCATGGCTTCGCGCATGGCGCCGACGGCCTCGCGTTCGAGCAGCAGGTCGCCGCTCTTGGCGACCATCACGGGGTCCAGCACCACGTGGGCGGGAACCCACTTGGCCAGCTTTTCGGCCACCACCTGAATGACCGGCTTCTGGCCCAGCATGCCGATCTTGACGGCATCGATGCGCACATCGGTGAACAGGGTGTCGATCTGCAGACCGACGAAGTCGGGCGGCACGGGCGAAATGCCGGTGACGCCCTGGGTGTTCTGGGCGGTCAGGGCGGCGATGACGGCGCAGCCATAGGCGCCCAGGGCGCTCATGGCCTTGACGTCGGCCAGAATGCCGGCGCCGCCCGAGGGGTCGACGCCCGCGATGGTCAGCGCGTTGGGAATGCGGCGCTCGCTGGCGGCCGATTGGCGGCTGCTCATTTTGCAGCGCCCGGGGCGGCGGTGATCAAGCCTTCAGTGGGCGAGCTGGGCGCGCCGCTGTACAGCTTTTTGGGCATGCGGCCGGCCAGGAAGGCCTCGCGGCCGGATTCCACGCCCTTTTTCATGGCGCTGGCCATCAGCACCGGGTCGCGCGCGGCGGCGATGGCGGTGTTCATCAGCACGGCGTCGCAGCCCAGTTCCATGGCGATGGCGGCGTCGGACGCGGTGCCCACGCCGGCATCCACCACCACCGGCACGCGGGCCTGGTCGATGATCAGACGCAGGTTCCAGGGATTCAGGATGCCCATGCCCGAGCCGATCAGCGAGGCCAGCGGCATGACGGCCACGGCGCCCAGGTCTTCCAGCATGCGGCACTGGATGGGATCGTCGGTGCAATAGACCATGACCTTGAAGCCTTCGTCGACCAGCGTCTTGGTGGCCTTGAGGGTCTCGGGCATGTTGGGGAACAGGGTGTGCGAGTCGCCCAGCACTTCCAGTTTGACCAGGTCATGGCCGTCGAGCAGTTCGCGCGCCAGGCGCAGCGTGCGCACGGCGTCGTAGGCCGAATAGCAGCCGGCGGTGTTGGGCAGCAACGTGAACTTGGACGGCGGCACGTAGTCGAGCAGGTTCGGTTCGCCGGGGTTCTGGCCGATGTTGGTGCGGCGGATGGCGACCGTGACGATTTCGGTGCCGCTGGCGTCCAGCGCCGCGCGGGTCTGTTCGAAGTCCTTGTACTTGCCGGTGCCGACGAGCAGGCGCGACGAGTAGGCGCGGCCGGCGATGCTGAGAGTGTCTTGAGTGGTCATGGCGGTGTTTCAAAGAGCGGGCGCGCGCTGCGGGACCCGCGGGGGCTGGCTGATGATCAGAGGCGGATCAACGGGTCGATCTCGGCGGGTTGATCACGGTTACGCGAATCATAAAGCACCGGGGGCGGGCGCCGTTCCAGAAACCGCGCTTCCTGCATGGCCTGCGCGGCTGGGGGCCGGTTGTCCCGTACCGGACTCGCGTCGGCCGCCGCGGGCAGGATGCGCCTGCCTACGGCGCGCGCACGCGGTCCAGGTCCACGCACAGTTGTTCGGCGGCGTCGACCAGCCGTGGACCGGGGCGGTACAGCGCGTCGGCGTCGATGCCGTACACATGGCCGGCCGCGGCCGCGGGCAGGCCCATGCCGCGCCAGGCAGCCAGGTTGCGGGCGGTGTCGGCGGGCGTGGATACGCCGGCCAGCACGGCGTCGGGGCGCGCGGCCAGCACGTTTTCCAGGCCCACCTGCGGCGCCACCACGGGTGCCTGGGCGAACACGTTGACGCCGCCGCACAGACGCAGGGCGTCGCTGACGATGCTGGCGTGGTTCAGGGTGTAGATCGGGTCCAGGCCCGCTTGCACGAACACGCGTACGGGCTTGCGCGACGCGTAGCGCGCGGCCAGGGCGTCGAGCCGGCCGCGCAGGGCGCGGGCGGCGGGGCCGGCGGTGGCTTCGGTGCCGAACAGGACGCCGAACCGCTCGATGGCCTCGGGAATGGCGGCCAGCGTCTGCGGATCGCTGTAATAGACGGGCACGCCCAGCTTGTCCATGACGCGCACCAGCGGCGCGGCGGCCGATGGCTGCCAGGCGATGACCAGGTCGGGCCGAACGGAGGCTACGCGTTCGGGGTCGGGCTGGGTGCCGTCGCCGATGACGGGCAGCTGGCGGGCGGCGGGCGGATAGTCGCTGCCGCGGATGGTGGCGATCAGGTAGCCGCCGGCGCCCGCGGCGTAGACCAGCTCGGTGGCATGCGGCGCCAGGGTCACCGCGCGGCGGGCCGGGGCGGCCAGGTCGACGGTGCGGCCGCGGTCGTCCTGCGCGTGGATCGCGGTGGCATCCGCCGCGTTCGAAATGGCCGGTCCGAAGACCGGCAGCAGGCCCAGGAGGGCGGGGCAAAGCGCGCGGAGAAGTTTCATGGGGGCAAAAAAAAGTCGGCGCGAAGCGCCGACTATATCGGATGGCTGGCAAGAACCTCGGTCAGGCGGCAGGCAGGCATGGCGCCACGCTGTCGCGTAACCGGGTTCGCGGCCGCGCGGCTTAGTAACGCACCGTCAGCGAGGCGTAGAAGTTGCGGCCAGGTGCGGGGTACAGGTTGTAGTTGGCAACCGGGCCCAGCATTTCGAACGACGCATTGCCGCCGCGGATGCCGTAGGTGGCGTACTTGCGGTCCAGCAGGTTGTTCACGCCCAGCGCGCCTTCGATGTTGCGGGTGAACTTGTAGGCCACCTTGGTATTGAAGAGCACGTAGGCATCCAGTTCGGTGTCGAACTGGTTGGCCTGGTCGTTGTCCATGCGCGACTTGCCCACGTATTGCGCCGACACGTTCCACAGGAAGGCGTCGGTGGGGCGCCAGGTCACGCCGGCGTTGGCCAGCCACTTGGGCGCCAGCGGCACGGTCTTGCCCGACAAGTCCACGCCGGCATAGGTGCCCGAACGGAATTGCGCTTCCATCCAGGTCACGTTGGCGTCCAGCGTGATGCTGCTGGTCAGGGCGTGGTGGCCTTCCAGTTCGATGCCTTGGCGGCGGGTCGGGTCCAGGTTGGTGTTGGCGCCGGTGCCCGGGCCCCACATGCCGTCGGCCAGCGGGTTGTACTGGATTTCGTTGGTCAGGTCATAGCGGAACCACGACAGGCGGGCGCTGCTCTTGTCCGAGGCCCAGGTCACGCCCAGTTCCTTGTCGGTGGACGTCTGCGGGGCCAGCGGCGACTGCACCGACAGCGCTTCGTCGGCGTTGGGCAGGCGGAAGCTGCGGCCGACCTTGCCGTACAGGCCGAAGCCGGCGGCCAGGTCCTGGCGCACGCCCAGCTGCCAGGCGGTCAGGTGGCGGCCCTTGTCCGATTCCTCGCCCGAACCGGAAATCACTTCCAGCTTGTCCGAGGCGTATTGGCGGCGCACGCCCATGGTGACGTAGGTGCTGTCGGTGGCGCGGATCTGGCCTTCGGCGAACAGGCCGTACTGGTGCTGGCGCGACTGCCACTTGGACGGCGCGAAGTCGTAGTAGGCGTTCTGGTCGGCGGTGGTTTTGGCTTCTTGCGCGTCGGCGCCGAACACCACGCTGTGGCCGCCATTGATCGGCAGGCGGTAGCGCAGGCTGGCCAGGTTTTCTTCCAGCTTCTGGTCGCGCAGCGTGTCGCCGAAACCGTCGTACGACAGGCCGTTCAGCTTTTTCTCGCGGGTCGAGGCGTCGGCGTACAGGGTGCCCACGCCAAGCTGCTGCTCGACCTGCAGGCCGAACGTGGTGGTCGTCGTCTTGACGTAGTCGACCTTGTTCTTGGACCCGCGCGGGTCGCTTTCGAACTGGTTCTCGCCGGTGGTCGGGTTGATCAGGCGCGGGCCCGGCAGGTCCAGCTTCTGCGTGGTGGTGTTGCCGTACAGGCGGATCGAGCCGTTGTCGTGGCGGAAGGTCACGCCGCCGCCGCCGCCGTCGCGGCGTTCGCCGCTGTGGTCGCGATAACCGTCGCTGCGCAGCGACTGCATGTAGGCGTCCACGCCGACCTTCTGGTTGTTCATGGCCACGGCGGCGTCATATTGACGCAGGCCGTAGCTGCCGAAGGTGGCGGTGGCGCGGGCGGTCACTGGTTCTTTCGAGAAATCCTTGCGCGTGATGATGTTGATCACGCCGCCGGTCGTGCCGCCGCCGTATTGCACCGAACCGCTGCCGCGCACGATTTCGACGCGTTCGACCTGGTCCAGCGGCACCACGCCCAGGCTGGGCGCCGACAGGTCGTTGGTGTTCTGCTTGACGCCGTCGATCATAATCAGCGTGTTGCTGGCGCCGGTGATGCCGAAGCCGCGCAGGTCGACGATGGCGTTGTCGCTGGCGCTGCTGGTGTTGATCAGGTGGATGCCAGCCTGGGTCGACAGCAGGTCCTGCATGGTGCGCGCGCTGCTGGCGGCGATGTCGTCGGCCGTGATGACCGAAATGGACACGGGCAGGGTGCGGCCGTCGGTCGGCACGCGTTGCGCGGTGACGGTGATGGCGTCGAGTTCGGACGGGGTAGCGGGGGTAGCGGCTTGCTGGGCTGCCGACAGGGCGGGAGCGGAACAGAGCAGGGCGCCGGCGTAGCGCCGGATGGAGCGGGATTTCATCTACGTAACCTCGATGCGACCCGCGACCCCGCAGGTCAATCACGATGGGGAGGATGCCCAAGCCTGCAGCGGCCCCGTGAAGGGCGCCGGGCGGACATCCTGGCGATCGAACTGGCCGGTATCGGGCTGCCATGGGCGCATCGCGCGCATGGGGACCGTTGCGGGGGCAGCACAGGCTGGATGCTGGCCGGGCCTGCCTTGTGGGCGGCGGGGCGCAAGCGTCTTCCTGTTTCCCGTTTACCTTTCGCGCGCGCTGGGCAAGTGTTGCGTTCTTGCCCGTCCTGATGCGCCGAAAGCACCGGTTCGGGGCCGAAACTGTATCACCGCGGGGCGAAATCGAGCCCATTTTGTTACGATCAGGGCTTGTTTTTTCGGTGTTTATCGCTTTTTAGCGACAATTGCGCAGCCTCTGGCGCCGCCGCCCAACCCCATTCGGACCTGAACGTGTCGTATCCCCGCCTGCCTTATCCGCCCGAAAGCTATACCCGCGGCGGCGATTTCGCCCGCCTGCTTGGCCAGCGCATCCTGATCCTGGATGGCGCCATGGGCACCATGATCCAGCGCTACAAGCTGGGCGAGGCCGATTTTCGCGGCGAGCGCTTCGCCGACCACGGCAAGGACCTGAAGGGCGACAACGAGCTGCTGACGCTGGTGCGCCCGGACGTGATCTCGGAGATCCACCGCCAGTACCTGGAGGCCGGCGCCGACGTCATCGAAACCAATACCTTCGGCGCCACGTCGATCGCGCAGGGCGACTACGACCTGCCGGAACTGGCCTACGAACTGAATCGGGTGTCCGCTCAACTGGCGCGCGAGGCCTGTGACCAATACAGCACGCCCGACAAGCCGCGTTTCGTGGCCGGCGCGCTGGGCCCGCAGCCCAAGACCGCCTCGATCTCGCCCGACGTGAACGACCCGGGCGCCCGCAACGTCACGTTCGACGAATTGCGGGTCGCCTATATAGAGCAGTTGAACGGCTTGCTGGACGGCGGCATCGACATCGTCCTGATCGAAACCATTTTCGACACGCTCAACGCCAAGGCCGCCATCTTCGCCACCGAAGAAGTGTTCGAGGAACGCGGCATCCGCCTGCCGGTCATGATCTCGGGCACGGTCACCGATGCGTCCGGCCGGATCCTGTCGGGCCAGACCGTCGAGGCCTTCTGGAACTCGGTGCGCCATGCCCGCCCGGTGACCATCGGCCTGAACTGTGCGCTGGGCGCCGCCCTGATGCGCCCGTACGTGGCCGAACTGTCCAAGCTCTGCGACACCTACGTCTGCGTGTATCCCAACGCCGGCCTGCCCAACCCGATGGCCGAGACCGGCTTTGACGAAACACCGGCCGACACATCTGCGCTGCTCGAGGAATTCGCCCGCGCCGGGCTGGTGAACATGTCGGGCGGCTGCTGCGGCACGACTCCCGACCACATTCGCGCCATCGCCGAGAAGGTCACGGTGCTGACGCCGCGCGTGGTGCCCGATATTCCGGTCAAGACCCGCCTGTCGGGCCTGGAGCCGCTCAACATCGACGAAGACACGCTGTACGTGAACGTCGGCGAGCGCACCAACGTGACGGGCAGCAAGATGTTCGCCCGCCTGATCCGCGAAGAGAAATACGACGAGGCGCTGGCCGTGGCCCGCCAGCAGGTCGAGAACGGCGCGCAGATCATCGACATCAACATGGACGAGGCCATGCTGGATTCGGTGGCCTGCATGCACCGTTTCCTGAACCTGATCGCGTCCGAACCCGACATCGCGCGGGTGCCGGTGATGATCGACAGCTCGAAATGGGAAGTCATCGAGACCGGCCTGAAGTGCGTGCAGGGCAAGCCGGTGGTGAACTCGATTTCGATGAAGGAAGGGCTGGAGCCCTTCCGCCACCATGCCCGCCTGTGCCGCCGCTACGGCGCCGCGGTGGTGGTGATGGCGTTCGACGAACTCGGCCAGGCCGACACCCTGGAGCGTCGCAAGGAAATCTGCGGCCGCGCCTACAAGATCCTGGTCGAAGAAGAAGGCTTCCCGCCCGAAGACATCATTTTCGATCCCAACGTGTTCGCGGTCGCCACCGGCATCGACGAGCACAACCACTACGCGGTGGACTTCATCGAAGGCACGCGCTGGATCCGCGAGAACCTGCCCCACGCCCGCATTTCAGGCGGGGTGTCCAACGTCAGCTTCTCGTTCCGCGGCAATGAGCCGATGCGCGAGGCCATCCACACCGTGTTCCTGTACTACGCGGTCAAGGAAGGCATGACGATGGGCATCGTCAACGCTGGCCAGCTGGGCGTGTACGCCGACCTGGACCCGGCGCTGCGCGATCTGGTCGAAGACGTGGTGCTGGATCGCCCGGTGCCGGTCGGCAAGACCGACCCGGCCGACGAACGCACCCCCACCGAACGCCTGGTGCAGTTCGCCGACACGGTGAAGGGTTCGGGCGCCAAGAAGGAAGAAGACCTGGTCTGGCGCAATGCCGAGGTCGAGGCGCGCCTGTCGCACGCGCTGGTGCACGGCATCACCGCCTTCATCGTCGAAGACACCGAAGAAGTGCGCCAGAAGATCGCCGCGCGGGGCGGCCGTCCGATCGAAGTGATCGAAGGCCCGCTGATGGACGGCATGAACGTGGTGGGCGACCTGTTCGGCGAAGGCAAGATGTTCCTGCCGCAGGTGGTGAAATCGGCGCGCGTCATGAAGCAGGCCGTGGCCCACCTGATTCCGTTCATCGAAGAGGAAAAGCGCCAGATCGCGGCGGCCGGCGGCGACGTGCGCGCCAAGGGCAAGATCGTCATCGCGACCGTCAAGGGCGACGTGCACGACATCGGCAAGAACATCGTGTCGGTCGTCTTGCAGTGCAATAACTTTGAAGTCGTGAACATGGGCGTGATGGTGCCCTGCGCCCAGATCCTGGAAAAGGCCAAGGAAGAGAACGCCGACATCGTCGGCCTGTCCGGCCTGATCACGCCCAGCCTCGAGGAAATGGCCTACGTTGCCTCGGAAATGCAGCGCGACGAGTACTTCCGCAGCCGCAAGGTGCCGCTGATGATCGGCGGCGCTACCACCAGCCGCGTGCACACCGCCGTGAAGATCGCGCCGAACTACGAAGGCCCGGTCATCTACGTGCCGGACGCCAGCCGTTCGGTGGGCGTGGCCACCAACCTGATGTCGGACCAGGCGGACGCCTACCTGGCCGAGCTGGCCGAGGAATACGAGGACGTGCGCCGCCGCCACGCCAACCGCCGCGCCACGCCGATCCTGCCGCTGGCCGAGGCGCGCGCCTCGCGGCCGCAGATCGACTGGGACGCCTACACCCCGCCGCGGCCCAAGTTCATCGGCCGCCGTACCTTCAAGAGCTACGACCTGGCCGAAATAGCCAAGTACGTGGACTGGGGCCCGTTCTTCCAGACCTGGAGCCTGTTCGGGCCGTTCCCGGCGATTCTGGACGACAAGGTGGTGGGCGAGCAGGCCCGCAAGGTCTACGCCGACGGCCTGGCCATGATGAAGCGCATCGTCGAAGGCCGCTGGCTGACCGCCAACGGCGTGGTCGGCTTCTACCCGGCCAACAGCGTCAACGATGAAGACATCGAGGTCTACAAGGACGAGACCCGCAGCGAAGTGCTGTTCACCTACCGCAACCTGCGCCAGCAGGGCGCCAAGCGCGAAGGCGTCAGCAACAAGTCGCTGTCGGACTTCATTGCGCCCAAATCCAGCGGCAAGCTGGACTACATCGGCATGTTCGCGGTCACGGCCGGCCTGGGCATTGAGAAGAAGGAAGCCGAGTTCGAGAAGGCGCTGGACGACTATTCCAGCATCATGCTCAAGTCGCTGGCCGACCGCCTGGCCGAAGCCTTCGCCGAATGCCTGCACGCCCGCGTGCGCCAGGACTTGTGGGGCTATGCGGCCGACGAGGCCCTGTCCAACGAAGACATGATCGCCGAGAAGTACGTGGGCATCCGCCCGGCGCCCGGCTACCCGGCCTGCCCGGAACACGTCATCAAGACCGACATGTTCCGCGTGCTGGACGGCGCCGACATCGGCATGATGCTGACCGACAGCTACGCCATGTTCCCGGCGTCCAGCGTGTCGGGCTTTTACTTCAGCCACCCGCAGTCGCAGTACTTCAACGTCGGCATCATCGGCGAAGACCAGTTGCAGGATTACGCCGCGCGCAGCGGCCGCAGCCTGGAAGACCTGAAGCGCACCCTGGCGCCGAACCTGGGCTGATCCCGCTCGCGGTCATCGACCCCCAAGCGCCGCCCCGGCCCGTCCGGCGCGGCGCTTTGTTTTGTCCCCAATGGTTTACCACGCTGATAGTGGTAAACCATGATGTGCCAAATTGGTAAACCACATAATATTTGGTCCAACCACTTTTAACCGCCATGACACTACAACTGATCCCCAAGCCCGAGGAACCCGCCGCCAAGCCCGTGGCCGATCGCGCCTACCTGCGGCTGGCCGCGCAAATCCAGGCGCTGGTCGCCCAGGGTGAATTCGCGGTGGGCAAGCGCCTGCCGGCCGAGCGCGCGCTGGCCGAGCGCTTCGACGTCAGCCGCACCTCGCTGCGCGAGGCCATCATCGCCCTGGAATTGCAGGGCGTGGTGGAAGTGCGCGGCGGCTCGGGCATCTATGTCTGCGAACCGCCCGCGGGCGTGGCCCGCCTGCCGGCCACGCAAGAGCCGGGCGCCGGGCCGTTCGAGCTGCTGCGCGCCCGCTGCCTGATCGAATCCGAAATCGCCGCGCTGGCCGCTACCACCCGCAACGACGCCGACCTGGACCGCATCTTCGAAGCGCTGACGACCATGCGCGAGCAGATGATGAACAAGGCGGCCAACGAGGCCGCCGACCGGGCCTTTCACCTGTACATCGCCCAGTCCACCGGCAACAGCGTGCTGCTGGGCACGGTGTCGGCGATGTGGGACCAGGCCCAGGGGCCCATCTGGGAAAAGATCGAACAGCATTTCCACACCCAGGAATTGCGTCAGGCCTCGCAGGAAGACCATCAGCGCATCTTCAGCGCCCTGGTGGCACGCGATGCGGACGGCGCGCGCCTGGCCATGCGCGGCCATCTGGAACGCGTCATCGGCGAATTCGCGCAAGGGTGGCGCTAACGCGGCAACGGCAGGCGGCCCCCGGTTGAGCGCGGAAGATACCGCGCCCCGGAATCGGGCTTATTCGAATCAGGAGACAAGCAATGCAGCAAACGAACAAGGGGAGCCGCACCGCTACAGGTGGGGCGGCCATCCGCGGGGCGGCCAAGGCGCTGTCCGCATGCGTGCTGACCGCCTGCGCGCTGGCCGCGCCCGTGTCGGCGCAGCAGGCGCCCGCCGCGGGCCAGAGCCCGCGCATCGACGCCATCCGCAAGGCCGGTGAACTGCGCGTGGGCGTGTTGCAGAACGCGCCCTGGCTGATCCAGGATGTGTCCGGCCGCGGCGGCGAAGGCTGGAGCGGCCCGGCCTGGTTGCTGGCCAAGGAATATGCCCGCCAACTGGGCGTGACGCTGACCGCCGTGCCGGTATCGCACGAAACCAAGGTGCCGGTGCTGGCGGCCAGGCAGGTCGACATGACCATCAGCCCGCTGGCCGAAACGCCCGAGCGCCTGAAGGTCGTGGACTTCGTGCTGTATTCGTCGACCAGCGTCTGCATGTTCGGCCTGGCGGCCAACCCCAAGCTGGCCGCGGCCAAGTCGGTGGACGACCTGAACCGGCCCGAGGTCACCATCGCCTACTTCACCGGCGGGGCCGAAGAGGCCTGGGTCAAGCAGCGCTTTCCGCAGGCCCGGCTGCGCGCCGTGGCCAATTCGGGCGCCACCGCGCCCATCGAGGAAATCATGGCCAAGCGCGCTGACGCGGCGCCCATCAACCGGGTGCCCTGGGTGGGCCTGAACCGCAAGGTGCGCGGCCTGGCCGTGCTGCCCGCCGAAGCCAATTGCCAGCAAAGCACCGAAAAGGCCTCGCCGGTGGGCTTGGCGATCGACAAGAACCAGCCTGAATTCCTGGCCTGGCTGCGACAGGTGGCGGCAGAGATGAAGCCGCGCCTGGATGCCGACGAAATGCGCATCATCGAACAGAGTCCGTAAGCGGCCGGGCCGCTGTTTCCGGCAACACAGGCCGACCACACACACCGATTTTCCGACCCCGCGCAAGGCGCGCGCGGCCCGGGCGACTGCCCGCGGCTTCGTGCGGCCGTATCCGGCGCAAACCGCCGCGCTTCCCTCCAAGGAGACAGCAATGCAACAGCTTTACTTCCTTCGTCTTGCCGCCGCGGCCCTGCTGCTGGCCTCGGCATCCGTGGCCCAGGCGCAGACGCCGCCCGCGCCCGGCGAAAGCCCGCGCATCGACGCCATCCGCAAGGCCGGCGTGCTGCGCGTGGGCGTGGTGAACAACCCGCCCTGGCTGGTGCAGAACACCAGCGGCTCGGGCGAGCCGTGGATGGGGTCGTCGTGGCTGCTGGGCAAGGAATTCGCGCGCCTTCTGGACGTGAAGATCGTGCCGGTGCAGGTCAGCCACGAAACCAAGGTGCCGGCGCTGATCGCCAACCAGATGGACGTCATGATCGGGCCGCTGAACCAGAACGCCGAACGCGCCAAGATCATCGACTTCGTGACCTTCTCGAACACCAGCGTGTGCATGTTCGGGCTGGCGTCCAACCCCAAGTTCACCAACGCCACCAAGGTCGAGGACTTCAACCAGCCCGGCATCACCATGGCGTACTTCTCGGGCGCGGGCGAAGAGCCGCTGGTGCTGGAAAACTTTCCCAAGGCCAAGCTGCGCGGCGTGACCAACTCGGGCTCGGTTGCGCCCATCGAGGAAGTGCTGGCCGGCCGTTCCGACGTGGCGCCGCTGAACCGCATGCTGTGGCCCAACATCAGCAAGAAGGTCAAGGGCCTGGCCGTGTTCCCCAAGGAAAACGACTGCCAGGACAGCAAGATCTTCGCGATCGACGCCGGCATGGGCGTGGCCAAGGGCCAGCCCGTGTACCTGGAATGGCTGCGCAAGGTCGAAGCGCGCATGCATCCCGAGCTGGTCGCCGAAGAGCGCCGCATGACCCAGCAGCTGAAATAAGGCGGACGCCATGCTCAATTGCGCAATCCATGGGGCCGAAGACCTGCGGCTGGTCGAACAGGCGCCCGAACCCCTGGGCCCGACCCAGGTGCGGGTCGGCGTCAAGGCGGTGGGTATCTGCGGGTCTGACCTGCATTACTACCGTCACGGCCGGGTGGGCGACTTCGTCATCCGCGAACCTTTGACGCCGGGCCACGAGGCCTCGGGCCAGGTGCTGGAGATCGGCTCGGCGGTCACCGCCGTCAAGCCGGGCGACCGCGTGGCGCTGGACCCGGCCCGCACCTGCGGAGTGTGCCGCTACTGCCGTCAGGGCGATTCCAACCATTGCGAGGCGGTGTTCTTCTTCGGCAGCGCCAGCCGCTATCCGCACATGCAGGGCGCGATGCGCGAGCAGGTGGTGGTAGAGGAAAAGCAGTGCCTGCCGGTGCCCGACAGCCTGTCGTTCGAGCTGGCCGCCTTTGGCGAACCGCTGGCCGTGGCGCTGCACGCGGTGCGCAGCGCCGGCTCGTTGCTGGGCAAGACCGTGATGGTGGTGGGCGCGGGACCCATCGGCGCGCTGGTCATGATGGCGGCGAAGCTGGCCGGGGCCAGCCAGCTGATCGTGGTCGACATCGTCGACCAGACGCTGGACACCTGCGCCAAGGTGGGCGCCACGCGCACCATCAATGCGGCGACCGACCCGGCGGCGCTGGACGCGCTGGCGGCGGGCAAGGGCACGGTCGACGTGTGCTTCGAGGCCTCGGGCAACTACGCCGGCCTGGCCAACTGCATCCGCGTGACGCGGCCGCGCGGCACCATCGTCACGGTGGGCACGCTGGGCGGCAGCAGCGAGCAGTGCCCCTTCAACCAGATCATGGTCAAGAGCCTGAACGTCATCGGCAGCTTCCGCTTTGTCGACGAATACGCCTGGGCGGTGGATTACCTGAGCCGCGGCCTGGTCGACGTGGCGCCGCTCTTGACGGCGGCGATTCCGGCGCGCCAGGCGCACGAGGCCTTTGCGCTGGCGGCCGACCGGCGCCAGGCCATGAAAGTGATGGTGACGTTCTGAGCCGGTCCGCGTTCCTGTCCGTACGGAGATTCCATGGACTTTGATTTTTCACCCATCGTCGAGAACTGGCGCTTCTTTGCCGGCGGCTTGGGCATCACGGTCGCGCTCAGCGCGGTCACCGCGGTGTCCAGCATCCTGCTGGGGCTGGTGATCGCGCTCTCGCGCCTGTACGGGCCGCGCTGGCTGCGCGTGCTGCTGGTGTTCTACATCGACAGCATGCGCGCCATCCCGGTGCTGGTCGTGCTGGTGTGGATCTATTTCGCCTTTCCGCTCCTGGCCGGCGTGAACTTCGCGCCGTTCTGGGCCGCGCTGGTGGCGCTGACCCTGCACATCGCGGCCTATTCGGCCGAGGTGATCCGCGCGGGCATCGAATCGGTGCGCCCGGGGCAGATGCGTGCCGGCCTGGCGCTGGGCATGTCGCGGGCGCAGGCGCTGCGCAAGATCATCCTGCCGCAGGCCACCATCCGCATGCTGCCGGCCTTCGGCTCGGTGCTGACGGTGGCCATCAAGGACACGGCGATCGCCACGGTGATCGCCGTGCCGGAACTGATGCACAAGGCCGAGACCATCGCCGGGCAGAGCTACCGGCCCATCGAGGTGTTCACCGCCGTGATCGTGGCGTACTTCGTGATCCTGTTCCCGGTGACCCGCGGCGTCGACCGACTGTACCAACGCTACGCACATCTGGGGCGCTCATGAACTTGGACTGGGGAATTATCTGGGACTCGCGCCAGGTGCTGCTGCAGGGCGCGGCCATGACCGTGATGCTGACAGTGGTGACCATGGCGCTGGCCGTGCCCGGCGGCATCGTGCTGGCGCTGATGCGGCTGTCGTCCAACCGCCTGGCCAACGGCGTCGCCGTGGCCATCGTCGAGTTCTTTCGCAACCTGCCGCTGATCCTGGTGATCTATTGGGCGTTCTATGTCATGCCGATGGCGCTGGACGTGCAGTTCTCGGCGGTGACGACCGCGCTGGTGGCGCTGGTGCTGAACGTATCGGCCTACAACTCCGAGACCTTTCGCGCCGGCATCAATTCCATCCGCAAGGGGCAGATGGAAGCCGCGCTGGCGATGGGCATGTCGCGCCGCCAGGCCATGTTCAAGGTGCTGATCCCGCAAGCGGCGCGGCGCATCCTGCCGGTGCTGGCCAGCACGTGGATCTCACTTTTCAAGGATACGTCGCTGGTGTCGGTGATAGCGGTCAGCGAGCTGGCCTACGCCTCGATGCAGGTGCGCGCGCAGAGTTTCCGCGTGCTGGAGATGCTGACCGCGATGGCGGTGATCTATTGGCTGATGGGGTATCCGCAGGCCAAGCTGGTCGACTGGATCCATCGCAAATACGGAGTCAAGGAATGAACGAGATGATCCTGGAACAACAAGCGGTGGGCGCGGCCGCGGCACCAACCGCCACGGCGTCGGCCGCCGCGGCACCGGCCGCCGCGGCATCGGCCGCCGCACGCAAGGGTGCGGATCAACCGCCGGTGCTGCTCTACGAGAACGTGCGCAAGGTCTACGGCGACTTCGTGGCGCTGGGCGACGTGTCGCTGCAGGTCAACAAGGGCGAGGTCATGTGCCTGATCGGGCCGTCCGGCTCGGGCAAGTCCACGCTGCTTCGCTGCACCAACGCGCTGGAAAAACTGGATGGCGGCCGCGTGCTGCTGGACGGCGTGGCGCTGCCCGAGGCCGAATCCGAAGTGCGCAAAGTGCGCCAGCGCATGGGCATGGTGTTCCAGAGCTTCGAGCTGTTTCCGCACAAGTCGGCGCTGGACAACGTGGCCATGGGCCCCATCACGGTGCTGGGGATGGCGCCCGAACAGGCTCGCGCCCGCGCTATGGCGCTTCTGGAAAAGGTGGGCCTGGCTGCCAAGGCCGGCAACTTTCCGGCCAACCTGTCCGGCGGCCAGCAGCAGCGCGTGGCGATCGCGCGCGCCCTGGCGATGGAGCCGGAGGTGATGCTGTTCGACGAGCCGACCTCGGCGCTGGACCCCGAGACGGTGGGCGAAGTGCTCAACGTCATGAAGAAACTGGCGCAGGAGGGCATGACCATGATCGTCGTGACCCACGAAATGAGCTTCGCCAAGCGCGTGGCCAACTGGGTAGTGGTGTTCGAGAACGGCGCCATCCTGGAACAAGGCCCGCCCACGCAGATTTTCGACAACCCGCAGGTCGCCCGTACCCGCGACTTCCTCAGCCACCTGGGCTGGGAAGGCTGAACACTCTCCCGTCCTTACGGAACCCATGATGAAAATTACGAACGCACGCGTCATTGTTTGTTCGCCGGGCCGCAATTTCGTGACCCTGAAAATCGAAACCGACCAGGGCCTGACCGGCATCGGCGATGCCACCCTGAACGGACGCGAGCTGGCCGTGGCGGCCTACCTGACCGAACACGTGGTGCCTTGCCTGATCGGCCGCGACGCGCACCAGATCGAAGACATCTGGCAGTACCTGTACAAAGGCGCCTACTGGCGCCGCGGCCCGGTCACCATGACCGCCATCGCCGCGGTGGATACGGCCCTGTGGGACCTGAAGGCCAAGGCCGCCGGCCTGCCGCTGTACCAGCTGCTGGGCGGCAAGAGCCGCACCGGCGTGATGGTCTACGGCCACGCCAACGGCAGCGACATCGAGCACACCGTCGACGAAGTGCTGCGCTATGCCGACATGGGCTACCGCGCCATCCGCGCGCAAAGCGGCGTGCCGGGCCTGGACAAGGTCTACGGCGTGGGCCGCGGCAACTTGTTCTACGAACCCGCCGACAGCGACCTGCCCAGCGAGCACGACTGGTCCACCGAAAAATACCTGCAGCACACGCCCAAGCTGTTCGAGCGCATCCGCGAAAAGCTGGGTTTCGACCACCACCTGCTGCACGACGTGCATCACCGCCTGACGCCGATCGAAGCGGGCCGGCTGGGCAAGTCGCTGGAACCCTACAACCTGTTCTGGATGGAAGATGCCACGCCAGCCGAGAACCAGGAGGCCTTCCGCCTGATTCGCCAGCACACCACCACGCCGCTGGCGGTGGGCGAGATCTTCAATTCGATCTGGGACTGCAAGGACCTGGTGCAGAACCAGCTGATCGACTTCATCCGCACGACCGTGGTGCACGCGGGCGGCATCACCCACCTGCGGCGCATCGCCGACCTGGCGTCGCTGTACCAGGTGCGCACCGGCTGCCACGGGGCCACCGACCTGTCGCCGGTGTGCATGGGCGCGGCGCTGCACTTCGACCTGTGGGTGCCCAATTTCGGCATCCAGGAATACATGCGCCACACCGATGAGACGGACGCCGTGTTTCCGCACGCCTACACGTTCAACCAGGGCATGCTGTATCCCGGCGACGTGCCGGGCCACGGCGTGGATATCGACGAGAAGCTGGCCGCCAAGTACCCGTACAAGCGCGCCTACCTGCCGGTGAACCGGCTGCAGCAGGACGGCACGCTATGGAATTGGTAGCGCGGCAGCCTGACTCGGCGCAACCCGGCGTCCGCCTGCATCCGTCACGGTTGGCGGGGCTGGCGCCCGGCGTGGCACAGCCGGCCTATGACCGCGCGGCGCTGCGTACCGGCATCGTGCACCTGGGGCTGGGTGCGTTTGCGCGCGGCCACCTGGCGGCGGTGAACGAAGCCGCGCTGCATGCCGGCGGCGAGCTGGCGTGGGGCCTTTGCGGCGTGTCGCTGCGCCAGGCCGACACCCGCGACGCGTTGGCGCCGCAGGGCGGTCTGTACACGCTGGCGCTGCGCAGCGCCGATGCCCAGGGGCAGCCGCGCCAGCAGCTGGCCGTGATCGGCTGCCTGCTGGAAACGCTGGTGGCGCCCGAGGATCCGCAAGCCGTGCTGGCGCGCATCGCGGCCGCCGACACGCGCATCGTCAGCCTGACGGTGACCGAGAAAGGCTATTGCCACGATCCGGCCAGCGGTGCGCTGAATCTGGACCATCCGGACATCGTGCACGACCTGGGGCAACCGGCGGCGCCGCGCAGCGCGGTCGGCTTCCTGGTGTGGGGGCTGCAACGCCGGCGCGCGGCGGGCCTGGGCCCGCTGACGCTGCTGTCGCTGGACAATCTGCCATCCAACGGCCGCCTGCTGCGCGGCCTGGTGCTGGCGTTTGCCGCGCAGGTGGACGCGGGGCTGGCCGGCTGGGTCGGACAGGCCTGCACCTTCCCGTGCTCGATGGTGGACCGCATCGTGCCGCGCACGACGGACGAGGACCGCCACGCGGTGACGCAGGCGCTGGGCCTGGCGGATGCCTGGCCGGTGCTGGCCGAGCCGTATCTGGAATGGGTGGTGGAAGACACTTTCGCCGCGGGCCGCCCGGATTGGGCGGTGGGCGGGGCGCGCTTCGTGGCCGAGGCGGCGCCGTTCGAGATGTTGAAACTGCGCATGGTGAACGGCGCGCATTCAGCGCTGGCCTATCTGTCGGTGATGGCCGGTTGGGCCACGGTGGACCAGGCCGTGACGCAACCGGCGCTGCGGCGTTACCTGGCCAGCTTGATGCGCACGGAGATCGCGCCGACGCTGCCGGCCTTGCCGGGGCTGGACCTGGCGCAGTACCAGCAGCGGCTGTTGCAGCGCTATGCCAACCCGGCGCTCAAACACCAGACGCGGCAGATTGCCATGGACGGCTCGCAGAAAATGCCGCAGCGGCTTTTGGGCACGTTGCGCGACCGGCTGGCGGCGGGTCAGCCGATTGCGGGGCTGGCGCTGGCGGTGGCGGGCTGGCTGCACTTTCTGCGCGGGGTGGATCAGGCGGGGCGCCGCTACGCCATCGACGATCCGCTGGCAGACGTGTTGGCAGCGCGGCTGGATCTGGCGGAACAGGCGGCGCGGGCTGCCGGGCCGGGGCCGGCAGCGGCGTCGGCCTGGACGGTGCAGATGACGGGCCTGTCTGCGGTATTTGGCGACCTGGGCCAGGACGCGCGCTTCGTGCGGGCGGTGGCGCAGGCCGCGCAGTCGCTGCGCACGCTGGGCGTGGCGGGGGCGCTGGAAGCCACGCTGGCGGTCATGCCGACGTCGGCGGCGCCAGTCTTCCCAGCACACCCTCCAGCGCCAGGCCGATCGCGATGACCTGGCGGTCGGCACCCGGCAATCCGTCCACCTCCAGCCCGATCGGCAATCCGCCTTCAGACAGACCAGCGGGAAGGCTCAAGCCGGGCAGGCCCGCATTGCTGCCGGGGTCGACGTTGCGCGCCAGCCGCAGGAATGTCTCCAGGCTGCTGGCTTCTGGCGCGGCGACCGGCGGCAGGACCGGCACGGTGGGAAACAGCAGGCCATGCAGGTCATGCGCCTGGAACGCGCGCCGATAGACATCGATGAGCGCATTGCGATGCACCGCCATCGCGCTGTCGTACAGCGGCTGCAGCGCCAGCAATTCGCCGGTCGGCGTGGGCAGCACGCCCGGCACGACCAGATTGTCGAAGATGCCCTTGACGTCGGGGCTGGCAATCTGCGCCACGACATCCTCGAAACTCACGCCGACCTCGTAGCGTTGCAGGTACGCAATGAGATCCTTTTTTTGTTCATGCAGGCAGATAGGCATGCCGCTGGCGGCGTTGCTGGCCTCCAGGCCGGGCATGTCCATCGCAATCAGGGTGACGCCAGCCGCGCGCAGTGTGTCCAGGGCCGTCTGCATGATGGCCTGCACCTGTGGGTCCAGGTCGTGCCAGAAGTAGGCGGGCAGGCCCAGGCGCAGGTCCGTGGGGCGCAGGGCGGGCAGGGGCGTGTCGTCGCCGGTCAGCACGGCATCCAGCAGCGCGATGTCGGCCATGCTGTTGGCGATGGGGCCGGGGGTGTCGCGGGTATGGGAAATCGGGGTGATGCCGGCGCCGTCGTAGCGGCCCACCGACGGGCGCAAGCCCACGGCGCCATTGAGCGCAGCCGGCAGGCGCACTGAGGCGCCCGTGTCGGTGCCCAGCGCGGCCGGTACCAGGCGCGCGCCCACGGCGGCGCCGCTGCCCGAGGACGAGCCGCCCGCGATGCGTTCGGGATCATAGGCGTTGCGGGTGCCGGCGCCCCGCGAGCCAGGATAGGCAGCGTTGTAGCCCGAGACGCCGAAAGCCAGTTCATGCATGTGGGCCTTGCCGACGATGATGGCGCCGGCATCGCGCAGGCGCTGCACGACGGGCGCGTCCTGGGCGGGGCGGAAGTCGCGCAAGGCCGGGGTGCCGGCGGTATTGGGCAAGCCGGCGACGTGGATGTTGTCCTTGATGGCCAGGGGCACGCCTTCCAGGGGACGGGCGGCGCGGCCCGCGGCGCGCGCGGCGTCGGCGGCGCGGGCTTGGGCCAAAGCGCCGTCGGCATCGACGGTGATGAAGGCATTGAGATCCTGGCGGGCGGCGATGCGGTCCAGGCAGGCTTGGGTCAACGCCTCGCTGGTGACCGCGCCGTCGCGAAACCGTGCAGCGGCGTCGGTGACGGTGGGGCAGGGGGAGGTCGTCTGGGGGGCGGGCATGGCGGGTTGTCTCCTGGTTGTTGATTCGGCTTTTGTCGGCGCAATGCCGATCTATACAGGGTCGACGGCGATGCTGTCGAGCGCGGGGCGTCGAGGCGCTAAGATAGACGGCACTTATACACGTACAAGCCTGCACCTTATCCTGGTATGAACACTTCCCCCCAAGCCGGCGCGGCCGGCCACGAAGGCTCCCGCCTGCGCCGCCAGGCGCTAGGCGAATTCGTGCGCAGCGCCCGCTCGCGCATCACGCCGCAGATGGCCGGGCTGCCTGAAGGCATGCGGCGGCGCACGCCGGGGCTGCGCCGCGAAGAGGTGGCGCAGCTGTGCGGGATCAGCGTCACCTGGTACACGTGGATCGAGCAGGGGCGCGAGGTGTCGGTGTCACCATCGGTGTGGTCGCGGATTGCGGGGGTGCTGCAGTTGGCGCGAGCCGAGCGGGCGTATCTGTTCGATCTGGCGGACTGCGCGGATCCGCAGCATGCGCGGGATGATGCGATGGGGGCGCCGGGGTCATTGCGCGAGTGCGTGGATGCGATCACGGCGCCGGCCTATGTACTGGACCGGGCGTGGAATGTGCTGGCCTGTAATGCGCCGCTGCGGGATCTGTTCGATGACTGGCCGGATCGGGATCCCGAGCCTAATTTGCTGCGCTATATCTTTCTGGATCCGGCGGCGCGGGAGCTGGTGGTGGACTGGGAGCAGCGGGCGCGCCGGGTGGTAGCAGAGTTTCGGGCGGATGCGGGGGCGCATCTTGATGAGCCGGCGGTGTTGGCGTTAATTGATGCGTTGAATCGGCAGAGTGCGGTGTTTGCGCATTGGTGGAATCGGCATGCCGTCGTCGAGCGGGAAGGGGGGTTGCGGGAGTTTGCGCATCCGCGGCGGGGGCGAATGGGGTTTCAGCAGATCACGTTTCGGTTGGCGACGCATCTGGATTTGAAGTTGGTGATGCTTTTGGGTGAGAGCTTGGGTTCTTGAGCCGCGCGTGACGGGGCAGGCGGGTGAGGGCGGGGCTACGATTGCGGTCCGGAGCCTTCGCTCCGGCCCCCCCCGTGCTCATCCTCGTCACCGCCTTTGGCGGTTCCTTCGGATTCCGCCGGGCGCAATCTACACGCCCCGCCCTCACCCGCCTGCCCCGTCACGCGCTCTTGATGTGCCTTACTGGCGGGCGCTGGGGCGAGTGGTGTGCTTGGCGTGTTGGCCAAGGTCGGTTTGGGGGGGGATGAGTTTGCGGGGCCCGCCTCGTGCCGGCCGCGCGGGCGGCCTTGCTCGGCTTACGTGGTGTCTTGCGTCCTGCGATGACGCTGCGCGCTTGCGCGGGGGCTATTTGGTGTTCGTCAGCAGGTCGCCGGGGAGGCCGGCTTCTACCAGGCCTAGCAGCAGCTTTTTTACGGGGGCGGGCAGGGCTGTTTTTGGCAGGTCTTCTTGGGGGATCCAGCGTTCGGTCCGAGTGGGTTCGCGCAGCGTGGCGCTGCGTACCGGGATGTACCAGGGGCGGATGTGCAGGCGGTAGTGGGTGAAGGTGTGGGCGAAGGCGGCGAGTTCGAAGCGGTGTTCGGGGATGAGGCCCAGGGCGCGGGAGGCGGCCAGGGGGTCGCCGGCGGCGTCGAACTCGGGCAGGCTCCAGAGGCCGCCCCAGATGCCGGGTTCGGGGCGCTGTTGCAGGAGGAAGGCGCCCTGGTGTTGCAGGACGAGCATGCCGGTCTCGCGTTCGGGGATGGCTTTGCGGGCCTTGGGGGTGGGCAGTTCGGCTTGGCGGCCTTCCTGCCGCGCGATACAGGTGGTGTTGACGGGGCAGCGGTCGCACGCGGGTTTGCCGCGGGTGCAGAGGGTGGCGCCCAGGTCCATCAGGCCTTGGGTGTAGGCGGCCATGTCCAGGCCGGGGGCGGCGTCGACCTGGGCGTCGGCAAGGGCCCAGAGGCGTTGTTCTGTTTCGCGTTTGGCGGGGTCGCCGGCGATGCCGAAATGGCGGGTGAAGACGCGTTTGACGTTGCCGTCCAGGATGGGCGAGCGTTCGCCATAGGCGAAGGCGGCGATGGCGGCGGCGGTGGATCTGCCGATGCCGGGCAGGGTGGCGATGGCTTCGGCGGTGGGCGGGAAGCGGCCGTTCCAGTCGCGTGCGATTTCCTGGGCGCAGCGGTGCAGGTTGCGGGCGCGGGCGTAGTAGCCCAGGCCGGCCCAGTAGGGCATGACGTCTTCCTGGGCGGCGGCGGCGAGCGCGGCGACGTCGGGGAAGCGCTGCAAGAAGCGTTCGTAGTAGGGGATGACGGTGGCCACCTGCGTCTGCTGCAGCATGATCTCGGATAGCCAGATGCGGTAGGGGTCCCGGGTGTTCTGCCAGGGGAGATCGTGGCGGCCATGCTGGCGTTGCCAGGCGACGATGCGAGGGGCGAAGTCCATGTCGGCAATTATCGCATCGCCCTATTGCCGGGGGTGGGGCGAGCGGTTACAACCGTCAGGAAGAGGCGCGCCAAGCGCCCGGAATTCACCTCCGCCGCAGGCCCGCCCGGGCTCCAGAAGAACTCGGCGCGATGCTGCTGCGGGCGTTCCACGACCCTCGGAGTAGACATGAATGCCCCTCTCACGCCCGCGGTCCGCGCGGCGCTCGAATCCGTCCAGCTGGACGACAAATACACCCTTGAAACCGGCCGCGCCTGGATGAGCGGTATCCATGCCCTGGTGCGCCTGCCGATGATGCAGCGGCTGCGCGACCTGCGCGCGGGGCTGAACACGGCGGGGTTCGTGTCGGGGTATCGGGGGTCGCCGCTGGGCGGGGTGGACCAGAACATGTGGAAGGCGGCCAAGTACCTGAAGGCGCACCACGTGGAATTCCAGCCGGGCATCAACGAAGACCTGGCGGCGACGGCGGTGTGGGGCTCGCAGCAGGTGAATCTGTTCCCCGGGGCGAAGTACGACGGGGTGTTCGGCATGTGGTACGGCAAGGGGCCGGGAGTGGACCGCTGCGGCGACGTGTTCAAGCACGCCAATGCCGCGGGCACGGCGCCGCACGGCGGGGTGCTGGTGGTGGCGGGCGACGATCATCCGGCCAAGTCGTCGACGCTGCCGCACCAGAGCGACCACATCCTGAAGGCCTGCATGATCCCCGCGCTGTTTCCGTCCAGCGTGCAAGAGGTGCTGGACTTCGGCCTGCATGGCTGGGCGATGAGCCGCTACGCCGGGGTGTGGGTGGGCATGAAGTGCATCACCGATATCGTCGAGGTGTCGGCGTCGGTGGAGGTGGACCCGTACCGGGTGCAGATCGTGCTGCCGGAAGATTTCCAGTTGCCGCCCGACGGGCTGAATATCCGCGTGCCGGATACGCCGCTGCTGCAAGAGGCGCGGCTGCTGGACTACAAGCTGTATGCGGCGCTGGCCTATGCGCGCGCCAACAAGCTCAATCGTGAACTCTGGCAGGTGCCGCAGCGCGATGCGCGCTTTGGCATCATGACGTCGGGCAAGGCCTATCTGGACACGCGCCAGGCGCTGTCCGACCTGGGCCTGACCGAGGCGGTGTGCCAGCGCATCGGCCTGCGCCTCTTCAAGGTGGGCATGGTGTGGCCGTTGGAATCGACCGGCATGGCGCATTTCGCCGAAGGGCTGGACGAGATTCTGGTGGTCGAGGAAAAGCGCCAGGTGCTGGAATACCAGCTGAAAGAAGAGTTGTTCAGCTGGATCGGCAGCGGCAAGAAGATTCCGCGCGTGGTGGGCAAGTTCGACGACAAGGACGGCGGCGAATGGTCGGTGCCGCAAGGCAACTGGCTGTTGCCGGCGCATTACGAGTTTTCGCCCGCCATGGTGGCCAAGGCCATCGCGGCGCGGCTGTTGCGGTTCGAGTTGCCGCCGGAGGTGCGCGCGGGCATCGAGGCGCGGCTGGCTTTCATTGCCGGCCGCGAGCAGGCGCTGACGCGGCCGCGCGTGGTCGAAGACCGCAAGCCCTGGTTCTGTTCGGGCTGTCCGCACAATACGTCTACGCGGGTGCCGGAAGGTTCGCGCGGCATGGCGGGCATCGGTTGCCACTATATGGTGACCTGGATGGGCCGCAATACGCAGGTGTACACGCAGATGGGCGGCGAGGGCGTGCCGTGGCTGGGCCAGGCGCCGTTCACCGAGGAAAAGCACGTGTTCGCCAACCTGGGCGACGGCACCTATTTCCATTCGGGCCTGCTGGCGATCCGCGCCGCGGTGGCGGCCAAGGCGCCCATCACCTACAAGATCCTGTTCAATGACGCGGTGGCGATGACCGGCGGGCAGCCGGTGGATGGCCCCATCAGCGTGCCGATGATCAGCCGCCAGGTGGCGGCCGAGGGCATCGACAAGATCGTGGTCGTGACGGACGAACCGGACAAATACAAGGACATGGCCGGCCTGGCGCCGGGCGTGCCGGTCAAGCATCGCGACGAGCTGGACGCGGTGATGCGCGAGCTGCGCGAATATCCCGGCGTGTCGGTGCTGATCTACGACCAGACCTGTGCGACCGAGAAGCGCCGCCGCCGCAAGCGCAATGCGTATCCCGACCCGGCGCGCCGGGTGGTCATCAACGAGCGCGTGTGCGAGGGCTGCGGCGACTGTTCGCAGAAGTCGCATTGCCTGTCGGTTGAGCCGCTGGAAACCGAGTTTGGCCGCAAGCGCACGATCAACCAGTCCAGCTGCAACAAAGACTTTTCCTGTCTGAAGGGCTTTTGCCCCAGCTTCGTCACGGTGGAAGGCGGCAAGCTGAAAAAGCCGCGCGCCCTGGCGCCCGACGGCGCGGTCGACGACGAGGTGCCGCAGCCGGCCGCGCGCAGCCTGGACCAGGCGTACGGCGTGTTCATTGCCGGCGTGGGCGGCACGGGCGTCGTCACCATCGGCCAGCTGCTGGGCATGGCCGCGCACCTGGAAGGCAAGGGCTGTTCGGTGCTGGATATGGCCGGCCTGGCGCAGAAGGGGGGCGCGGTGTATTCGCACGTGGTGCTGGCGCAAACGCCGGACCACCTGATGAACACGCGCGTGGCAATGGGCGAGGCCGACCTGCTGCTGGCCGGCGACCTGGTGGTGGCCACCAGCGCCGACGCCATGGCGCGGCTGCGCCCGGGGCGTACCCATGCGCTGCTCAACAGCGACACCGCGCCCACCGCTGCGTTCGTGTCCAACCCGGACTGGACGCTGCCCGGGGCCAACCTGACCGCCGACCTGCAGGCCGCCTGCGGCAAAGACAACCTGCACGCGGTGGACGCGTCAGCGCTGGCGGTGGGCCTGCTGGGCGACGCCATCTATTCCAATCCGCTGATGATGGGCTACGCCTACCAGAAGGGCTGGCTGCCGCTGTCGCGCGAAGCGCTGCTGCGCGCGATTGAATTGAACGGCCAGCAGGTGCCCAACAACCTGGCGGCGTTCGCCTGGGGGCGCCGCGCGGCCCACGATCTGGCCGGCGTGATGCGGTTGTTGGCCGCGGGCGGCGCGGCGCCCGCGCATCCGGACGGCATCATCGAGATTCGCCGGCCGCGCGCAACGCCGGTGCTGGAACTCAAGAAGCCGCCGGGCGAGCTGGCCCGGCTGGTCGAGGTGCGGCGCGCGTTTCTCACGCAATACCAGGATGCGGCCTACGCCAGGCAGTACACGGACCTGGTGGACAAGGTGGCGCACGCCGAGCACGAGGCCACCGGCACCCAGCGGCTGGCGCTGGCGGTGGCGCGCTACTACTTCAAGCTGCTGGCCTACAAGGACGAATACGAAGTGGCGCGGCTGTACACCGATGGCGACTTCCTCAAGCGTGTGGGCGAGCAGTTCGAAGGCGACTGGAAACTGCGCTTTCATCTGGCGCCGCCGCTGTTCGCGCGCCGCGGTCCCGACGGCCATCTGGTCAAGAAGGCTTACGGGCCGGGCATGCTGCGCGTGTTCCGCCTGCTGGCGCGCATGAAGCGCCTGCGCGGCACGCGGCTGGACCCGTTCGGCTACACGCGCGAGCGCCGTGCCGAGCGTGAACTGGCGCGCGAGTATGGCGAGACCATCGGGGCCATCCTGTGCAAGCTGAACCGCGGCAACCTGGACCGCGCGGTGGCGCTGGCCACCGTGCCCGAAGACATCCGCGGCTATGGCCATGTGAAGGAAGCGGCGATGGAAAAGGCCGCGGCGCGGCGCGAGGCCTTGCTGAAGGACTTCACGGCCAGCGTGGTGTCGATCGGCGGGGCGCGCGCGGCGTGATGTAAGTGACGTGATGTGCGTGACGTGATGCGGGTGGCGACGGGCGCGGGTGTCGTGCGCGCCTGTCGTCATGCTCTTCTGTGATGCGTTCCGCCAAAGGCCTGCGCCGGATAGTGCGCGTCGTCCAGCAGCATGTCTTCAAAGAACGCGCCGTAGCGGCCCTGCGGATCGCGCAGGTGGATCTCCAGGATCCAGCGCATTTCCGACGGGCTGATGGCCAGGTCGGCCAATGACCCGGTATGGATCGCCGCATGCGGAAAGTCCGACACGCGGTGGCCCGGCAGGTCGAAGTTCAATTCCCAACCCATGGCGCGGGCCTGGCGGTCGGCGTAGGCATACAAGGCCTGTCCGCTCAGGCGCTCGCGCAGCCACACGCCGCGCACGTCGTGGAACAGGGCTTCGGCATCGCGGGCGCAGCGCGCCTGCCCGGGGTCGTTGCCCACCACGTAGCTCTTGCCGCCGTCGCCTTCCCAGGCATCCAGCCGGGGGGCGATGTCCAGGAAGAAGATGTCGTTGTCGCCCAGCACCGCGCCCGGGGTCGAGGCCTGGCGCATGGCTTTCATGGTGTTGGCGCCGAAGCGCACGCGGGTGGGGTGCCAGCTGAGCGCCATGCCGGCGTCGATCAGCGTCTGCTTGGCCAGCGCCACCGCGTCTTCCTCGACCATCCCGGGCTGGATGCGCGCGGCGATGGCTTCGATGGCATGGCGGGTCTTGTTGCGGGCCCGCAGCATGCCGTCCACGGAAAAGGCGGGGCCGACGCGTTCGCTGGGGGCGGGATGCTGGGTCTGGGTTGGGTTCTGCATGAAGGGCGCTTCCTGGTGGGCGGCCCGTAGGCCGATGCAGGCATTGTGGGCGGTGGCGCCTGCGTGCACGAACGCCACGCGGCACGGATTCCGGCCAGCGTGGCGCGTCCTGCGGCCAAGGCCCTGGCCGGCGGCGGATCGGGGCCGCCCTGGTACGGATTGCGGCCAGGGTGTGTGCTGCGGGGCGCGCGGGACGGCCCCGCTGGGCTAAGGTAGCGGCATGCCGCCCGCCGGCCTTCCTATCCTGCGCCATTGCCCGCCGTTATGAAATCCGTCGCCATCGTCGTGTTCCCCGGAGTGCAGTCCCTGGACGTCAGCGGGCCGCTGGACGTGTTCGCCGAAGCCAACCGCTTCCTGCTGCCCACCCAGCATTACCGGCTGGAACTGATCGGCCTGACGCGCGGCGCCGTGCCCTGTTCCAACGGCATGCTGCTGGCGCCGCAGCGGCACTACACCGATGCCGTCGATGTGCCCGACCTGCTGCTGGCTGCCGGTGGCCCGGGGCTGCCGGACACCCACGAGCCGGACGAGGCGCTGGCGTGGCTGCGGGGCGCCTGTGCCAAGGCGCCGCGCTACGGCTCGATCTGCAATGGCGTGTTCCTGCTGGCCCGTGCGGGCCTGCCGCCCGGCGCCGTCGTGACCACGCACTGGAACGACGCGCAGACGCTGGCCGCGCGTTATCCGAACCTGCAGGTGCAGGCCGACCGCCTGTACGCGCAGGATGGCCGGCTGCACACCTCGGCCGGCGTCACGGCCGGCATCGACCTGGCGCTCTACCTGGTGGCGCAGGACCACGGGCCGGATGTGGCGCTGAACGTGGCCAAGCGGCTGGTCGTCTTCATGCAGCGCGCGGGCGGTCAATCGCAGTTCAGCCCGTTCCTGACGCCGTTCGTCGAGGAAACGTCAGCCGTCGCCCAGGTGCAGCAGTACGTGCTGGGCCATCTGGCCGACGACCTGGGCCTGGATGCGCTGGCGGCGCAGGCCAACATGAGCCGCCGCAATTTCTCGCGTGTGTTCGTGCGCGATGCGGGGGTGACGCCAGCGGATTTCGTCGAAAGTGCGCGCGTGGATGCGGCCCGCGTCCGGCTCGAACGCGAGTCCGCGCCGCTCAAGACCGTGGCCTTCCGTTGCGGGTTTCGGGATGCGCGCCATCTGCGCGAGGTGTTCCAGCGGCGGTTGGGCGTGTCGCCCAGCCAGTACCGCGCCCGCTTCGGGCGCTGACACGGACCGTGGGGCGGGCGTCGCGGCCGGCACAGGTGCCGGCCGGGCAGGGCTCAGCTGCCGGCGGTCTCGGGCTTGCGGCGCCGGACCACGCCGGTGTCGAAGCGTTCCACGCCAGGGCGGGTCGCGGGCCGGTCGAAACGCTCGACGCCCGGGCGGTCGACGCGTTCCACGCCGGGACGCGCGGCCGGCCGGTCAAAGCGCTCGACGCCAGGCGGCGCAAAGCGTTCGACCCGCGGCGGGCTCTGGGTCTTGGCCTGCACGCTCTGGGCGGCGGCCTGTTCGCGCTTGGCAATGATTTCCTCGGCGCGCTGGTGGTGGGGCGCCATCTTGCGCACCATCACGCGGCCGTCGCGCGGGAAATAGTTGATGCGGCGCGCGTGCACGTCGCCCAGGTCCTGCGCCTTGACCGGAATGCCTTCCGTCTTCAGGTAATTCAGGACGAACTGGCCGTTACGCTCGCCGATGTTCATCTGCTGCATGGCCGACAGCACGGCGCCGCCGCCGAACACCTTGGCTTCCAGGCGGTCGCGCACCGCGCCGGCCTTGAGCAGCTCGTTGATCAGCACTTCCATGGCGAACGCGCCGTAGCGCATGGTGGCCGAGGCGGGCGACTGCATGTCGCCCTCGGGCAGCATGAAGTGGTTCATGCCGCCCACACCGGTGACGGGGTCGTGGATACAGGCGGCCACGCACGACCCGAGCACGGTCGAGATCATCAGGTCTTCGTCGGTGACGTAGTACTCGTTGGGGAGTACCTTCACCGCCTGACACTGGAACGCGCTATCGAAGTAATGGCGCGTCGCACGGGCTTCAAGACGGGCGACCATGGAGCGGAATAAAGGGCAAGAACAGCGATTGGGACACGAAGGGCAGCGCTCGGTGGAACAATAAACGTTTCAAAATATGTACAAAAATTTCGCTTTATTCTTACACATCTCGCCAACAATAGGGTGAAATCCTGTGTAACCGCGAATTTGTTATGTCCCTGATTTATAAGCGTTTGCGATTCCTTGGTATTCACTCCGACAGGCCGCGCAGGGCCGCTGCGAGGATGGTGCATCCATCCTACACAGGGCCGGGCGGGGTCTTTCCCCGGATCACGGGGACGATCGGGGGCTATACGGCGGTTTAGAACCGCGTGCTGCGGGTCACGGACCAGCGCGCTGACAGCGCACCCAGGGCCGCCGAGGCGGCGATGGCCACCAGCAGCACAGGAGCGCCGGGCAGGTGCAGCGCGAACTCGGCCCCGTAGCTGCGGGCCAGGCCGAGCAGGGCGTTGTTCAGGGGCGACAGCGCCAACGCCGCCACGCCGATGGCGAGCAGCGAGGCCAGGGCGCCCGACAGCGCGCCCAAGTACAGGAACGGCCGGCGCACGAACGACTCGGTGGCGCCCACCAGCCGCGCCACCGCGATTTCCTCGCGCTGCGACAGGGCCTGCATGCGCACGGTGTTGAACACCGTGGCCAGCACCACCACCGCCACGCAGGCGGCCAGGAAGGCCAGCCCGATGCGGGCAAAGCGCAGGATGGCTTCCAGGCGCTGCACCCAGGCGCTGTCCAGCTGCACCAGGTCGACCTGGTCCCATTGTTTCCAGTCTTTGGCCAGCTTGCCGGCGCGGCCGGCCAGGTCTTCGCCGTCGGCAAGCGTGACCACCACGGCGTCGGGCAGCGGGTTGCCCGGCAGCACGGCCAGCGCCTGCGCCCAGGCGGGGTTGGCGCGCAGGTCGGCCAGGGCGTCTTCGCGGCCTACCACGCGCACCGCGCGGATGTCGGCGGCGTAGTCGGCCTGAATGCGCTTGGCGATGTCGGCCGCGGCGCCGGCGGGCGCATCCACGCGCAGGAACACGGTGACCTCGGGGGTGACGGACATTTCGCGCGCCACCGGCTGCACCGACACCAGGATGGCGCTGCCCAACAGGGGCAACGCCAGCGCCAGCGCCATGACCAGCAGGTTGGCCAGCGACGAGAACGGCTGTTTCACCAGCCGGCGCAGGGTGACCATGAGCGCATAGCGATGCTGTCGCAGCCAGGCGTTCATGCCGATTCTCCGGCAACACCGCGACCGGCCGCGGGGGCCGTCGGGGCGGGCGTGGCGTCGCCCTGCGAATCGGCGAACTTGCCCGGATCGATGCGCAGGGTGCGGGTGGCGTAGCGCGCCATGAGTTCCTGGTCGTGCGAGGCGATCAGCGTGGTGACGCCGACGCGGTTGAAGTCGCGGAACACGTTCATGATGCGCTGCGCGTTGTCGTGGTCGAGGTTGGCGGTGGGTTCGTCGGCGATCAGGATGGCGGGCCGGTTGACGATGGCGCGCGCGATCGCCAGGCGTTGCTGTTCGCCGCCCGACAATTCGATGGGGTTCAGGTCTTCTTTGCCCGACAGGCCGACCTTGTCCAGCGCGGCGCGGGCGCGGGCGGCGGCGGAATCCCAGGGGTGGCCCGTGACGGCCAGGGGCAGCATCACGTTTTCGAAGGCGCTGCGGTCGAACAGCAGGTGGGTGTCCTGCAGGATCACGCCGACGGCGCGGCGCAGGTAGGGCCGGGCGCGGGCAGGCAGCTTGTCCAGCCGCTGGCCGTTGACCTGGATCGAGCCGCGGCTGGCGGGCTCAAGCCCGCCGATCAGCTTGAGCAGGGTCGACTTGCCGGCGCCGGACGGCCCCGACACGAAGACGAACTCCCCCGCGCTCACGCGGAAGTTGATGTCGGCCAGAATATTGCGGCCGCGACCATACGATTTGAATACGTGCTGGAATTCGATCATGGCGGCTGTCGGATGAAGCCGCAATAGTAACTCGGGGACAGTAAGCCGGACCAAATCCGCAGGCCCGGTCCTGCGGAAAAAGTGTCCTGATGTCACCGGAAACCGGCACGGCATGTGACCGAGTGGACACGTTTTGCACGGCAAAACCGTGTCCCCGTTTTTGCCGCCGAACTGTGTTTGATTTCATCCAGTGTCCCTATATTTCAAGGGAATTCCCGGATGCGGAGGCTGCTTTACGGACGCTACCATCCGCCCCATGCGTAAAGCCCGACCCGGCCTTGCGTTCGGCTTCGCATCACCCCTACGGAGATCACGATGAAAGTACTGAAACTCGCTGCCATTGGCACCGCCCTGTTCGCTGCGTCCGCGGCTGCCCATGCTGGTGCGACCTTCGATAACGTCAAGAAAAAAGGGTTTGTCCAGTGCGGCGTTTCAACGGGCATCCCGGGGTTCTCCATCGCGGACAGCAAGGGTGAGTACAAGGGCCTGGACGTGGACCTGTGCCGCGCCGTCGCCGCCACCATGTTCGGCGATGCCACCAAGATCAAGGTCACCCCGCTGAACACCCAGCAACGCTTCACCGCGCTGCAATCGGGCGAAGTGGACGTGCTGACCCGCAACACCACCGTCACGCTGACCCGCGATACCACCCTGGGCCTGATCGGCGTGGGCGTGAACTACTACGACAGCCAGGGCGTCATGGTCTCCAAGGACCTGAACGTCAAGAGCGCCAAGGAACTGAACGGCGCCACCATCTGCGTGCAGCCCGGCACCACCACCGAGCTGAACCTGGCTGACTGGTTCCGAGGCCAGAAGATCGAGTTCAAGCCCGTCGTGATCGACAAGTACGACGAAATCATCCGCGCCTTCTCGGCCGGCCGTTGCGATGCCTTCACGACCGACAAGTCGCAGCTGGCCTCGACCCGCACCACGCTCGAGAATCCGGACAAGTACATCATCCTGCCGGAAGACTTCTCCAAGGAGCCGCTGGGCCCCATGGTCCGCCAGGGCGACGAGCAATGGTTCAACATCGTGCGCTGGTCGCTGAACGCGATGCTGGAAGCCGAGGAATACGGCATCACCAAGGCCAACGTCGATGAAATGACCAAGAGCACCAACCCCAACATCCAGCGCATCCTGGGCGTGACCCCGGGCATGGGCAAGAACCTGGGCGTTGATGACAAGTGGGCCTACAACATCATCAAGCAGATCGGCAACTACGGCGAAAGCTTCGAAGCCACGCTCGGCAAGAGCAGCGCCATGAAGCTGGACCGCGGCTTGAACGCCAGCTATAAGCAAGGTGGCTTGATGTACGGCTGGCCGGTGCGCTAACACACGGCTCTGCCCGGCATGGCGCAACCCCTTGCGCCATGCCTGGCCCGCCTCCGAGCGGGCGGCAGGAGTGGGCGGCGCGCGGCCTATCCAGGCCCCAGCCGCCCGGTGTCCGACTTCTGTAGATTCATTCGATGACAAACCCCAATAAAAACGCCCCGATTTCGGCACCCCCCCGGCGTCTGAACTGGAACGACCCTGGCGTGCGCGCCGTGGTCTATCAAGTGATAGCACTGGCCGCCGTGGCTTTGGCGGTGTGGTTCCTGGTTTCAAACACGCTTCACAACCTGTCCGTGCGCAACATCGCCACGGGCTTCGGTTTCCTTCACCGCGAGGCCGGCTTCGCCATCGGCGAAACGCCCGTCGCCTACACCCCTGCAGACACCTATGGCCGCGCCATCGTGGTGGGCCTGCTCAATACGCTGCGCGTCGCCGTGCTGGGTATCGTGCTGGCTACCATCCTGGGCACGCTGATCGGCGTGGGCCGCCTGTCCAAGAACTGGCTCGTCGCCAAGATCACCTCGATCTACGTCGAAGTGATGCGCAACGTGCCGCTGCTGTTGCAGCTGTTCTTCTGGTACGCGCTCATCACCGAGAACATGCCCGGCCCGCGCCAGGCGCACAACCCCTTGCCGGGCGTGTTCATTTCCAACCGCGGCCTGAAGGTGCCGGCGCTGGAAGGCCATTCGCTCGACTGGATGCTGGCCGGACTGGGCCTGGCCATCGTGGCCATCCTGTTCCTGGGCCACTGGGGCAAGAAGCGCCAGGAAGCCACCGGCCACGTGTTCCCGCTGGGCCGCGCCGCCATCGGCCTGTTGATCGGCTTGCCGGTCGTGGGCTGGCTGGTCAGCGGCGCCTCGCTGACGCTGGACATGCCGGAACTGAAGGGCTTTAACTTCTCGGGCGGCTTGACGCTGTCGCCGGAATTCGCCGCGCTGCTGGCGGGCCTGGTGATCTACACCTCGGCCTTCATCGCCGAAGTGGTGCGCTCGGGCATCCAGGCCGTCAACAAAGGCCAGTGGGAAGCGGCTGAAGCCCTGGGCCTGCGCCGCAAACAGATGCTGCGCCTGGTGGTGCTGCCGCAGGCGCTGCGCGTGATCATCCCGCCGATGACCAGCCAGTTCCTCAACCTCACCAAGAACAGCTCGCTGGCGGTGGCCATCGGCTATCCGGACATCGTGTCCGTGGTGAACACCACGCTGAACCAGACCGGCCAGGCCATCGAGGGCATTCTCATCATCATGGGTGCCTACCTGACGGTCAGCCTGTCGATCTCGATATTCATGAACTGGTACAACAAGCGCATCGCGCTGGTGGAGCGTTGATATGAGCAGCACTACGCATATCCCCACCGAAGGGCTGCCGCCGCCCAAGACCCACGTCGGTGCGTGGGCCTGGGTGCGCGAGCGCCTGTTTTCCTCGCCCCTGAACATCCTGATCACCGTACTGGTGGCGTGGTTCCTGTTGATGTCGGTGCCGGCGTTGGTGGAGTGGGCTTTCATCAAGGCCAACTACACCGCCGCCAACGCGCAGGAATGCCGGGCATCCGTCGGCGGCGCCTGCTGGGCCTTCATCATCGAGAAGCATCGCCTGATCCTGTTCGGCACGTATCCGTACGACGAGCAATGGCGTCCGCTGATCGCGACCCTGATCCTGATCGCGGTCATCGTCTGCAGCGGCATCCGCCGTTTCTGGAACTGGAAGCTCGCTGTCATCTGGACCGTCGGCCTGACCGCCGTGGCCCTGTTGATGTGGGGCGGCGTGTTCGGCCTGACCTACGTGGAAAACGCACGCTGGGGCGGCCTGCCGCTCACGCTGATCCTGTCCACGTTCGGCATCGCCTTCGCCTTCCCGATCGGCGTGCTGCTGGCCCTGGGCCGGCGCTCGAAGATGCCCGCGATCAAGGCGCTGTGCGTCGTGTACATCGAGCTGATCCGCGGCGTGCCGCTGATCAGCCTGCTGTTCATGTCGTCGGTGATGCTGCCGCTGTTCCTGCCTGAAGGCTTTTCCATCGACAAGCTGTTGCGCGCGCAGATCGCGATCATCATGTTCGCGGCCGCGTATATCGCCGAAACGGTGCGCGGCGGCCTGCAGGCGATTCCCAAGGGGCAGTACGAAGGCGCCGATTCGCTGGGCCTGAACTACTGGCAGCAGATGCGCAAGATCATCCTGCCGCAGGCCCTGAAGATCGTCATCCCGCCGCTGGTCAGCATCTTCATCGCGCTGTTCAAGGACACCTCGCTGGTGGTCATCATCGGCATCTTCGACCTGACGCTGGCAGCCAAGGCGGCCCTGTCCGACGCGGCTTGGCGCGGATTCGGGGTAGAGGCGTACCTGTTCATCTCGCTGATCTACTTCGTCTTCTGCTTCTCCATGTCCAAATACAGCCAGGCACTGGAAAAACGCCTGGCCACGGGTCATGAACGCTAGGGTCAACGGCCCCACACTTTTGCCGCGCGTCCGCCCAAAGCGGGCGCGCACCGCGATACTTAGGGAGTACAGGCATGTCTGATGCCATCATTCGACTGCAGGACGTGAACAAGTGGTACGGCCAGTTCCACGTGCTGCGCAACATCAACCTGGACGTGGCGCCGGGTGAGCGCATCGTGGTGTGCGGGCCGTCCGGCTCGGGCAAGTCCACCATGATCCGCTGCATCAACCGGCTCGAAGAGCACCAGAAAGGCCACATCATCGTGGACGGCACGGAGCTCACCAACGACTTGAAGCACATCGAGACCATCCGCAAGGACGTCGGCATGGTGTTCCAGCACTTCAACCTGTTCCCGCACCTGACGGTGCTGGAAAACCTGACGCTGGGCCCCATGTGGGTGCTGAAAAAGCCGCGCGCCGAAGCGGAAGCCACGGCCATGAAGTACCTGGAGCGCGTGCGCATTCCGGACCAGGCCAAGAAATTCCCCGGCCAGCTGTCCGGCGGCCAGCAGCAGCGCGTGGCGATTGCCCGGTCGCTGTGCATGAGCCCCAAGATCATGCTGTTCGATGAGCCGACCTCGGCCCTGGACCCGGAAATGGTCAAGGAAGTGCTGGACGTGATGGTCAACCTGGCCCAGGAAAGCGGCATGACGATGCTGTGCGTGACCCACGAAATGGGCTTTGCGCGCAAGGTCGCCAACCGCGTCATCTTCATGGACCGCGGCGAGATCATCGAGCAGAACAGCCCGGACGAGTTCTTCGACAACCCGCAGAACGAACGCACCAAGCTGTTCCTGAGCCAGATCCTGCATTGATCCGAATCGCGGGCGCTGCACCGTCGATCCCAGGCCGCCTTCCCGCGAAGGCGGCTTTTCTTTTGGTCGAATTCGAGCCGCTTTCGGCGGTAGCCCTTTGTTACGCTGTTCTTCTCGCTGCGGTATGCTACCGACCGCCAATGATGCATCGAGAGGAGAACACGAGATGAAGCAGACCCCCCGTAGTGCCCTGCGCCGCGCCTTGCTGGGCGGCGCCGTGGCCTTGGCCGCCACGCTGGCCTTTTCCGCGCCCGCGCTGGCCCAGGCCACCGATTTCCCCACCAAGCCGCTGCGCTTCGTGGTGCCTTACCCGCCCGGCGGCCCGCTGGACACCATGGCCCGCATGCTGGCCGAAAAGGTACGCGGCTCGCTTGGCCAGCCCGTGATCGTGGAAAACCGCTCGGGCGCCGGCGGCAACATCGGCGCCGACCTGGTGGCCAAGGCCCCGGCCGACGGCTACACGCTGGTGATGGGCGCCGTGGCTACCCACGCCATCAATCCCTGGCTGTTCGCCAACCTGCCTTATGACCCGGTGAAGGACTTCGCGCCCATCACCATCGTCACGTCGGTGCCGAACGTGCTGGTCATGAACGTCGAATTCGCCAGCAAGAACAAGATCCAGACGCTGGCCGACCTGATCGAGTACGCCAAGAAGAACCCGGGCAAGCTGAACTACGGTTCGGGCGGCAACGGCAGTGCGGGCCATCTGTCGGGCGAGCTCCTGAAGGCGCGTGCCGGCATCAACGTCGAGCACATCCCCTACCAGGGCGCCGCACCCGCGCAGTTGGCGCTGCTGTCGGGCCAGTCGGACTTCATGTTCGACAACCTGGCGGCCTCGGCCCCGCTGATCAAGGACGGCAAGGTCAAGGCGCTGGCCGTCACCACGGCCAAGCGCTCGTCGCTGCTGGCCGATGTGCCCACCGTGGAAGAGTCCGGCATCAAGGGTTTTGACCTGGGCACCTGGTTCGGCGTGTTCGCCACGGGCGGCACGCCCGCGCCGGTGGTGGCCAAGCTGCACAAGGCCTTTGCCGACGCGATGGAGCTGCCGGATGTGAAGCAGCGTTCGCTGCTGATGGGGTCGGAAGTCGGCCCGATGACGCCCGAAGCCTTCGCCGAATTCGTCAAGAACGAAAAGGCCAAGTACCAGGAGATCGTGAAGATCTCCGGCGCCAGCCTGAATTGAACGCAGGCGTTTGACGCGTGCGTGCCGGCGATAGGCCGTCGGCTACGTGAGCCTGATGCAAGCCGCGCCCCAGGGCGCGGCTTTTTCCTGGGCCGGCCAGATTGCATACGTGGCCGGCCGATGACGTTACGCCACGGGCGAGGCCAGCAGGTTGTCGACGAGCCGCAGCAGCAGTTTGCGGTCGGTTTCCAGGTCGGTGCAGCCGTACTGGTCGGCCTCGCGATTGACCCAGGCATTGCCCGCGCGCCATTGCTCGCCTTCCGGCTGCAAGGTCACGGCGTAGATCCAGATGCCGGTCCAGCTGCGGTGAAAACGCAGCACGCCGTCTTCCAGGTAGATGAACCACTTGTCTTCCATTTCCTGCGGCACGCGGCCTTGGCGCAGGCGGGCGTACTGTTCGGCCGTATAGACGGCGTCAAAGGGCAGGGCAGTGCGCTTTTTCGGCGCGGGCAGGTGTTTCCAGGAAGCGGCTTGGGCGTCGGGCATGGGAATCGGTGTGATGATGCTTGGACTGGCGCGTGTGGTTTGCGGGGCGCACCGGCGAGCGGCGCGCGACCCCCAGCATACTAAGGCCAGACCCGGCATTTGTCCCGTGCCTCGGGGTCCGCGCTCCCTGGTCGGAACCGCGGACCCGTCCGGATCACATCTTGCAGTCGGCCGCGTGCACGTCGGTGTGGTCGCGCGCAATCACCTTGAGGTTCTTGTAGACCAGCTTGCCGTCGGGGCCGGCCTCGATGTGCAGCAGATACCAGTCCTGCACGGGATGCTGGTTGGGGCCGAACCTGAACTTGCCGCGCACGCTGGGGAAGTCGGCGCGGCGCAGGGCGTCGCGGAAGGCGTCGGGCTTGCCGGCGATGTCGCCGCCCGCGGCCTTCAGGGCCGTGCCGATCAGGTGGGCGGTGTCGTAGGCCTGCGCGGCATAGGCGGTGGGCGCGCGGTTGTAGGCCTGGGTGAAGGCCTGGACGAAATGCTTGTTCTGTGGGTTGTCCAGGTCTGCGCTCCACAGCGAACTCAGGTAAAAGCCCTTGCCCGCGGTGCCGGTGGCGGCCAGCATGCGCTCGTCCATCGAATAGATCGGCGTGATCATCTTGATCTTGCCCTCCAGACCGGAATTGGCGAACTGCTTGGTCAGGTTGATGCCCGCGCCGCCCGGATGGAACTGGAAGATGGCGTCGGGCGCCAGCGATCGCACGCGCGCCAGTTCGACCGAGAAGTCGGCCTGGTCCAGCTTGGTGTAGATCTCTTCGGCGATCTCGCCCTTGTAGGTGCGCTTGAAGCCCGCCACGGCGTCGCGCCCGGCCTGGTAGTTGGGCGCCATGACGACCACGCGCTTGGCGCCCAATTCGTTGGCGGCCATGCCGGCGGTGTCGGCGTACGAATCGTTCTGGAACGACACCGAGAAGTAGTTCGGGTTGCAGGCCTTGCCGGCGTAGTTGGACGGCCCGGCGTTCAGGCTGACATAGAAGCCGCCGGCGTTGAGCACGGTGGGCGCCACCGCGGCCAGCACGTTGGAGAAATTGACGCCCGTGAACAGGCGCACGCCGCCCTGCACCATCTTGTCGGCGATCTGCTTGGCATTGGCCGGTTTGAGCGCGTCGTCTTCGACTCGCACGTTGACCGGCACGCCGCCCAGCTTGCCGCCGCCTTCCTTGACGGCCAGCATGAAGGCGTCGCGCTCGTCCTCGCCGATATAGCCGGCGGGCGTGGACAGCGTGCCGATGAAGCCGATGTCCACGGGCTTTTGCTGGGCCTGGGCGGCCAGGGCCGCCGTTGCCAGCAGCATCGCGGCGGCGCCGCGGATGGTGGGGTGTGTCATGGTTGTCTCCTCCTTGCCTGCCGTTTTTCTACGGCTCGATGGGTCCCGCGAGACAGTTCTCCACTTTCCAGCCATAGAGCCACTGCAACGCGTCGTAGAACTGGGACTGGCTGCGGCCGGTCCACAGCATGTTGCGCACGGTGCGTTCGACGCCCCGCGCGTGATACAGGCGGCCCATTTCGCGGGTCGACCACACCACGCGCGCGCTGCGCGGAATGCGCACCGATTCGTACAGGCGGAAAGCGGCTTGCAGGTCGTGATCGCAGCGTTTGACGGCTTCGCCCAGCGTCACCGCATCTTCCAGCGCCATGCAGGCGCCCTGGGCCATGTATTGCGTCATGGGATGGGCGGCGTCGCCCAGGATCGTGACGCGGCCCTGGCCCCAGTGTTCGACCGGTTCGCGGTCGGCGGTAGCCCAGCGTTTCCATGACGTGGGGCGGTCCAGCATCTGGTGCGGGCGCGGGTGAATGCCCTGGAAGTACGACAGCACTTCCTCCTTGCTGCCTTCGCGCACGCCCCATTGCTCCTGTTCGCGGCTGTGGAAGGTCACCACCAGGTTGTATTGCTGGCCGCCGCGCAAGGGGTAGTGCACCAGGTGACAGTGCGGGCCGGCCCACAGTACGGGCGCGTTGATGCGCAGTTCCTCGGGCATGTTCTCGCGTTCCACCACGGCGCGGTAGACCACGTGGCCGGTGACGCGCGCCGGGTCGCCGATCAGGCGTTCGCGGATCACGGACTTGACGCCGTCGGCGCCCACCACGGCATCGGCCTGGTAGCGGTTGCCGTCGGTGTCGACCACTTCGACCCGCCGGCCGTCCTGGGACACGCTGGCGATCTGGGTCGAGGTGCGAAAGCGGATCAGCGGGTTCTGCTGCACGGCTTCCAGGATGGACAGGTGGATGTCCGCGCGGTGAATCACGGCATAAGGGCCGTTGAAGCGTTCGCGAAACGCCGCGCCGGTGTCGATGCGCACCACTTCGCGGGCATCGACCGCGTCCATCATGATGATGTGGTCGGTGAATACCGCCCGCTGGCGCGCGGTGGCGCCCACGCCCAGCGCGTCCAGCGCGGCAAAGGCGTTGGGCCCCAGCTGGATGCCGGCGCCGATTTCGCCGATGTGCGCGGCCTGTTCCAGCAACTGCACCGCGATGCCCTGGCGGGTCAGCGCCAGCGCGGCGGCCAGGCCGCCGATGCCGCCGCCCACGACGATCACGGATTGCGGGGAAGAAGAAACTGCCGGTGTTGCGTTCATTGCCAAGTTCCTTGCAGGTTCATTCCTGGCGGCCCAGGAAGGCGCCCTGGCTTTCCAGCTGCGCCTGCAGCGCCGCCACGGGCACGTCGGCCGGCGCGATGCCGGCGCGCAGCGCCATCGCCGACGCCGTGCCGGCGGCTTCGCCCATGACGAAGCAGCTGCCGCTGACACGCGCGGCCGACTGGCCTTCGTGCGTCATCGAGGCGCAGCGCCCGGCCACCAGCACGTTGCCGGCCACGCCCGCGCCGCGGCGCGGCACCATCATGCGAAACGGCAGCTGGTTGTAGCCGCGCGATTCGGGAATGGGCGGCCACATCCATTGCACGTCGCCCGCCGTGTGCATTTCCAGCGGCCAGCCGTTCACGCCGATGCTGTCGTCGAAATCGGCGCAGCCCAGGACGTCTTCCTTGGTCAGCACGGCTTCGCCGACGATGCGGCGGGTTTCGCGGATGCCCAGCTGCGGCGCGATGTCCAGCACATAGGCCTGCTCAAAGCCCGGCACCTTGGCGCGCAGGAAGGCCAGGTACTGCGTGATCTGGCGGCGGCCTTCCAGTTCGCCGGCCGACAGCGACGCGGCGTCGGTGCCGTCGGCCGCGCTGCCGTCGGCGTTGGCCAGCTGCGTCACGTTGACGCGCCACTCATAGTCGTGCTTTTGCGGCCGCACGATGGCGCCGCGCCGCGGAAAGGTGAATTCACCGCTGGCGGCGGCCTGGTCCATCAGGACGGGGATGGTCTTCCAGGCTTCCTGAGCGCGCACGCCGTCGACATTGCCGACCTTGAACATCAGCGTGGGGTAGAGCATATGGCCCTGGGCGTCGCCTTTCTCGAACGGCAATCCGCCCCACTGGGCGATGTCGGCATCGCCCGAGCAGTCGATGAAGACCTTGCCGCGCACCGCGCAGCGGCCCGACTTGGTTTCCAGGAACAACGCATCGACATTGCCCGCCGCGTCGCGCGCCAGGCCGGTAGCCAGGGCGTGGAACAGGATCTGCGCGCCGCTGTCCTGCACCATGCCGTCGGCCGCGCACTTGAAGGCCGAGATGTCGTACGCCTGGGCGTGGATCTTGCCCAGGATCAGGTGCGGGTCGTTCAGGCCGTCCAGCGCGCGCATGCGGTCCAGCAGCTCGTCGGTCATGCCGTGCACCACCTGGCGGATGTCGCCGTGGATGTTGGCATGCAGGCCGCAGAAGTTGGACACCCCCGCGGCCGTGCCCATGCCGCCCAGAAAGCCGTAGCGTTCCACCAGCAGCACGCGGGCGCCGTTGCGGGCGGCGCTGGCGGCCGCGAGAATGCCGGCGGGGCCGCCGCCCAGCACCACGACGTCGTATTCGCCGTACAGCGGGATCTGGCGGGCAGGTTCGGTAATGCTCATGCTTGTCTCCTTGCGCAACGCTATTGGCCCTTGATGCCGAGCTTCTTGATCAGGGGTTCCCAGCGCTTGAGTTCGTCGTCCATGTAGGCGCGGAATTCAGCCGGGCTGCTGCCCACGGGGTCCATGAATTGCGCTTGCAGGCGCTTGACGACTTCCGGGTCACGGATCGCCTGGATCAGCGCGTCGGACAGCTTTTTCTGGATGTCGGCCGGCACCTTGGACGAAATCACGAAACCGATCCAGGCCGAGCCTTCGATACCCGGCACGCCGGCTTCGGCCAGCGTGGGAATCTCGGGCAGCAGGCTCGAGCGCTTGGAGGAGGTGACGGCCAGCGCCTTCAGGCGGCCATCCTTGACCATCGACATCACGGCAATGGGCGGCAGCGCAGCGAACTGGGTATCGCCCGACAGCAGCGAGGTCAGCGCGGCGGGCGACGACGGATAGGGCACGTGCGTGGCGCGCGCGCCGATCTGCTGCAGCAGCAGTTCAACGGCCAGGTGCGACACGGTGCCAGCGCCCGGCGAGGGGAAGTTGTACTTGTCCGGGTTCTTCTTCAGTGCCTCCAGCAGTTGGCCGACGTTGGCAATGCCGGCGTTGGCCGGCACCACCAGCACGTTGGGCTGGTGCACCGCCAGCGTCAGGGGCGCCAGGTCGGTGGCCGGCGCATAGGGCAGCTTGTCGAACAGCAGCGTGTTGTTCACCAGGGGGCCGGTGATGGACACGCCGAAGGTGTAGCCGTCGGGCTTGGCGTTGGCGATGGCGAAGGTGCCGATGTTGCCGCTGGCGCCGGGCTTGTTTTCCACCACCACGGTCTGGCCCAGGATGGCGCCGGCCTTCTCGCCGACGATGCGCGCCACCTGGTCGGGGCTGGAGCCCGGGCCGAAAGGCACGATGGCCTTGAGCGGCTGCGTCGGCCAGGCGTCGGCGGCCTGCGCCGCGCCCAGCGGCGCCAGCGCGATCAGGCCCAGGGCCAGGGCGCGTGCCGCGGCACCGCGCGCTCGGGTCAGGGGGGTGAAATCACGCATGCTTGTCTCCCACGATTCTCATGGTGTTGAAATAGGTTTGTTCATTGGCGATGAAGGCCGCGACCATCGCGCGGTAGGCGGCGTCCACCACCTGGTCCAGGTTCTCGAAGCCGCGGTCGTGGCGTTCGGCCAGGCGCCGCACCTTGTCGAACACCTCGGCCTGGCGGGCCGGGGCGCTGACCTGGAAGGCGTCGCGCTTGAAGCGTGCGGCGTCTTTCACGTACATGGCGCGTTCGGCCATCAGCCGCACGATCTCGTCATCGAGCCGATCGATGTGGGCGCGTACCTCGGACAGGGTCGCGCACAGGGGCCGATAGGCGGGGTCGGTGTATTCGCGCAGCGGCGCGCCCTGGGGGTCGGGCTCCTGGCCCGGAGTGGCTTGGCGGCTCATTTGACGTAGTCCGGCTGGTTGGCGGGCGCGGCCTGCTGGAAGGCGGGCTGGGCAGTGCAATGCGCATGGACGCGCAGCGCGTTCGGGTAGGCCGCCAGGTCGCAACCCATGCGCTGGGCGTTGGCCACTTGGGGCACCAGGCAGCAGTCGGCCAGCGTCGGTGCATCGCCAAAGCAATAGGCGCCATGGCCATGGCGGGCCAGCAGGGTCTCGACCGCCGTCAGGCCTTCGCGGATCCAGTGGTGATACCAGGCGTTCTTCTGGGCCTCGGTGGCGCCCAGCTCTTCCTGCAGGTAGCGCAGGATGCGCATGTTGTTGACCGGATGGATATCGCAGGCAATGGCGTCGGACAGTTCCAGCACGCGGGCGCGTTCGCGCGCATCCTGCGGAATCAGGCGCGGGGTGGGGTGCGTGGCGTCCAGGTAGTCGATGATGGCCAGCGACTGCGACAGCGAGAAATCGCCGTCGGTCAAGAGCGGCACGCCGGCCGACGGGTTGATGGCGACGTAGTCGGCAGCGCGCTGTTCCTGCTTGCGCAGGTTGATGGGCAGCACCTCGAACGCCACGCCCTTCAGGGCCAGCGCGATGCGCACGCGGTACGAGGTGGAGCTGTTGAAGAAGCTGTGCAGTTGCATGGGGCCCCCGGCTCAGTCGATGCGCACGCTGAGCGTGCCCAGGCCATCCACGCCGCCGACCATCGTGTCGCCGCGCACCACCGGGCCCACGCCTTCGGGGGTGCCGGTGTAGATCAGGTCGCCGGCTTCCAGGCGGAAGTACCTGGACAGGTAGGCGATGGTTTCGGCGACCGACCAGATCAGCTTGCCGATGTCGCTGCGTTGCTTGTCCTTGCCGTTGACCTGCAGCCAGATGGCCGCCTGGTGTATGCCGGCGACGTCGGCCGCGCGGTGCAGCGGGCCGATCGGGGCGCTTTGGTCGAAGGCCTTGCCCAGTTCCCACGGGCGGCCGGCTTCGCGCATCTTCATCTGCAGGTCGCGGCGGGTCATGTCCAGGCCGACGGCATAGCCCCAGACGTGTTGCAGTGCTGCTTCGACGTCAATGTTCGCGCCGCCTTGGCCGATGGCCGCGACCAGTTCGATCTCGTAGTGCAGGTTGGCGGTTTCGGGCGGGTAGGGCAGCGGCAGCGTGGTGTCCGGGGCCACCGGCACCACGGCGTCGGCCGGCTTGCAAAAGAAGAAGGGCGGTTCGCGGTCGGGGTCGAAGCCCATCTCGCGGGCATGGGCGGCGTAGTTGCGGCCCACGCAATAGACACGGCGCACGGGGAAGCGGTCGGCGCTGCCGGCGACGGGCACGGCCACGGCAGCGGCGGGATCAAAGACAAAAGACATGGGTCACCTTGTAGGAATGCGGGGCCGACACCCACGCGGGCGCCGGCCGAAATGAAGCGGGGAACGCCGGGCGTTCAGGCGATGCGCTCTTCGCGCCACAGGCCCAGGGCGTCCTGCACCGGGCGGTCGGAATAGCTGAACAGCGTGGCGTCGTCCAGCGCCGCCAGCTGCACCGGCAGCCACGACGGCGCCACGAACACGTCGCGCGGGCCGAAGTGGAATTCGGCGTCGCCGATGCGCGCCGTGCCGCGGCCTTCCACCACGCTGTAGACGGTGGAGTCGGTGCCGCGAAACGGCTTGCCCTGAAAGCCCGCGGGCAGCAGCTGCATGAAGGTGGCCATGGTGGGCATGGGGTAGCCGCCGGTGGCCGGGTTCAGGTAGCGCAGCTTCACGCCGTCCCAGGGGTCGAGTTCGCCGTGGCGGTAGAGCGAATCCAGGGCTTCGCGGCTGCGCTCGTAGGGGTAGTTGAAGATCGGCGAGGTGCCGCCGGCCGCGCGATGCCGCACGGGCGCCATGTTGTGGCCAAAGCGCGCCATGCTGTCGCCTTCGGGGCGCGTGACGGGCTGCGTGGCCGACGGGTAGTTCTCGGCAAAGCCCGCGTCCAGAAAGCGCAGCAGCGGAATGTCCAGGCCGTCCAGCCACACCACGGGCTCGCCGCCGTCGACCGTCTCGGCGTTGCCGTGGTCGTGCCAGGTCCAGGATGGGGTGATGATGAAGTCGCCCGGGTGCATGGTGGTGCGTTCGCCGTTGACGGCGGTGTAGGCACCGCGGCCTTCGACGATGAAACGCAGGGCCGACTGGGTGTGGCGATGGCTGGGCGCGATTTCGCCGGGCAGGATCAGCTGCAGGCCGGCGTACAGGCTTTGCGTGATGCTGGCCTGGCCGGGCAGGCCGGGGTTCTCCAGGATCAGCACGCGGCGCACGGCCTCTTCGGCGGTGATGAGCGAGCCCGAGGCCAGTACGTCATCGCGCACGTCGTCGTATTTCCAGATGGCGGGCACGCAGCGCGGCGCGGGGTGGCGCGGCACCAGGTTGTGCAGCGATTCCCACAGGGGCGCCATGTGTTTCTGCGCGATGCGCGCGTAATAGGCAGCGCGGTCCGCGCCGGGGGGATGGCCGTCGGGCATGGTCTTGTCTCCTGGGCCGGCGTCGGGGCCGGCCTTCTTGTAGGCATGGCCCGCCGTCGCAAGGGGCGCGGCGGGTCCTGATGTGGAGACGATTATGCGGAACGAGCTATGTGTTTTGAAATGAAATTATCTTATTATCCATACCAATAACCATATACGTACGGTGCCGCCCGGCCCACGTACGACACCTCACCCGAGACAAGAGGGCGCCATGGACTGGACCCACCGCCTGCGCCTGCGCAACCTGAAAATGTTGCTCAGCCTGGCCCAGACCCGCAACATCAGCCACTCGGCCGCCATGCTCAACACGACCCAGCCGGGCCTGTCGAAATGGCTGAAGGACCTGGAAGACGATATCGGCCTGCCGCTGTTCGAGCGCCACGCGCGCGGCCTGCGGCCCACGCCGCATGGCGACGTGCTGATCGCGCATGCGCAGCGGGTCGAGGCGCAGCTGGACCGCGCCAGCGCCGACATGGCCGCGCTGCGCGAAGGCGGCGGCGGCCGGGTGGTGATCGGCGCATCGGGCGCCTCGGCGTCCGACACCGTGCCGCTGGCGGTGCTGAAACTGTTGGAGCGCATGCCGCAGGCCCGCGTGAAGCTGGTGGAAGGCACCACCGACCGCCTGCTGGCGCAACTGGCCCAGGGCGACCTGGACATCGTGGTGGGCCGTTCGGCGCCCGAGCACCACGACCCCGCCATTCGCTTCGAAGCCCTGTACCTTGAACCGATCCACCTGGTGGCGCGGCCGCGCCATCCGCTGTTCGCGCTGGAACAGCCGGGCTGGCCGGACCTGCTGTCGTACCGCTGGATACTCTGGCCCAAGGGCACGCCCATCCGCAACGCAGTCGATGCCGCGCTGGCCGCGGCCGGGCAGGCGCCGCCCGCGGATCACGTGGAATCCAATTCGGTGACCATCAACCTCACGCTGATCAACAACAGTGACATGATCGGCGTGGCTTCGCACCGCGCCGCGCTGCGCTTTGCGCAGATGAAGGCGATGCGCATCATCCCGGTGCGGCTGTCGGGCTTTGGCTCGGTGGCGATGTACTGGCGCGAAGACGCCTTCCGCCCGGCCGCCGTGCAGGAAGCCATGGCGGCGCTGCGCAAGACGGTGGCCGAACACGCCCCGGGCGTGACGAGGCTGTGATGGCATCCAGCCCGGGCCTGAACGCGCTGATCGCGCAGTGCCGCAAGCTGGAAGCGGCGCTGCGGGACGAGGCCGGGCGCGAGGATGGCGCTGCGCCAGAGCGGGATCGCCGCGCTGCCGCCACGTCCACCGCCATGCATCGCTTCATTGCCGACGTGGACGCGCGCCAGACGCCGCCCGGCCTGTGGTCGCCGCTGGTGCTGGCGGTGTTGACGATGGTGGGCGGCATCGGCGTGGGCATCGGCCTGTTGAGCCTGCTGCTGCGCCCCGCGGGGCCGGCGTTGGCGGCCTTTGCGCTGGTGCTGGCCTGCGCGGTCACCGCGCTGGCGCTGGCCATCGGCGTGGTGGCCTTCATGGGCGGCCACGCGTTCGGCCTGGTGCTGCTCAAGCGCACCGCACTGACCCTGGCGGCCAGCGGCGCCCTGGGGCTGATCGCCTGGTCGCAGGGGGATATGCGGGCCGTGGGCCCGGTGGTTGCGTTGCTGGGCGGCGCGGGCGCTTGGCTGCTGATGAACAGCAATGCGTTCTATGTGTTCGCCGGCTACCAGATGGCGCGGCGCGTGATGCAGACGCAGGCGCGGCGGCGTTGAGCCGCTGCCCGGCTGGACTTGCCTGGCCGATCCAGCCGGATCGTGCAAGGGGAATACGGCAGCAGCGTGGCCCGCTGCCGGTTGGCCTAGTTGGCGCTGTTGGACCAGCCCTTGGACAGTTCCACCGCCTGGCGCCAGCGCTTCATGCGGGCGTCGCGCACCGATTGCGGCCAGGACGGTTCGAACGTGCGTTCGGCCTGCCACTTGGAAGCGAATTCATCCTGGCCCGACCAGAAACCGACCGCCAGTCCGGCCAGGCCGGCCGCGCCCAGCGCGGTGGATTCCGGTACCCGCGGGCGCACCACGGGCACGCCCAGCAGGTCGGCCTGCATCTGCATCAGCAGGTCGTTGCGGGCGGCGCCGCCGTCCACGCGCAGTTCGGTCAGCGCGATGCCGCTGTCGCCGTTCATGCAGGTGAGCAGTTCGGCGCTTTGCAGCGCGATGGATTCGAGCGTGGCGCGGGCGATGTGGGCGCGGGTGGTACCGCGCGTCAGGCCGACCAGCGTGCCGCGGGCGTAAGGGTCCCAGTGCGGCGCGCCCAGGCCGGCAAACGCCGGCACCATGAAGACGTCGTCGGTGTCGGCCACGCTGGCGGCCAGCGATTCGATTTCCTCGGACCGCTGGATGATGCCCAGCCCGTCGCGCAGCCACTGCACCGCGGCGCCCGCCACGAACACGCCGCCTTCCAGCATGTAGGTGGGGCGCCAGGCGTCCTGGCCCTGGGCCGGCAGGCCCCAGCCGACGGTGGACAGGAGGTGGTTGCGCGACTGCACCGGCTGGTCGCCGACGTTCATCAGCATGAAGCAGCCGGTGCCGTAGGTGTTCTTGGCCATGCCCGGCTTGAAGCAGGCCTGGCCGAAGGTGGCGGCCTGCTGGTCGCCCGCCACGCCGGCGATGGGAATGGACCCGCCCAGCCATTCGGGCAGGGCCTCGCCCACCACCGCGCTGCTGGGCGCGATGGCCGGCAGCACGCTGCGCGGAATGTTGAGCAGCGCCAGGATCTCGTCGTTCCAGTCTTGCGTATGCAGGTCGAACAGCATCGTGCGCGACGCGTTGCTGGGGTCGGTGCTGTGCACCGCGCCGCCCGTCAGTTGCCACACCAGCCAGGTGTCGACCGTGCCGAAGGCCAGTTCGCCGCGCTCGGCCTTCTGGCGCGCGCCGGGCACGTGATCCAGCAGCCAGGCCAGCTTGGTGCCCGAGAAATAGGCGTCCAGCACCAGGCCCGTGCGCGCCTGCAGGAAGTCGGCGTGGCCGTCCGCACGCAGTTGGTCGCACAGCGGCGCCGTGCGGCGGTCCTGCCAGACGATGGCGCGGGCCAGCGGGCGGCCGGTGGCGCGTTCCCAGATCAGGGTGGTTTCACGCTGGTTGGTGATGCCGATGGCCGCCACGTCGGCGGCGCTGGCGGCGGCGTTGCGCAAGGCTTCGCGGGCCACGTCCAGCTGGCTGTGCCAGATTTCGCCGGGGTCGTGCTCGACCCAGCCCGGCCGCGGGTAGTGCTGGCGGAATTCGCGTTGGCCGATGCCGCGCACCACGCCGTCGCGATCGAACACGATGGCGCGGGAGCTGGTGGTGCCCTGGTCCAGGGCTAGGACAAATTCATTCGTCGTCACTTTGTTTGGCGCCGTTCAGGTGTGCCCCGGCCAGAGGATCGAGGCGTCTAAAGGAAAAGACCGAGGCCGCGCACAGCAGGCCGATGACGATGAAGCCGGCGATGACGTCGCCGACCGCCAGTGTTTCGGCGCCGCGCAGCGTCATGCTGATGTTCAGCGTGACGGCGGCCACACCCACGCCAAGGCTGATGCCCAGTTGCTGCGCCATGGCGGCGAAGCTGCTGGCGCGGCTCATCTTGGCAGGGGGGATGTCGGCATAGGTTAGCGTATTTACCCCGGTGAACTGCAGCGAACGGAAGAAGCCGCCGACCAGCAGGATGGCGATCAGCAGCCACACCGGCGTGGCGGGCGTGAACGTGGCGCAGACCATGATGAAGATGCCGGTCAGTACCGCGTTCACGGTCAGCACGCGCCGAAAACCGAAGTGGCGCACGATGGGCGTGGCGACGAATTTCATCAGCAGGGCGCCGGCCGCGCTGGCAAAGGTGATCAGGCCGGCCGAGAACGGCGACAGGCCGAAGCCCACCTGCAGCAGCATCGCCAGCAGGAAAGGGGTGGCGCCCACGGCGAAGCGGCACAGGTTGCCGCCGAGGGTCGAGATGGCGAAGGTGGGAATGCGCATCAGCGACAGGTCGATGATGGCGTAGTCGATGCGCCGCGCATGCCAGCCATAGGCCAGTCCGCAGGCCGCGCCCAGCGCGATCAGGCCGAGCAGGGCGGGCAGCGGCATCACGTCGCGGCCGATGGCCTCGAAGCCGCTGACCAGCGCGGCCAGGCACACGGCGCTGAGCAGAAAGCCCAGCCAGTCCAGCCGCGGCGCGGTCTCTTCCTTGATTTCGGCCACGAAGCGCAGCACCAGGGCGATGCCGAGCACGCCGATGGGGATGTTGATCAGGAAGATCCAGTGCCACGACATGTACGTGACCATGAAGCCGCCCAGCGGCGGCCCGATCACCGGTCCCAGCAGCGCCGGGATCGACAGGAACGACATGGCTTTGAGCAGATCCTGCTTGGGCACGGTGCGCAGGAGGATGATGCGCCCCACCGGCACCATCATGGCCCCGGCCATGCCCTGGATGACCCGGGCGATGACCAGCTGGGGCAGGTCCTGCGACAGGGCGCAGGCCACCGAGCTGAGCGTGAACAGGCCGATGGCGGCCACGAACACCCGGCGCGCGCCGTAGCGGTCGGCTGCCCAGCCGCTGACCGGCACGAACACGGCCACCGACAGCAGGTAGGAGGTAATGGCCACGTTCAGCCGCACCGGGGTCGACCCCAGGGCCCGGGCCATGGCCGGCAGGGCGGTGGCCACCACGGTGGCGTCCAGCATCTGCATGAACAGCGCGCAGCCCACGATGAAGGGGATCATTCGCGCCGCGCGTACCGCGTCCGGGGTTGAAGGGGGAGCGGGATTGGCTGCGGCTGCGGATTCTGCGGACATGGCGGGAGGGGGCGTTGGGAGCCAAAAGATTGTAACGCCGGGGCCCGGTCCCGCGTGAAGTAAACTCCGGGTATCCGAAACCCAATGAAATTGGTGCCATGGCGACCAACTACGAATCCGAGATCACCCTTTTCCTGAAAGACTTCAAGCAGTCGCATCCTGGCACCGAAGAACGCCAGCGCGAAGGCCGAGCCCGTCTTTGGGACAAGCCGCAAGACGCGGAGCTGCTGGAAGGCTTCCGCGCGGCCCGTGTGCCGCAAAAGCCGTACGTGTATCAGGCCGACTGATCTCGTTGCGGCAAACATGGCCCACCCCCCCTCCGTCCCGGGCGATGCCCTGGCCGCGCTAGTGGAACCGCCCGTCGACAGCACCCCCGACACGATAGACAGCGTCGCTTTCGCGCGTCTGTACGGCGAGCCGCTGTTCCAGATGCCGACGGACCTGTACATTCCGCCGGACGCGCTGGAGATCTTCCTCGAGGCGTTCGAGGGGCCGCTGGACCTCTTGCTCTACCTGATCCGCAAACAGAACTTCAATGTGCTGGACATCCCCATGGCGGATGTCACGCGGCAGTACCTGTCCTATGTGGACCAGATCCGCATCCACAACCTTGAGCTGGCGGCTGAATACCTGCTCATGGCGGCGATGCTGATCGAGATCAAGTCGCGCATGCTGCTGCCGGTGAAAAAGACCGACACCGGCGAAGAACCCGAAGACCCGCGCGCCGAACTGGTGCGCCGCCTGCTCGAATACGAGCAGATGAAGCTGGCCGCCCAGAAGCTGGACGCCATGCCCCAGCTGGGCCGCGACTTCGTCAGCAGCCACGCCGTGGCCGACCTGAGCGTCGAGCGCATGCTGCCCGAAGTCAGCGTCGATGACCTGCGCGAAGCCTGGGCCGACATCATGAAGCGGGCCAAGCTCAACCAGCACCACCACATCACGCGCGAGCAGCTGTCGGTGCGCGACCACATGACGCACATCCTGCGGCGCCTGAACGACGTGCGCTTCATGGAATTCGGCGACCTGTTCATGGAACGCGTGCGCGAAGGCGCGCCCGCCGCGGTCGTCGTGGTGCACTTCATCGCCATGCTGGAACTGGCCCGTGAATCCCTGCTGGAAATCACGCAGGCCGAACCCTATGCTCCCATCTACGTGCGCCTGGCCTACACCAGCGTCGCGGCGGTTGCGGCCTAGGCCCCAGCCTTTCGTCAACAGGCCCTAAACCTGACCGGGCTGCCCCCATCCCCGGAGAATTCCCTTGAAAGTCGTACACACCATCCAGGAATTGCGCGATCAACTGCGCGGCCAGAACCGCGTGTCGTTCGTGCCCACCATGGGCAACCTGCACGAAGGCCATCTGGCGCTGATGAAACTGGCGCGCCAGCATGGCGACCCGGTGGTGGCCAGCATCTTCGTTAACCGCCTGCAATTCGGGCCCAACGAAGACTTCGACCAGTATCCGCGCACCCTGGCCGCCGACATCGAAAAGCTGGAACGCGAGCGCGACGTCTATGTGCTGTTCGCGCCCAACGAGCGCGAGATGTACCCCGAGCCGCAGAACTACCGCGTGCAGCCGCCCGACGATCTGGGCGACATCCTGGAAGGCGAATTCCGCCCGGGCTTTTTCGCCGGCGTCAGTACCGTGGTGCTCAAGCTGTTTTCCTGCGTACAGCCGCGCGTGGCCGTGTTCGGCAAGAAGGACTATCAACAGCTGATGGTGGTGCGCAACATGTGCCGCCAGTTCCAGCTGCCCGTCGAGGTGCTGGCACACGAAACGGTGCGCGCCGACGACGGCCTGGCCCTGTCTTCGCGCAACCGCTACCTGAGCGATGCCGAACGCGCCGAAGCCCCGATCCTGTATGCGCAGTTGCAGAACATTGGCCAGCGCCTGGCCGCCGGTGAGCGCGACGCAGCGGCCCTGGAACGCGATGCCGCCCAGGCCCTGACCGACCGCGGCTGGCGCGTGGACTACATCGCCCTGCGCCGCCAGCGCGACCTCAAGCGCCCGGAAGCCGCCGACCTGCAGGCCGGCGAACCCGTCGTGGTGCTGGCTGCCGCCAAGCTCGGCGCGACCCGCCTGATCGACAACCTGGAACTGTCCTACACCGTGTAGGGCGCGCTGGGGCCGCGCCGCCGCGGCCCCTATCAGAATTGCCAGCTTACGGTGCCGTCGGGCGCGGGGCAGACTCACTGCAATCCTTCATTGCAGAGTTGAGTCTTCCCATGCAGACACCCCGTCCCGACCTCGATGCCGTCCTGTCCGCCCTGACCCCGCGCGAGCGGCAAATCGTCGCCTACGTCGCGGCGGGCCGTCCCAACAAGGTCATCGCGATCGACCTGGGCATTTCCCTGCGCACCGTGGAATCCCACCGCGCCCGCATCTTCACCAAGCTGCGGGCGCGCAATGCCATGCAACTGGCCTGCCGGCTGTGCGCCCATGGCCGCTCGGGCGCCTCGCCGGTGCAAGGGATCACCCGCGACGATCCGCTGTCGCCGCTATTGCCGCTTTCGCCAACCGGGTCGGGCTGGGCCGGCCATCCCCCGGAACCACCGGTGCATCGTCTGCACGAGCCTGATGATGCGCGGTCGGGCTACGCGACACGGGCTGCGCCCGAGCCAGCGACCAAAGAGCGTGCTGGGCCCGCTGCTGACGGCGAAATGATGCCGGATGATTGAAATGAACCCAATTAAATCAGGCAACTATAGGTAAGTGTGTGCTTACATACGCATTGCGGGCGCCCAAAATTCAGGGCCTGGCAAACCCGAGGTTCGGCAGGCCCTGGCAGGGGGGCGGCTGGGTCAGGTCAGGCCGGTTGACCGGCCCGCCAGGCTCACGGGCACTGGGGCGCGTTGGCCTTGGCCAGTTCGTCGATCGGGTCCAGATCCGGCTGGCGGGTCAGGTTGTAGTTCAGGTTGGGCGTTTGGCCGCCAATGGAACGCACGCGCAGCACGTTGTTGGCGGCCACCAGGAATTCCACCCGCACATTGCCCTGGCCGTCCAGCAGAATGACGCGCGGCGGGCGTTCGTCGGTGGCGTCCCAGCAGCCTTGTTCCACCACCGGGGCGGCCTTCTTGGCGGCGTCTTCCAGGTAGGCCGTGCGGCCGCGCCAGCGACCGTTGGGCGCCAGGGTCAGCGTAACGCGCTGCGCCGTGCATTGCATGGCGGGCGAGAAACACGGCAGCGTGCCCATATAGGTTTGCGGTTGCGGCACCAGGCTGTTGGCCGTGGCGCTTTGGGTCGCGCCGCCCGCGGGGGCGGTGACCGGCGTGGGTGCCGAACCGCCCGACGATGCCGAAGCGCTTTCCGTGCCTTCCGGCACGGCCTGGCCGTCTTCAGTGACGTTGCCACCCTGGGCGGGCTGGCCGGATTGGGCCTGGGTTTTCTTTTGGTCGGGCTTGAGCGCGATCTGCACTTGCGAAGGCGCGCGCAGCACGGTGCGGTAGCCGGCGCCCGAACCTTGGTATTGGGCGTCGGTAACCGTGCTTTCGACCGGTGGGTCGTAGTAGCCTTCGGTGCGTTGCTGGGCGCAGCCCGCAGCGCCCAGTACCGTGCCCGCTAACAGCAGCCCCACGATGCTGAGTTTGCGGGGGCGGGAGAGGATATCGACGCGCGCGGCCATGGCAGCTGATCCGTAAGTTGAGTCTGTCTCCGATTTTACGCACTTATGCGAAGATTCGATACGTTCCCCCACACCCCGAAAGACACTGTTCGCCCTTTATGCACAAATTACGACACGGTCCCTGGCGGCAAGCCTGCCGTTTTGCCGAAAATGCCGGATGTTCGGCAGGGCAGGCCGCGTCGCGGGGCCCCGCATGACCTCCTTGTGGCATGTCTTTCCGATCCCCCTGGCAGGCTTCATCGGCCTGGCGGCGGTGGCCGGACTGTTCGTGGGGGGCTGGCTGACCCGGCTGACCTACCGGCTGCCGCGCATGATGGAACGCGAGTGGCAGGCGCAGTGCCTGGACGCCGTGGGCAAGGCCCGGCCGCCGGCCGATTACGGCCTGCTGGCGCCGCCTTCGCACTGCCCGCATTGCGAGGCCCCCGTGGTCGGCTGGCGGAGGCTGCCGCTGGCGGGCTGGCTGGCGCTGCGGGGCCGCTGCAGCGTCTGTCATGGCGCGATCGGCTGGCGCTACCCCGTCATTGAACTGACCACCTGCGTGCTGTTTGCCGCATGCGCCTGGCGCTTCGGCGCCACGCCCATCGCGCTGTGCGCCATGGGCCTGTCGGCCGCGCTGGTGGCGTTGGCCTGGATCGACCTGGAATCCACCCTGCTGCCCGATTCGATCACGCTGCCGCTGGCCTGGGCCGGCTTGCTGGTGAACCTGTTCGACGCCTTCACGACGTTGCGGCTGGCGGTGGTGGGCGCGGTGGCCGGCTATTTGTTCCTGTGGGTTATCTTTCATGCATTCCGCCTGCTGACCGGGCGCGAGGGCATGGGCTTTGGCGATTTCAAGCTGCTGGCCGCGCTGGGCGCCTGGTTTGGCGTGGGCGCCTTGCCGATGCTGCTGCTGGGCGCGTCCGTGGTCGGCGTGGTGATCGGCGGCGCGCAAACGCTCAGCGGTCGCGCCAGCCGCGGCCAGGCCCTGCCGTTCGGGCCTTACCTGGCGCTGGCTGGCGTGGTGGTGTTGTTGCTGGGCGGCGAGCAGGGCATGGGATGGTTGCTGCGCTGAGGCCCGCCGCAAGGCGCACGCTGGTCACCCGGTCGATGTCGGCTCGTCGATGCCATCCGCGGCCGTTGCAGGCTCTACCGTTCAAGTAAGCAAGGAATGACGCACATGTTCAATATCGGCCTGACAGGCGGCATCGGTTCCGGCAAGTCGCGCGTGGCCGACATGCTGGGGGATTGGGGCGCATCGGTGGTCGACACCGACGAGATCGCACGCGCATTGACGGCGGCAGGCGGCGCCGCGATGCCCGCCATCGAACGCGAATTCGGCCCCGGCGCGTTGACGGCCGACGGCGCCTTGAACCGCGACTGGATGCGCGAGCGCGCCTTTGCCGATCCGCAGGTTCGCCTGCGCCTGGAAGCCTTGCTGCATCCGGTCATCGGCCAGGAAACCGAACGCCAGGCCGCGGCCGCGCAAGGGCCTTACCTGGTGTTCGTGGTGCCCTTGCTGGTCGAGTCGATCGACCGTTGGCGCAGCCGCGTCGACCGCATCTGCGTGGTCGATTGCGACCCGGAAACCCAAGTGGCACGGGTGCGTTCGCGCAGCGGGCTGACGGACTCTGCCATCAGGCGTATCATGGCGGCACAGGCTGCGCGGGCAAGCCGGTTGGCCGTCGCCGACGACGTCATCAATAACGACGGTGCGACATCACCGGAACAATTGCGCGCGCAGGCGAAGACCCTGCATGATCGCTGGCTGGCGCTGGCGGCCACGACGGGCCGGCAAGCCCAGGGCTTGGCCGGCACCCCTGAATAATCTCGGCCTTCAGGCCGACCTCTGATGGGCCTGTTTACAAGCGTGATTGTTTACGAATATCCCTTCAATGAGCGCATCCGCGCTTACCTGCGGCTTGAATACCTGTTCGACAGGCTGTTCTTCTTTGCCCGCGAGGGAGACTCACGCCAGCACCAGGTCGCCGTCACGTCCCTGTTCGATCTGCTCGACGCGTGCGAACGCACCGACGTCAAGGGCGCCGTGCTGCAAGACCTGGAACGCCAACGCGTGGCCCTGATGGGCCTGCGCGACCACCCCGGCGTGGCGCAGGATGCGCTGGAAGGCATGCTGCGCGAACTTGAAAAAGTCTCTGCGGCCCTGGCCGCGCCCGGCAAGACCGGCCAATCGCTGCGCGAAAACGAATGGCTGACCAGCCTGCGCGGCCGCCTGTCGGTGCCTGGCGGCGCCACGCAGGTCGACATGCCGTCTTACTACGCCTGGCAACATAAGTCCGAAGCCGCGCGTTGCGCCGACCTGCAAGCCTGGTTGGCGCCTTTCGGGCCGCTCTACGACGGCCTGACGCTGGCGCTGCGGCTATTGCGCGAGTCCGGCCGCAAGACCGACATCGTGGCCGAACAGGGCGCCTACCAGCAGATGCTGGCCGGCAAGCAGTTCCAGTTGCTGCGCGTGTGGGTCGACCCGACCCAGGGCGCGTTTCCCGAGATCAGCGCCAATAAGTACATGATCTGGATCCGCTTTTCGACGCAGGACGGCGAATTCAAGCCGCAGCAGGTTGCCCGCGACGTCCCCTTCCAGATGACGCTCTGCAATTCCTGAGCTGGAGGGCCGGTTGCGGAGGGCCGGTGGCGGACGGCTGGCCCCCGGATGGCCATACCCCGGATGGCCGTGCCCCGGATGGCCGGACCCCGGATGGCCGGACCCTCGCCCCATCCATCGTGCCCCGATTCCTGTTGCGCCCTATTTCAGTCGTAACGGCCAATCGCTGAAAAGACGCCTGTCTAGTACACAATACGGCTTTCTCCGTCAGTGCCGGAACCGTTTCCCATGTCCGATAGCCGTCCCGTTTCCCCGACCTCCCGCTGGACCCGCCGCAGAATCATCGGATTAGTGGTGCTTTTGCTGGTGGTGGCCGGCATTGCCTGGGTGGCGCTGCGGCCGGCGGCCAAGCCGGGCGGCGCGGGCGGCGGACGCCCTGGCGGCGGGCGGCCCAACATGGCGGCGGCCATGGCCAACCTGGCCGTGCCGGTGCGGGTAGCCACCGCCGTGACGCAGGACATCGACATCTTCCTGAAGTCGCTGGGCACCGTGACCGCGTACAACACCGTCACCGTACGCAGCCGCGTCAGCGGCGAACTGGTGGACGTGCCGTTCCAGGAAGGCCAGATGGTCAAGGCCGGCGACCTGCTGGCGCAGGTGGACCCGCGCGCCTTCCAGGTGGCCCTGGATCAGGCCCGCGGCACCCAGATGCAGAACCTGGCGCTGCTCGAGAACGCGCGCCGCGACCTGCAACGCTACCAGGCCCTGTTCAAGCAGGATTCCATCGCCAAGCAGCAGGTCGACACCCAGGCCGCGCTGGTGCGCCAATACGAAGGCACCATCAAGAGCGATCAGGCCAATGTCGACAATGCGCGCCTGCAGCTGGACTACGCCCGCATCACCGCGCCCATCAGCGGCCGCTTGGGCCTGCGCCAGGTCGATCGCGGCAACCTGGTGTCCAGCTCGGACACCAACGGCCTGGTGGTGATTACCCAGACCCAGCCGATTTCGGTGGTGTTCACGCTGCCCGAAACCCAGTTGCCCGAAGTGCGCGCCGAACTGGCCCAGGGCAAGACACTGGCGGTCGAGGCCTATGACCGCGCCGATACCCGGCGCATCGCCTCCGGCAAGCTGGAAACGCTGGACAACCAGATCGACGTCACGACCGGCACGCTCAAGCTGAAGGCCAAGTTCGACAACCAGGATGACGCGCTGTTTCCCAACCAGTTCGTCAACGTGCGCCTGCACGTGCTGACGCGCAAGGACGTCACCGCGATTCCCACGGCGGCGATCCAGCAGGGATCGGCCGGCGCCTTCGTGTTCCAGGTGCAGGCCGACAACACCGTGCAGGTCAAGCAAGTCAAGCTGGGCGCCATCAACAATGGCATGGTGGCCGTGAACGAAGGGCTGCAGCCCGGCGACCGCGTCGTGACCGAGGGCACCGACCGGCTGCGCGCCGGCGCCAAGGTCGAGGTCGTGGGCGGCGCCGAGGTGATCCCCAAGGACAAGTCGCTGGGCGGCGGCGCCCCGGCGGGCACCACGCCGGCCACCCGGTAAGCCAGGGATATCGCCGTGAGCCCGTCGCGCCTGTTCATCCTGCGGCCCGTGGCCACCACGCTGTCGATGGTGGCCATCCTGATCGCCGGCTTCATCGCCTACCGCCTGTTGCCGGTCTCGGCCCTGCCCGAGGTCGATTACCCCACCATCCAGGTGACCACGCTGTACCCGGGCGCCAGCCCGGACGTGATGACCTCGCTGGTGACCTCGCCGCTGGAACGGCAGTTCGGCCAGATGCCGGGGCTGAACCAGATGTCGTCTACCAGTTCGGGCGGCGCGTCGGTCATCACCATGCAGTTCAACCTGACGCTGCCGCTGGACGTGGCCGAGCAGCAGGTGCAGGCGGCCATCAATGCCGCGTCGAACCTGCTGCCCAGCGACCTGCCGGTGCCGCCGACCTACAACAAGGTCAACCCGGCCGATGCCGCGGTGCTGACCCTGGCGATCACCTCGCCGACCATGCCGCTGCCGCAGGTGCGCGACCTGGTCGATACGCGGGTGGCGCAGAAGCTGTCGCAGATTCCCGGCGTGGGCCTGGTCAGCGTGGCGGGCGGTCAGCGCCCGGCCGTGCGGGTGCAGGTCAATCCGCAGGCGCTGGCGGCCAACGGCCTGGGGCTGACGGACCTGCGCACCGCGGTGGTGGGCGCCAACGTCAACCAGCCCAAGGGCAACCTGGACGGGCCGCTGCGCTCGACCACCATCAACGCCAATGACCAGCTCAAGTCGCCCACCGACTACAACGACCTGATCATTGCCTACAAGAATAATGCGCCCCTGCGCCTGTCGGACGTGGCGCGCGCCGTGGAAGGCGCCGAAGACACGCGCCAGGCGGCCTGGGCGGGCGACAAGCCGGCCATCTTGCTGAACATCCAGCGCCAGCCGGGCGCCAACGTCATCGACGTGGTCAATCGCATCCAGACGCTGCTGCCGCAATTGCGCGCCGCGCTGCCGGCCACGCTGGATGTGACGGTGGTGTCCGACCGCACCCAGACCATTCGCGATTCCGTGGCCGACGTGCAGTTCGAAATGCTGCTGGCCGTGGCGCTGGTGGTGATGGTGACCTTCGTTTTCCTGCGCAGCCTGACGGCCACGTTGATTCCCAGCGTGGTGGTGCCGCTGTCGTTGGTGGGCACTTTCGGCATCATGTACCTGGCCGGGTTCTCGATCAACAACCTGACGCTGATGGCGCTGACGATTGCCACCGGCTTCGTGGTGGACGACGCCATCGTCATGATCGAGAACATCGCGCGCCACATCGAAGAGGGCGAAACGCCGCTGCAGGCCGCGCTCAAGGGCGCCTCGCAGATCGGTTTCACGCTGATCTCGCTGACGTTCTCGCTGATCGCGGTGCTGATCCCGCTGCTGTTCATGACCGAAGTGGTGGGACGGCTGTTCCGCGAGTTCGCCATCACGCTGGCAGTGTCGATCCTGATTTCGCTGGTGGTCTCGCTGACGTTGACGCCGATGATGTGCGCACGCCTGCTGCGCGCCGAGTCCGAGCAGAAGCACGGCCGTTTCCACCAGGCCACCGGCGCGTTCATCGACCGCATCATCGCCGCCTACGACCGCATGCTGCAGAAGGTGCTGCGCCACCAGCCGCTGACCCTGCTGGTGGCCCTGGCGACCTTCGCGCTGACGGTGCTGCTGTATATCCTGGTGCCCAAGGGCTTTTTCCCGCAGCAGGACACCGGCCTGATCCAGGCCATCACCCAGGCGCCGCAATCCATTTCGTTCACCGCCATGGCCGACCGCCAGCAGGCCGCCGCCCGTCTGGCGCTGGAGGATCCGGACGTGCAGGCGGTGTCCTCGTTCATCGGGGTGGACGGCAGCAACGCCACGCTCAGCGCGGGCCGCATGCAGATCGCGCTCAAGCCGCAGGCCGAGCGCAATGGCGACCTGGCCACCGTGATGGCGCGGTTGCAGCAGTCGTTTGCCAAGCAGGACGGCCTGACGGTGTACATGCAGCCGGTGCAGGACCTGACGATCGAAGACCGGGTCAGCCGCACGCAGTACCAGATGACGGTGTCCAACCCCGACCTGGCGGTGCTGAGCGAATGGACCCCCAAGCTGATCGACCGCCTGCGCCAGGTGCCGGGTTTGAAGGACGTTACCGACGACCTTCAGGACGACGGCCTGCAGACCTGGGTCGAGATCGACCGCGATGCGGCCTCGCGCCTGGGCATCACGGCGGCGGTGGTGGACGAGGCGCTGTACGACGCATTTGGCCAGCGCCTGATCTCCACTATCTTCACCCAGTCCAACCAGTACCGCGTGGTGCTGGAAGTGCAGCCGCAATTCCAGATGAACCCGGCCTCGCTGGGGCAGATCCACGTGCCGACATCGACCGGGGCGCAGGTGCCGCTGTCGTCGATTGCGCGCATCACCGAGGGCAAGACGGTGCTGGCCGTGAACCGGCTGGATCAGTTTCCGATGGTGACGGTGTCGTTCAACCTGGCGCGCGGGGCATCGCTGTCGGCGGCGGTCGAGGCCATCACGGCGGCCGAGGCCGAGATCGGCATGCCGGCCAGCGTCGAGACGCGCTTCCAGGGCGCCGCGCTGGCGTTCCAGAATTCGCTGACCAGCACGCTGTGGCTGATCCTGGCGGCGATCGTCACCATGTACATCGTGCTGGGCGTGCTGTACGAAAGCTACATCCACCCCATCACCATCCTGTCGACGCTGCCGTCGGCCGGCGTGGGGGCGTTGCTGGCGCTGCTGATCAGCGGCACCGAGCTGGACATGATCGGCATCATCGGCATCATTCTGCTGATCGGCATCGTCAAAAAGAACGCGATCATGATGATCGACTTCGCGCTGGACGCCGAGCGCAAGCGCGGCCTGTCGGCGCGCGCGGCGATCCATGAGGCGGCGCTGCTGCGGTTCCGGCCCATTCTGATGACCACGCTGGCCGCGCTGTTCGGTGCGCTGCCGCTGATGCTGTCGTCGGGCACCGGCGCCGAGCTGCGCCAGCCGCTGGGCCTGGTGATGGTGGGCGGCCTGCTGCTCAGCCAGGTGCTGACGCTGTTCACCACGCCGGTGATCTACCTGATGTTCGACCGCATGTCGCGGCGCTGGCGCGGCATGCGCGAGGCCCGCCCCGGGGACGCGCGATGATCCTGTCGGCCCCCTTCATCGTCCGGCCGGTAGCGACCACGCTGCTGTCGCTGGCGGTCGTGCTGGCGGGCATGCTGTCGTTTTTCTTGTTGCCGGTGGCGCCGCTGCCGCAGGTGGATATTCCCACCATCTCGGTGTCGGCCAGCCTGCCGGGCGCCAGCCCCGAGACCATGGCGTCCAGCGTGGCCACGCCGCTGGAACGTTCGCTGGGTAGCATCGCCGGCGTGACCGAAATGACGTCCAGCAGTTCGCAGGGGTCGACCCGCGTGACGCTGCAGTTCGATCTGTCGCGCGACATCAACGGTGCGGCGCGCGACGTGCAGGCGGCCATCAACGCGGCCCGTTCGCTGCTGCCGACCAGCCTGCGCAGCAACCCCACGTATCACAAGTCCAACCCGTCGGACGCACCCATCATGACCCTGGCGCTGACGTCCGACACGCTCAGCCAGGGCAAGATGTACGACCTGGCATCCACCATCGTGGCGCAGAAGCTGTCACAGGTGGACGGCGTGGGCGAAGTGACGGTGGGCGGCAGTTCGCTGCCGGCGGTGCGCGTAACGGTGCTGCCGGGGGCGCTGGCCAACCGCGGCGTGTCGCTGGACGAGGTGCGCACGGCGCTGGCCAATGCCAACGCCAACCGGCCCAAGGGCGTGCTGGAAAACGACCGCTATCACTGGCAGATCATGGTCAACGACCAGCTCAGCCGCGCCGAGCAATACCGGCCGCTGATCGTGGCCTGGCGCGACGGCGCGCCGGTGCGCGTGTCGGACGTGGCCAAGGTCGAGGATTCGGTCGAAGACCTGTACCAGACCGGTTTCTACAACCAGCGCAACGCCATCCTGATGATCGTGCGGCGCCAGGCCGACGCCAACATCATCGAGACCGTGGACGCGGTGCGCGCGCAATTGCCGGTGCTGCTGGCGCTGATGCCGGCCGACGTGCAGCTGACCGTGGCGCAGGACCGCACGCCCAGCATCCGTGCGTCGCTGCACGAGGCCGAACTGACGCTGGTCATCGCGGTGGGCCTGGTGGTGCTGGTGGTGCTGCTGTTCCTGCGGCGCTGGCGGGCGGCCATCATTCCCAGCATCGCGGTGCCGGTGTCGCTGATCGGCACCTTCTGCATCATGTATCTGTGCGGCTTCACACTGAACACCATTTCGCTGATGGCGCTGATTGTCGCCACCGGCTTCGTGGTGGACGATGCCATCGTGGTGCTCGAAAACATCATGCGGCACGTCGAGAACGGCATGTCGCCCATGCGGGCGGCGCTGCGCGGTTCGCGCGAGGTCGGCTTTACCGTGCTGTCGATGAGCCTGTCGCTGGTGGCGGTGTTCATTCCCATCCTGCTGATGGGCGGGGTGGTGGGGCGGTTGTTCCGCGAGTTCGCCGTGACGCTGTCGGCGTCCATCATGGTGTCGCTGGTGGTGTCGCTGACCTTGACGCCCATGATGTGCGCCCGCCTGCTCAAACCCGAACCCAAGGAACCCGAACCGCCCGGCCGGCTGGCGCGCTGGGCCGAAGGCGGCTTTGCCTGGATGCAGGACGGCTACCGCCGCAGCCTGGCCTGGGCGCTGGCGCACAGCCGCTTGATGATGGTGATACTGGCCGCGGCGGTGGGCCTGAATGTCTACCTGTACACCGTCGTGCCCAAGGGATTTTTCCCGCAGCAGGACACCGGCCAGCTGCTGGGCTTTTTCCGGGTGGACCAGGGCACGTCGTTCCAGGCCACGATCCCGAAGCTGGATGCGCTGCGCAAGATCGTGCTGGCGGACCCGGCCGTGCAAAGCATGACCGGCTATGCCGGCGGCCGCGGCGGTAGCAACAGCAGCTTCATGCAGATCCAGCTCAAGCCGCTGGGCGAACGCCAGGTATCGGCCGACCAGGTCATCAACCGCCTGCGCGCCCGGCTGCAGAACATGCCCGGGGCGCGCATGTTCCTGGTGTCGCAGCAGGACATCCGCATCGGCGGGCGGCAGAGCCAGGGCTCGTACGACTACACGCTGATGTCGGGCGACCTGCAACTGCTGCGCACCTGGATGCCCAAGGTACAGCTGGCGATGTCGAAGATTCCCGAGATCACCGACGTGGATACCGACGTCGAGGACAAGGGCCGCGAGATCAACCTGGTGATCGACCGCGAGGCCGCCACGCGGCTGGGCGTGAGCATGTCGACGATTTCGACGGTGCTGAACAATTCGTTCAGCCAGCGCCAGGTGTCGGTGATGTACGGGCCGCTGAACCAGTACCACGTGGTGCTGGGGGTGGACGCGAAATTTGCGCAGGACATCGAATCGCTCAAGCAGGTGGAAGTGATCACGTCTACAGGCGCGCGCGTGCCGATGGCGGCGTTTGCCCGCTTCGAGAACGCCAATGCGCCGCTGAGCGTGCAGCACCAGGGGCTGTTCGTGGCCGACACGGTGTCGTTCAGCCTGGCGCCCGGCGTGTCGCTGGGGCAGGCCACGGCGGCCATCGATGCGGCCGTGGCGCGCATCGGCCTGCCGTCGGATCAGATCCAGGCCGGCTTCCAGGGGACGGCGGCGGCGTTGCAGCAGACGCTGGCACAGCAGCCGTGGCTGATCCTGGCCGCGCTGGTCACCATGTACATCGTGCTGGGCATTCTGTACGAAAGCTTCGTGCATCCGCTGACGATTCTGTCGACGCTGCCGTCGGCGGGCCTGGGCGCGCTGCTGGCGCTGCTGCTGGTGCGCACCGACTTCACCTTGATTGCGCTGATCGGGGTGTTTCTGTTGATCGGCATCGTCAAGAAGAACGCCATCATGATGGTGGACTTTGCGCTGGATGCCGAGCGCAACCAGGGCATGGCGCCGCGTGAAGCCATCTTCCAGGCCTGCCTGACGCGTTTCCGCCCGATCATGATGACCACCATGGCGGCGATCTTCGGCGCGCTGCCGCTGGTGGTGGCCACCGGCGCCGGCGTCGAGATGCGCCAGCCGCTGGGCATTACCATCGTGGGCGGGCTGGTGCTGAGCCAGATCCTGACGCTGTACACCACCCCCGTGGTTTATCTTTACCTAGACCGTTTCCGTCTCTGGGCCGCGCGCGGGCGCACCCGGCGAACGGGCGGCGACGCCTCCATAGAACAAATATGATCCGCAACGCCAAGCCTTCTTCCTACGCAACCCTGCCGCGCGCGGGCGCCGTACTGGCGCTGTGCGCCCTGCTGAGCGCCTGCGCCGTCGGTCCTGATTACCAGCGCCCGGCGCTGGACGTGGGCGTGGCCTACAAGGAAGGGCAGGTCGAGGTGCCGGGCTGGAAGCGTGCCCAGCCGCGCGACGATGCCGATCGCGGCCAGTGGTGGCAGGTGTACGACGATGCCACGCTGAACGACCTGGTGACGCGCCTGAACGCGTCGAACCAGACCATCGCGCAGGCCGAGGCCAATTACCGGCAGGCGCTGGGCCTGGTGCGCGGTGCGCGCGCGGGCTTCTTCCCGACGGTGGGCGCGGGCGCGGGCCTGACGCGCTCGGGCAGCGGCGGGGGCAGCGGTTCGTCTTCGTCGTCGTCGGGGGGCAACGGCGGCAGCAATGTGTCGAACCAGTATTCGCTGACCGGCAATGTCAGCTGGGAGCTGGACGTGTGGGGCCGTGTGCGCCGCAGCGTCGAGTCGTCCGAGGCCAGCGCCGCGGCCAGCCTGGCGGATCTGGCCGCCACGCGCCTGAGCGCGCAGGCCGCGCTGGTGCAGGCCTACCTGCAACTGCGCGTGCTGGATGAACAAAAGCGCCTGCTCGATGCCACGGTGGCGGCCTACGAGAAATCGCTGCAGCTGACGCAGAACCGCTACAACGTCGGCGTGGTGGGGCAGTCGGACGTGGCCGTGGCCCGCACGCAGGTGGAAAGCACCCGCGCGCAGTCCATTGACCTGGACTGGCAGCGTGGCCAATACGAGCACGCCATTGCCGTGCTGATGGGCCAGGCGCCGTCGCATTTCACGCTGCCGCCCGCGACCTTCAACGTGCAGCTGCCGCAGATCCCGGTGGGCCTGCCGTCCGAACTGCTCGAACGCCGGCCCGACGTGGCCGCCGCCGAGCGCCGTGCGGCCGCGGCCAATGCGCAGATTGGCGTGGCGCAGGCGGCCTGGTTTCCCAGCCTGACGCTGTCGGCCAATGGCGGCTTCCGCAACGGCGAGTTCGCCGAACTGCTGACGGCGCCGGCGCGTTTCTGGTCGTTGGGTCCGGCGCTGGCGCTGACCATTTTCGACGGCGGCGCGCGCGAAGCCCAGGTCGAACAGGCGCGGGCCTCGTATGACGCGCAGGCGGCGGCCTACCGTCAGGCCGCGTTGGTCGGGCTGCGCGAGGTCGAGGACTACCTGATCCAGCTGCGCGTGATGGAAAGCGAGCAGACCGTGCAGCGCCGTGCGCTGGAATCGGCGCGCGAATCGCTGCGCCTGATCCAGAACCAGTACAAGGCCGGCCTGGTCGACTACCTGAGCGTAGCGGTGGTGGATGCCACCGCGCTCAGCAACGAACGCAGCGCGCTGAGCCTGTACGGCAATCGCCTGGTGGCCAGCGTGAACCTGATCGTGGCGCTGGGCGGCGGGTGGGACGGGCTGGGGGCGGTGTCCGGCACCGCCACAACACCCGCGTCGTCGGGCGCGACGGCCGCTGACGCCGCGGCGCCCGCTGCGGCGGCCAGCCCGGCGCCTGCGTCCGCAACTCCCCCCGCAGCCCAGCCTTAGGGATAACGCGTAACCTCTCCTTCCCCCGATTGACAAGGCCGGGCCGCGGGTTCCTAATGCGTCAAAAGTGACCAGATGGTCACGCTGGGCTTGCCGCCCGAGACGCGCTTCGTGCCACGCCTGGCCGGCCCGTCCGCATCGCGAAGTACCGTGACGCCGGATTCCGTTTGATCAATCGAACACTTCTTGTGAAGGGGAAGAGGATGGGCAGGTTTTTTCGTGCGAGTGCGGGTGGCGCGTCCGCTCGCCTGGCCTTCGCTGGCATGGCGGTGGCGGCCGTCGCCATGGCAGTCTGCGCACCCGCGGCCGCGGCTTGGCCCGAGCGGCCCATCACCCTGATCGTGCCTTTCCCGCCGGGCGGCACCACCGACATCTTCGCCCGCACCATCGCCGAGCACATGCGGCCGGCGCTGGGGCAGTCCATCGTGGTCGAGAACAAGCCGGGTGCCGCCGGCAACCTGGGCGTGGCCGCGGCAACGCGCGCGCAGCCGGACGGCTACACCATCGTGCTGGGGTCGGTGGGCACCCAGAGCGTCAATCAATTCCTGTACAGCAACATCGGTTTCAACCCCGCCACCGACCTGGTGCCGCTGGGCATGATCGCATCCACGCCCAATGTGATGGCGGTGGCGGCGGGCTCGCCCTGGCGCACGCTGGACGACGTGATGAAGGCGGTGAAGAAGGACCCGGGCAAGTATTCGTATGCGTCGCCGGGCATCGGCTCGTCGGTGCACCTGACCGGCGCGTATTTCGAGTCGATGGCGGGCCTGCAGATGCTGCACGTGCCGTTCAAGGGCTCGTCGGCCGCGATCCCTGCGGTGATCGGCGGCCAGGTCGATATCCTGATGGACAACCTGCCCAGTTCGATGGCCGCGCTGAAGGCGGGCGACCGGCTGCGCGGCATTGCGGTCACGTCGGCCGAACGCAGCCCCGCCGCGCCTGATCTGCCCACCATGGCCGAGGCCGGGCTGCCGGGCTTCGAGGTTACCGCGTGGTCCGGCTTGTATGCGCCGCGCGGCACGCCTGCGCCGGTGGTGGACAAGCTGATCGCGGCGATGAAAGAGGCGCTGCAATCGCCCGCCTTGAAACAGTCGCTGGCGCAAGGCGGCGCCACGCCTGGCAACCTGTTCGGCGCGGATCTCGCGGCCTTCGAAGTGAAGGAACGCGACAAGTGGGGCAAGCTGATCCAGAGCCGGGGGATCAAGGCCGATTGAGGTCGGGCGGGGCCGGCAATCGGCCCCGCGGCGTCATGCCGCCAACGCGAACGCCGCCGGATCGACCGCCGGACGGCGGCCCCGCATCAAGTCCGCCAGCATGCGCGCACTGCCCGCGGCCAGCGTGAAGCCCAGGCCGCCATGGCCTGCGTTCAGCCATAGATTGCGCCACGGGGTCGCGCCGACGAGCGGCTTGCCGTCGGGCCGCGCGGGGCGCAGGCCCGCCCAGGCCTGGGGCGCACCCGCGGGATTCAGGCGCGGGAAGAACCGTGCCACGTCGTCGCGCAGGCTCTGCACGCGCCGCGGGTCGATATGCGCGTCTTGCGCGCCGATGTCGACCATGCCGGCCACGCGCAGGCGCTGGCCCAGCCGCGCATACACCACCTTGCGCCCGATATCGCTGATGCTGGAGACGGGCGCAACGCTGTCGGGCGTCAGGTCGTAGGTCAGGCTGTAGCCCTTGAGCGGGTAGATGCGCAGGTCCAGCCCGATGCGCCGCGCCAGCGCCTGCGCGCCGGTGCCGCCGGCCAGCACGTAGTGATCGGCCTGCAGGTCGCCGTCGGGCGTGGACAGCGCGACGATACGGCCGTTCTCGGTGCGCAGGGCCGACACCGGGGTATTGAAGTGAAAGCGCGCCGGGCCGGGCGCGGCGCGCAGGATGCGGGCCAGTTCATCGCACAGCCGCAGGCAGTCGCCGGCATCTTCGGTGGGCGTATAGATGGCGCCGGCGATGCTGGCGCCGATGTCGGCCAGCGCGGGTTCCAGGTCCAGGCAGGCCTGGCGGTCCAGCGCACGCTGCTCGCAGCCCAGCGACGCCTGGTAGTCCATCTGCGCCAGCGCGCGGCCGTAGCTGGCGGCGTCCTGGTAGACCAGCAGCTTGCCGGCCGAACTGAAATCGAACGCCGGCCGTTCCTGGCCGACCAGCTCATGCACGCACAAGCGGCTGTACAGGCCCAGCGCCAGCAGCTCGCGCGTGGTGGCGCGGCTTTGGGCGCGGGTGCAGGCGCGCAGGAAGTCCAGGCACCAGCGCCATTGTGCCGGGTCCAGCCGCGGACGCCAGCGCAGCGGCGTGTCGCGGCCCAGCAGCCAGGCGGGCAACTTGGGCAACACGGCGGGGTCGGCCAGCGGCGCCACGAAGCTGTAGCTGAGCTGGGCGCCGTTGGCCCGGCTGGTGCCCAGGCCCGGGCCGGGGCCGGCGTCCACCACGCTGACCTGGTGGCCTTCGCGATGCAGGGTGTAGGCGGTGGCCATGCCGACCACGCCCGCGCCGATGACGATAGTGTGCATGATGCTCCGAGGAAAGGGCGCCGCCCGCGGGACGGCGCCGGATGGCAGGGATGCCGCGCGGCGAGGCCGCGCGATTCAAAAGGGATCAGGCCGCAGGCTGGTCCGAAGAGGCAGGCGTGCCGGGGCCGGCCCAGGCGGGTGTGTCGAAGCCCGGCGCCGCGCGATCGTCGCCGCGCAACAGGCGGCCCGGCCGGGCGTCGGTGGGGGCGCCGTGTTCTTCGACCAGCTGGCCGTTGACCAGCACCGCCCGGATGCCGGCGGACGGCTGCAAGGGGTCGGCGAAGGTGGCCAGGTCGACCACGGCGGCCGGGTCGAACACCACCACGTCGGCGTAGCAGCCGGCGCGCAGCACGCCGCGATCGCGCAGGCCGAACTGCGCGGCGGTCAGGCTAGTCATGCGGCGTATGGCCTGTTCCATGCCCAGCACCCGCATTTCGCGCACATAGCGGCCCAGCACCCGCGAAAACGCGCCCCACAGCCGCGGGTGTGGCCGCTGGTCATGCGGCAGGCCGTCGGACCCGATCATCACGTTGTCGTGGCCAATGACGCGCTTGACGTCGTCTTCGTCCATCGAGAAATAGATGGCGCCGCCCGGCGACAGTTCTTCGGCCAGGCGCTGCGGGTCCTTGCCTTCGCGGGCGGCCAGCTCGCGCAGGTCCACGCCCTGGATCTCGGGCCGCGCCTGCGACCAGGTGACGATGATCTTTTCGCCGGCCGGCACCCGGCGCGGCTCCAGGATGGTGGACGAGGCCGCATAGGGATACACATCCATGCCCACCGGCTGGTCGGCGCGCACGCGGTCGTACAGCGCCAGCGTCTCGGCGGTGCGGCCGTGGTTGTGCTTGCCGGTGACTTTGTGGTGCGACAGGATGGCCGGCACGTCGGCCGCGCGGCCGATCAGAAAGGCCTCTTCCATGGACTCGCAGACGTGGTCGGCCTCGTCGCGCAGGTGGGTGGTGTACAGGCCCTGCCAGGCGGCCAGCGGCGCGGCCACGCCGATTACCTCTTCGGTGCTGGCGTGCATGGCGGTGGGGTAGTACAGGCCGGTGGACAGGCCCGCCGCGCCCGCGGCCATGGCCTGGTCCAGCGCATGGCGCATGGCGGCGATTTCCTTTTTGTCGGCGGGCCGGTCCAGCCGGTCCATGGCCGACACGCGCAGGCTGGAATGGCCTACCAGCGCCAGGCTGTTGACGGCGGCGGGGTTGGCGTCCAGCGCGGCGGCGTAGTCCTGCATGCGGGCATACAGCTCGCCGGTGTGCTGGGCCAGCAGGTTCAGCGGCGGGGGCACGATGTCGCCCGGTGCGCGCACCGGCGCCAGGCTGATGCCGCAGTTTCCCGTCACCACGGTGGTGACGCCCTGGCTGACCTTGGGGCGCATCAGCGGTGACCCGAGCAGGGCGCGGTCATCGTGGGTGTGGCAGTCGATGAAGCCCGGCGCCACCACCTTGCCGGTGGCGTCCAGGCGGCGCGGGGCGGTCCAGCCGGCGCCGTCGCCGATGGCGGCGATGCGCTGGCCCGAGATGGCCAGGTCGGCGCGGCGGGCCGGGCCGCCCAGGCCGTCGGCGATCAGGCCGCCGCTGATGATGAGGTCGTAGTCCTGCGGGTGGGGATGCGCTGGCATAAAGGGGGGTCAGGTGTCGGTATCGGCGGGCGGCCGGGCTTTCTTGCGGCGCGCCTCCAGGGTGGCGAGGGATTCGGTATTGAGCGGTTCGGGAAAGCCGTGCTTGACCAGGTGTTCCAGGGCGCCGTTGATGCGGTCCCAGCCTTCCGGGGTGCGCAGCGGCACGCCCAGGAAGTGGCTTTCGGTCTTGGCGCGCAGCATCAGGTACAGCACGCCGGCCAGCATCACGCTGACGACGGCGGGGGCGTCCATATCGGCGGTCAGGCCGTCGACGCGGTCGATGAAGCCGCGCGCGGCGCGCTCACGGCGCTCGGCCAGCGGGGCGGACACGTCGTTGCGTTCGATCAGTTCCCAGCGGCGCACTTCACGCAGCGACTCGTTGCCGGCCAGCGCGTCGATCTGGGCGCGCAGCATGGACAGCACCAGGTCGCCAGGGCTGCGCTGGCTGGATTCGTCGGCGGCCAGCAGGTCGGGGTTGCGGGTCCAGAAGTCCTGTTCCTGCATCCAGGCCAGCATCAGGCCGGGCATGCCGTCGAAATAGCGGTAGATGAGTTCCTTGCTGACCCCGGCGCGCTTGGCGATGGCGTTGATGCCCACGCCCTGCATGCCGGTTTCCTTGATCTGGTCTTCCAGGGCTTGCAGGATCTGGCGCTCGGTGTTTTCACGTCGGGACATGGGCCGATTCCTTCATGAGGATGAGGGAGCGGGCGGGGTCCGGCAGACCGAACACCCGGCCGTCGGCCATGTCGACGACGAGCTCGCTGACGGTATGGCCGATATGCCTGCCATCTTGCCAGACTTCGCTGCCCAGGTAGACGGCATTGGCACGTCTGCGGGCGGTGGGAAACGACGGGTCGGCCTGCTCGATGGCGGTGACGCGCAGGCGGGCGTCGACGTGCACCCGGTCGCGCGGCCCCGGCAGGATCGCCACCGGCGCCCGCAGGCTCAGGGCCCGCCAGGCGCAGGCCTCGCCCGTCAGCGCGTGCCAGGCCAGGTCGGCCATGGCCTGGGCCAGCGGCGGGCAGGGAAAGATCGAGTTGTGCAGCAGCGCCAGCCGGCAGGCGCCGTTGTCGCGGGCGGCCTGACCCTGGTCGGGGCGGCGTGCCACCCGGTCGGTGTTGCCCCAGGCCAGGCGGCCATCGGCGGACAGGGCGATCAGGCCGGCGTCGATTTCAGGGTGCGCCCGCAACACCTCGGCCACGGCGGTGTCCGGCGCCTGCCCGGCGGCCAGGCGCCGCAGCACCGCCTGGTTCAGCGGCGCGCCGTCCGCGCCGGGCCGGTTGGGCAGGCGGTGCCCTGTCACCAGCCCCACGCCGTCGGCGCCCGGCAGGAATTGCACCAGCGGCTCCGGGCGGTCGGGGCCGCTTTCGATCAGGGCCGCGTGGCGCGCGCGCAGCCAGGCCGGCGGCAGGTCCAGCGCCGTCACGCCGCCGCGCTGGACGGTGGCGTGCTGCACCCGGCCGTCGTCGTCCAGCACGGCGAACACCGCGAAGCCGCCGATGGCGCCGTGGCCCAGCAGTTCGGCGGCCAGGGCGGCGGCGCGCACGGCCGCGCCGGCATGGGGGCCGCAGGCGGCAACGCCGATGGTCATGCGGGGCTCCTGGTCGCGGGCATGGCGTCAGTCCGTGTTGCTCGTCACCGGGTCGACGATGTTCAGGTTGGTGATGAAGCGCTGGAACAGCATGGCCAGCGCCAGCGGCGGCAGGGCGGCCAGCATGCTGGCCGCGGCGAACAGGCCCAGGTCGGCCCGAAAGCCCGGCATCAGCGGCGACAGCCCCAGCAGCGCCGCCGACAGCGTCTGCGCCGCCGTGCCGCCCGTCAGCACGATGGCGAACAGCAGGTCGTTCCAGCCCACCAGGAAGGCGATGATGAAGGCCGCGGCAATGCCGGGCAGCGCCATCGGCAGGGTCACGTGGCGCAGCATCTGCCAGCGGGTGCAGCCGTCCATCCGCGCGGCGCGTTCGATTTCCACCGGCAGCGACGCGAAGTAGCCCATCAGCACCCACGACAGCAGCGGTATGACGGCGGTCAGGTAGACGATCCACAGCCCGAACAGGCTGCCGGCCAGGCCGATGGCGGCGAAGAACACGTAGTACGGAATCAGCAGCGCGATGGGCGGCAGCGTGCGCGAGGCCAGCAGCACGTATAGCAGGGGGCCCTTGAACGGAAATTCGAAGCGTCCGAGCACATAGCCCGCCAGTGTGGCGATGGCCGTGCCGGCCGCCGCGGCGGGCAGCGCCACCAGCGCGCTGTTGATGAAGCCGGCCATGATGGCGCGGGTCTGGCCGCCGAAGATCGAGTCCGAACTGGACAGGCCCAGCACCCGCAGGTAGTTCTCGATGGTGTAGCCGCCGCTGTTGTGCGCCACGCCCATGATGATGGCGGCCTCGTCCATGAACGAGGCCTTCAGCGTCCAGTACAACGGGAACAGGCACCAGAACGCCACGGCCGCCACGCCGGCCCCGACCAGCCAGGGGCGCCAGCCTTCGCCGGCCGCTCTTGCGGTTTCACTACGCATGGCTGGCTCCTTGCGGACGCTTCTTGCGGATCAACATGAAGTACGCCGTGGCCAGCAGCAGCGACAGCACCGTCAGCAGGAAGGCGGCGGCCGACGCCAGGCCGTACTTCGAGAATTCGAAGTTGTAGCGGAAGATCAAGAGCGGCAGGATCTGCGTGGACGTGCCCGGCCCGCCGCGCGTCAGCGAGAACAGCAGGTCGAACTGCCGGACGGCTTCCACCGTCATCACCACCAGCACGATCAGCGTGGTGTGCTTCAGGTGCGGCAGCGTGATGTGGCGAAAGCGCGCCAGGGGGCCGGCGCCGTCCACCCGCGCGGCGCGGTACAGGTCGCGCGGAATGGTCTGCAAGGCGGCCAGGTAGAAGAAGCTGCCCAGCGGCGCGATGTGCCACACGAAGGCCAGCGCCACCCAGAACAGCGCCCAGTCGCTGCCCAGCCAGACCGTGCCCGGGCCGGCCAGCCCCAGCGGCGTCAACAGGCCCGTCAGCGCGCCGAAGCTGGGATTGAGCAGGAAGGAAAACACCGTGGCCGTCACCACCTGCGACATGGCCCAGGGCAGCAATGCCAGTCCGCGTACCAGGCCGCGCAACGGCATTTCTTCGTTCAGTACCAGCGCGATGCCCAGCGCCGCCACGAACGACCCCACCACGCACATCGCCACGAAGCCCAGGCTGCGCCAGATGGCGTCGGTGACGGCGGGGTCGGTCAGCACTTCGCCGTAGAGATCGGCGCCGACGAATTCCTCTGTGCGCAGGATGGCATTGGTGTCGTGCAGGCTGAGCCAGAACGAATAGCCCAGCGGCACGCCGATGATGAGCGTGTTCAGCGCATACACGGCGATGATGACCGTCAGCGCAAAGCTCAGGTCCGACATCTCTTTGCCGCCGGGGGCGGTGCGCGGCGCGGACGTCTGTGGCAGGCTGGCGGCGCTCATGTGCGCGGCTCCTCGCCGCCGTGCACGCGCAGGCCGGCGGCGTCGAACAGGTACAGGCGGGCTTCGGGCAGGGCCAGCGCAATGGGGGCGCCGACCTCGTAACGGCGCTCCGGCGGCAGGCGGGCGCGCAGCCGCGGGCCGTCTTCGCCGGCCGTGGCCACGTCCACGAACTGATCCGGGCCCACCGGTTCCACCGCCCAGACCTGGCCTTGCAGCAGCAGGCCGTTGCCGGCCAGCGGCGCGGGCGCCATGGCTTCGGGGCGGATGCCCAGGGCCGCCTGGCTGCCGGCGGGCAATGCGCGTGCGGCGGCGGCCAGCGCGGGCGGCAGCGCATAGACGCCGCCGGCGGTGCGCAGGGCCGGCACACCGTCCTGCGCCTGCAGCGTGCCGCGCAGGAAGTTCATGCCGGGGTTGCCGATGAAGTCCGCCACTTCCATGCTGGCCGGGCGGCGGTAGATGGTGTCGGGGTCGGCGAACTGCAACAGGTTGCCGCCCGACATCACCGCGATGCGGTCGGCCAGCGTCATGGCCTCGACCTGGTCGTGGGTGACGTAGATGAAGGTCGCGTTCAGGCTGCGGTGCAGGCGCTTGAGTTCGACCCGCATGTCGGTGCGCAGCTTGGCGTCCAGGCTGGACAGCGGCTCGTCGAACAGGAACAGGTCGGGGTCGCGCACCACGGCGCGGCCGATCGCCACGCGCTGGCGCTGGCCGCCCGACAATTGGTAGGGCTTGCGGTCCAGCATCGATTCGACCCGCAGCAGCGCGGCCGCGCGGTCGACCCGGCTGCGCACCTCGGCCGCCGGCATCTTCTGCATGCGCAGCGGAAAGCCGATGTTCTCGCGCACGGTCATGTGCGGATACAGCGCAATGCTCTGGAACACCATGGCCACGTTGCGCCGATGCGGCGGCACCTGGTCCACCCGCCGGTCGTCGATGCGGATCTGGCCGCCGGTGGGCGTGTCCAGCCCGGCGATCATGTTCAGCGTGGTGGTCTTGCCGCAGCCCGACGGCCCCAGCAGCACCACGAATTCACCATCGCGGATGTCCAGGTCCAGCGAGCGCACCGCCGTGAAGCGCGTGTACGACTTCTGTATGCCTTGCAGGGAAACGCTGGCCATGTCAGCTCCGCTTCAAGATCTTGGCGTACTTCTTGTACAGGCCGTCCCAGCGGGCCCGCAGCTCGGTGGCGACCTGCACGGGCGTGCGGGTGCCTTTGATCAACATGTCCTGCGCGATCATCTCGTGCATGCCGGTGTCCCATTCCTGGTACCAGGGCGCCTTCAGGATGTTGGCGGCCACGGCCTTCTCGCGGCCTTCGAACAGCCACTGGTAGACCTGTTCCTTGTAGGCCGGGTACATCCATTTCATGATGGCGGCGCGGCTGTCTGCATCGCGGTACAGCTCGGGAAACGGCACTTCCAGGTTGGCCTTGGCGATCCAGTTCTTGTGCGTGGTCAGCTGGCCCGCGCGGTCGCGGTAGCCGAAGTACTTCACCAGTTCCCACAGCGCGGCCTGCTCGGCGTCGCTGCGCTTGCGGGTCGACATGCACAGCAAGGCGTGGCCCACCAGCACCGTGTCGTGGGTGGCGCCGGGCACCACCGGGTTGTAGCTGGAATACTCGGCGATCTGGCTCTTGGCCGGATCGTTGTAGTTGAAGCTGTAGTAGTCGATGTTGAGGTGGAAGGCGTGCTGGCCTTTCATCCACGAGCTGGACGTCTCGGTGCCTGACCAGGTCAGCACGGCGCGTTGCACCAGCTCGTCGTCCCACCAGCGCTTCCAGTCGGACAGCACCTTCACCAGCGGCGTGTCGGGGCCGAAGGTGGCGTGCAGTTCGCCGTCGACAAAACGTTCGCCTTCGGCAAAGCACTGGGCGATCAGCGCCCACGGCAGGCCGGTCCAGGCGTTGTACCAGGGCATCAGCATGGGGTGCTGGGCCAGGCCCTTTTTCTTGATCTCGCGCGCCTGCTTTTCGACGGTGGCCCAGTCCTGCGGGTAGTCGGCAGCATTGGCGGTGCCGCCAAAGCCTGCCTCGCCCAGCATCTTTTCATTGCGGAACAGGGCGTAAGGGCCGCCGTTGTAATAGGTCAGGCCCAGATAGCGGCCGTCGGTGGCGCGGGCATCGTCGACGATGCCGGGAAACATCTGCTTCTGGATATCGGCCAGGCCCGGCATGTCGTCGATGGGGCGGATCCACCCGGCCGCATACCAGCGCGACGCCTGGCCACGCTGCGCGTAGAACATGTCCAGCGGCGCCTTGGCGGCCAGCTGGGTTTCCAGCACCGCGGCGTAGTCGCCGGGAATGGGCGACAGGTTCACCGGCACGCCGCTTTCCTGGGTGAAGCGCGCCGCGCCTTGCTGCACGATTTCGCTGCCCCAGGGCCAGAAGGCGAAGGTCAGCGGCGCAGCCTGCTGCGCCAGCGCCCGCAGGGGCCAGCCGCCGGCCGCCAGCCCGGCCGCGCCGGCCAGGCCCGCGGCGCCGCGCAGGAGGAAGTCGCGGCGGTCCAGGCCGGCGCGGCCGGACGACGCCAGGCCCGGGTAGGGGCGGCCATCAGGAAAGGGGGGCAGGGGCATGCTGGACTTCCTTGTTGTGGGAACGACGACAAAGAAACGGTGCAGCAAAAGCGGTGAGGCAAAAGAGATGTGACTGCATGGTCACATCAGAGGTGAAGATATTGCTTTCGCATCCGGGGCAGCAAGGGGGGAGTTTCCCTAACGGGATGCGCCGCCGCCTGGATTCATACCCGGGCGGGCCATGCCATGGGGGCTTTGCGGGCGGGCGCGCTGCCTGGCAGGAATCGGCCGGCGCGCCGCGGCGCCGGCCTGGGGCCGTCAGATCAGCCCGCGAATCCCGGCGATGCCATGCGCGCCATGGCGCAAGGCTTGCGACACGGTCTGGGTGGATTGCCCGCCCAGCGCGAACACCGGAATGCCGGCGTCGCGGTTGCCTTCGACAAAGCCTTCCCAGCCCAGCGTCGGTGCGCCGGGGTGGCTGGGGGTGTCCAGCACCGGACCCAGCACGGCAAAGTCGGCGCCCAGTTCACGCGCAAGCACCACCTGCGCGTTGTCGTGGGCGGACACGCCGACCAGCGCGCCGGCCGGCAGCTCGGGGCGGGCCGTCAGGCGGGCGGCATCCGCGCTGCGCAGGTGCACGCCGTCGGCCTCGCGCCACCACGCGGCCGGGTGGGCGCTGTTGACCAGCACCCGCGCGCCCGCGGCGCGGCAACGCTTGACGATTTGCTGCAATGCGTCGTGCAGCGAGGCTGATGCCGCGCCGTCCGGCCATTGCGGCTCACGCAGCTGCACCAGCTTGACGCCGCGCGCCAGCGCCGCATCCAGCCGACCCAGAAAGCCCGTCAGCCCCGCCCGCGAGCCGATGGAACTGATGCCGTAAGCCGTGGGCAGTTGCAGCCAGCGCAGGGGCGGCAGCGTGGCGGGCAAAAGATCGCCCACCGACGCGGCGTTGGCCGGGTCGACCCATTCCAGGCGCTGGTTTTCCAGGCTGCGCGGTTCGCCTTCCCACGCCGTGACGTGGCAGAACGCCAGGCGCACCGTGGTGTGGGGGTAGACGTGCACGTAAGTCACCCACGGACGCGATTGCGTCACGCGGATGCCGATTTCTTCCTGGAGTTCGCGCGCGAGGGCCTGCAGCACGGTTTCGCCGGGTTCCAGCTTGCCGCCCGGCAGTTCCCACCAGCCCGACCAGGGTTTGCCTTCGGGGCGCTGCCCCAACAGCAGCATGCCGTCCGGACGCAGGATGAGGCCGGCGGCGACGTCGATGATCTTGTCAGACATGGCGGGCAGCCCAGTCGCGCGCGAATTGGTAGGCGACGCGGCCCGAACGCGATCCTCGTTCGATCGTCCATTGCAGCGCCTCGGTGCGCGACGGCTCGATCTGCGCCTCGGGGCAGCCCAGCTCGCGCAGCCAGTGGTAGACGATGTCCAGGTAGTCGTCCTGCTTGAAGGGGTAGAACGACAGCCACAGGCCGAAGCGCTCGGACAGCGAAATCTTTTCTTCCACGGTTTCGCCGGGGTGGATCTCGCCGTCGGGCTGGTGCTTGGCCTGCAGGTTCTCGCTCATGTATTCCGGCATCAGGTGGCGCCGGTTGGACGTGGCGTAGATCAGCACGTTGTCGCCCGAGGCGGACACCGATCCGTCCAACACCGACTTCAGCGCCTTGTAGCCCGCTTCGCCTTCCTCGAACGACAGGTCGTCGCAGAACACGATGAAGCGTTCGGGGCGCGAGGCCACCAGTTCGACGATGTCGGCCAGGTCGCCCAGGTCGGACTTGTCGACCTCGATCAGCCGCAGGCCGCGGTCGCCGTAGGCGGCCAGCATGGCCTTGACCAGCGAGCTCTTGCCGGTACCGCGCGCGCCGGTCATCAGCACGTTGTTGGCCGGCTTCTTGTCGATGAACTGCTGGGTGTTGCGGTCAATGATGCCCTTCTGGCGCTCGATGTGCTGCAGGTCCTGCAGGTCGATGGTGGCCACGTGGCGCACGGCGTCCAGCCAGCCGCGCGAGCCGCGCTTGCGCCAGCGGAACGCATGCGCGCTCCAGTTGATTTCGGGCGGGGCCGGGGGCAGCCAGGCTTCAAGCTGGGCCAGCACGCGTTCGGCGCGCTGGATGAGGGTGGTGAATTCGTTTGCGGTCACGGTGTAGTCCTGGGAGAGCGAACGGGCGGGCCCTGGCGTCGGGCCCGCAGCGCATTCGCGGGCATCGTCGGATGAGGGGGCGCGTTCCGCCGCAAGGCGTCCTGGAACACGCGCCGCTCAACGGTTGTCACCGGCCGGGGCCGCAGTGATGCCGCGGGCCGCCGGGGGGCAGTGACAGGCGATGGGTAAGGCACAGCCACTGGAGTTCACTGCTGTCGCCTGCCGCACCGGGGTCAGCCGGGCGGCGGGCGAGGGTAAAGCGATCAGGAACGGTAGTCGGCGTTGATCGTCACGTACTCGTGCGAGAAGTCGCAGGTGTAGACGGTGTCGCTGACCTGGCCGCGGCCCAGCGCGATGCGGACCGTGATCTCGGCCTGCTTCATGACGCGTTGGCCATCGGCTTCCTGGTAGTCGGGGTTGCGGCCGCCACCCGTGGCCACCAGCACGTCGTCCAGCCACAAGCGGATGCGCGACACGTCCATGTCGTCGATGCCGGCGTAGCCCACGGCGGCCAGGATGCGGCCCAGGTTGGGGTCCGACGCGAAGAAGGCGGTCTTGACCAGCGGCGAGTGCGCCACGGCATAGGCGACCTTCAGGGCTTCTTCGGTGCTGCCGGCTTCTTCGACGCGTACCGTCATGAACTTGGTGGCGCCTTCGGCGTCGCGCACGATCTTCTGCGCCAGTTCCAGGGCGGCGGCCGACAGGGCCTCGCGCACAGCAACGTAGTCGGCGTCGGTTTCGGCGTTGATTTCCACGCCCGACTTGCCGGTGGCGGCAATGATGAACGAGTCGTTGGTGGAGGTGTCGCCGTCAACCGTGATGCGGTTGAACGAGGCGTCGGCGATTTCGACGGCCAGCTTGCGCAAGAGTGGCTGGGCGATGCCGGCGTCGGTGGCCAGGAAGCTGAGCATGGTCGCCATGTTGGGGCGGATCATGCCGGCGCCCTTGCTGATGCCGGTGAAGGTGACGGTCTTGCCGCCGATCTGAACGCGGCGCGACGAGATCTTGGGCAGGGTGTCGGTGGTCATGATGCCGTGCGCGGCGCTGGACCAGTGGTCGGCGCCCAGGTCGGCGATGGCGCCGGGCAGGCCGGCGAACAGGCGATCCAGGGGCAGCGGCTCGAGAATCACGCCGGTCGAGAAGGGCAGCACCTGCGCGGCGGGCACGCCCAGCAGGCGGCCGAGTTCGACGCAGGTGTCCTGGGCCTTCTTCAGGCCTTCGGCGCCGGTGCCGGCGTTGGCATTGCCGGTGTTGATGACCAGCGCGCTGATCGGGCCGCCGGCGGCCAGGTGGGCCTGGCAGACCTGCACGGGCGCGGCGCAGAAGCGGTTGCGGGTGAACACGCCGGCGACGCTGGTGCCTTCGGCCAGGCGGAAGACCGTCAGGTCGCGTCGGTTGGCTTTGCGGATGCCGGCCTCGGTGACGCCGATTTCAACGCCGGCAACAGGGAAAATTTCGGACTCGGAGGGGATCTGCAGGTTAACGGCCATGACTTCGTCTCATGAATGAGAAGGACGGAATCGCCGCCTGGGCCAGGCGGCGCGCGGGGGAAAGCTTCGTATTATCCCACTGCTTTGCGACAGGCCAAGGCGGGCGGCTGAAAGCCGGCTGTCAGGGAGCGGTCCGCATGGCCGCCACGTCCAGCACGCCGGCATCGCGGTTGGACAGGATGCTGCGCACCGTGCCGTCCGGCGCCTGCAGCACCGACATGCCGGCGGCGATTTCACGGCCGTCGGCCTGCCGCGCCGAGCGGCCGCGCGACGGCGAAAACAGCAGGTCGCCGGCCTGCACGCCGGGCACGCGCGGGCCGGCGGTCAGCATGCGGGTGCCGGTGGGGTAGGTGATGCCGCCCAGCGCGCTTTCGCGCGCCAGCAGGCCTTCGAATGCCAGCAGGCGGCGCTGGGCGTCCAGCGTCATGTCCACCTTCAAGAGCGGCATGCCGGCCACGGTCAGGGGGTCGCTGCCTTCGGCGCTTAGCCGCCAGCGGGGGGCCGGGCTGGCCGGATCCGGGGCATTGCCGCGGGCAGCCTCGTCGACCTTGATCCAGGCGCCCGCGGGCACCGGCTGCTGGTTCAGGGTGTTGCCGATGGCCAGGTGGCAGCTGGCAAACCTGGGCTGGCCGCCCAGCATGACGAATTCCAGGCGGTGGCCGTGGGCACAGAGCCAGCCATCCTGGGCCTGGTCGCGGGCGATCTCGACCGACAGGGTTTCGGGCTGGCGGGCCGTGGCTGCGTAATGGAACAGGCGGGTCGCGCTGACCCCTTGCACCGAGGCCAGGTGGCCCTCGGGAAAGGTGGCGCGGTCGAACGACGCCGGGTCGCCGGGGGCGGTGACGCGCAGCACCGTGCCGGCGGGCATGTCCACGCCGGCCAGCCGGGTGGACTGGGGCAGCGTCATGTTCAGGCTGGCGTCCTGGCGGGCTTCGCGCTGGGCGGCCAGCCATTGGCTCAGTTGCTGGCAGGGGAAGATGCCGCCGATGACGGCCAATAGCGCCATCAGGATCGCGCCGCCGCGCCGGTGTTCGCCCAGCCACAGCCTGGCGCCGCGGCTGGTGGCCAGCACGGCCAGCCAGGTGAGCAGCGTGGACAGGCAGGCCAGCGAGACCACCATCAACACGTAGAAATTACCGCCAGGAAGAGATACCGGAATCATGGCGGCAATTATGCGCCAAACCGATGCCGTTTTCCGGCGCAGGCGTGGGGATTTCGAGCCGGCGAAAACGGCTGTCCGGATGGCGCCTGCCGCCCGTGGCCGTTGCCTAGTCCTTGGCCGCGGCCGAACGCGTGGCCACCACCTGCAGCTTCAGTTCGCCCAGCGCCTGGAACAGCGCATTGCGGCTGGCCTCGGGCAGTTCGCCGAACATGGATTTCACCCAGGACTCGTGCGCCCGCGCCATCTTGGCGAAGCTCTTCTTGCCCTGCGGCGTCAGTTTGATGAGCGAGCTGCGGCGGTCGGATTCGACCTTGGTGCGCACCACCAGGCCTTCTTTTTCGAGCTGGTCGGTGATGCCGGTGATATTGCCGTTGGTCACCATCATGTGGCGCGACAGCTCGCCCATCTTCATGCCCTTGGGCGCGCGCTGCAATTGCGCCATCAGGTCGAAGCGGGGCAGGGTGGTGTCGAACTCGTTGCGCAGCCGGCTGCGGATCTCGCCTTCGATGAGATTGGCGCAGGTCAGCATGCGCAGCCACAGGCGCAGCGCATGGTGGTCGTCGGGCGCGGCGCGGGATTCCAGGTCGGGAGCGTCTGTCATGGTCGGGAAGGTTACCGGGAATACAGGGTGAAGGGCGGTTTTCGACGGGCGGATTTCTTGAGTATCCGCCGGATGTCGGGTAATGTCCGCGCGGGGCTGGTGAAAACCCTAGACTTGTTTTGGCGAATACTTTAAACCTAAACTATGAACCACGCCAGTTCTCCCCATGCCGCATCACGGGATCGGCTGCTGCGGGCGCCGGTCTGACGGCCGCCTAACCAGGCCGGCGGGCCGGGCATAGAAGTCCTTCGAATCGCAATTCCAAAAACAACACCCTCTGCGCGGCTCGCGCACGGAGCACACCACCATGCGTTTGATCACTTCCCTCGTTGCCGCCGCCGCGCTGGTTCCGGCACTGGCTTGCGCCGACCCGGTCAAGGTCGGCATCGCAAATGATATTTCCGGCCCGTTCTCGGCGCTGGGCGCCGAAGCCCGCGACGGCTTCAACCTGGCCATCAAGCAGCTTGGCAGCAAGCTGGGCGGCCAGCCCGCCGAATTCCTGCAGACCGACATGGGCGGCAACCCCGACCAGGCCCGCCAGCTGGTCACGCGCTACATCCAGCGCGACAAGGTCGATTTCTTCACCGGCCCGATCGGCTCGAACGTGGCGCTGGCCGTCGGCCCCGCGCTGTTTGCCGCCAAGGTGCCGTATCTGTCGAACAACCCGGGCCCCAGCCAGTTCGCCGGCGCCCAGTGCAACAACTACTGGTTCGGCTCGTCGTACCAGAACGACGCCTTCCATGAAGCCGCCGGCAAGGTAGCCGCCGACCGCGGCTTCAAGAAGATGTTCATCATGGCCCCGGACTATCCGGCGGGCAAGGATGCGCTGACCGGCTTCAAGCGCGGCTACAAGACCGCCCCGGGCGACGAGGTCTACACCAAGCTGGGCCAGATCGACTACGCCGCCGAAATCGCCCAGATCCGCGCCGCCAAGCCGGACGCCGTCTATATCTTCCTGCCGGGCGGCATGGGCATCAACTTCGTCAAGCAGTTCGTCTCGGCCGGCCTGTCGCAGAGCGTCAAGCTGATTGGCCCGGGCTTCTCGGCCGACGAAGACGTGATCCAGGCCGTGGGCGAACCCATGCTGGGCATGTACAACACCGCGCAGTGGGCGCATGACCTGGACGTGCCGCAGAACAAGGCCTTCGTCGAGGCCTTCCGCAAGGAATACAACGGCCGCTACCCGTCGGTGTACGCCGCCCAGGCCTATGACGTCATCATGGCCATGGACGCCGCCGTCAAGCAGGCCGGCGGCAAGGCCGCCGACCGCGATGCCATCGTCAAGGCGCTGGAAAAGGCCGACTACCCCTCGGTGCGCGGCAGCTACACCTACGGCAAGAACCACTACCCGATCCAGGCCTACTACCTGCGCGTCGTCGACAAGGACGCCAGCGGCCGCATCACCAACAAGCTGGTGGGCAAGGTCTTCGACAAGTATCAAGACGTCTACGTCGGCGACTGCAAGCTCTGAAGCGTACGGCCACACGATAAAGCCCGGCCCCGTTGCGTCGCAGGGGGCCGGCATTGCCGGTCCGATGCCTGACCCAGCTGGGTCGCACGCATCCGGCTTTGCTGGTCCGTAGCGATGTCCCTGTCAGGGGGAGCAGCACTTCGGGGTGGGCACACAGCAGGGGATTTTTTCATGACGTTCACGCTCATCGTCGAGCAATTGCTGAACGGTCTGCAGTTTGGGTTGATGTTGTTTCTGATTGCGGCCGGGCTGACCCTGGTGTTCGGCATCATGGACATCATGAATCTGGCGCACGGCTCGCTCTATATGGCAGGCGCCTATGTCGCCGCCGAAACCATGCAACGCACGGGGTCGTTCACGGCCGCGGTGCTGGTTGCAGCAGTGGCCACCGGCCTGGTCGGGGTGGCGCTGGAACTCACGCTGATCCGCCGCCTGGCGCTGCGCGACCACCTGGCCCAGGTGCTGGGCACCTACGCCATCATTCTCATTGCCAACGACCTGGTCAAGATGATCTGGGGCCCGGCCCCCGTCATGCTCAACATGCCGGCCGTGCTGTCCGGCCCGGTGCGGCTCCTGCCCGACCTGCTCTATCCCGCCTACCGCCTGATGATCATCGTCTTCGGCGTGGCCTCGGCCGTGGGCTTGTACTGGTTCGTCACGCGCACCCGCGCCGGCGTGCTGGTGCGGGCCGGCGCCTCGAACCGCCAGATGGCCACGCTGATGGGCGTGCGCGTGCCGCTGTTGTTCCTGGGCGTGTTCGTGCTGGGTGCCATGCTGGCGGCCGTGGCCGGCGCGCTGCTGGGCCCGATCACCTCGGTGCAGGTCGGCATGGGTGAGGAAATCCTGATCCTGGTGCTGGTGTGCATCGTCATCGGCGGCATCGGCTCGATCCGCGGCGCCTTTGTCGGCGCGCTGCTGGTGGGCATGGTGGATACCGCCGGGCGGGCCTTCCTGCCGATGCTGCTGCGCCAGGTGTTTTCGCCTGCCGTGGCTTCCAGCGTCGGCCCCACGCTGGCCGCGATCGCCATCTACGTGCTGATGGCGGCGGTGCTGGTGTTCCGGCCTTCCGGCCTGTTTCCGGCGCGAGGCTGAGCATGCGGATTTCTTCGACTCTCTGGACCCTGGCCCTGCTGGCCCTGCTGGCGGCGTTTCCGCTGGTGGCGCCGGCGCTGGGCCTGGACTTCTATATTTCCTTCGTGCGCCGCGTGCTGATCTACGCGCTGGCCGCGACCAGCCTGAACCTGATCCTGGGCTATGGTGGCATGGTGGCGCTGGGCCACGCGGCCTTCTTCGGCGCGGGCGCCTACGCGGTGGGCATCCTGGCGATGTCGGGCGTCACGTCGGCGCTGGTGTCCTGGCCGGTGGCGATGGGGCTGGCGGGTCTGCTGGCCTGCATCACGGGCGCGATCTCGCTGCGCACCCGCGGTGTGTACTTCATCATGATCACGCTGGCGTTCGCCCAGATGCTGTTCTACATCTTCATCTCGCTGCGCCAGTATGGCGGTGAAGACGGCCTGAACCTGCCGGGCTATTCCACGCTGCCCGGCATCGACCTGGCCAACGACGTGTCGTTCTATTACCTGGTGCTGGTGCTGTTCGCGGTGGCGATGTGGCTGTTCGGCCGGGTGGTGGCCTCGCGCTTCGGCACGGCGCTGCAAGGCATCCGTGAAAACGAATCGCGCATGGAATCGCTGGGTTACCCCGTCTACCGCATCAAGCTCACGGCGTTTACGCTGAGCGGCGCGGCGGCCGGGCTGGCGGGGGCGCTGCTGGCCAATCACAACCTGTTCATCTCGCCCAGCCTGATGCACTGGACCCAGTCGGCCAACCTGCTGATCATGGTGCTGGTGGGCGGCATCGGCCTGCGCTACGGCGGCGTGGCCGGCGCGGTGGTGATGCTGGTGCTCGAAGAAGTGCTGCGCCAATGGACCGAATACTGGCACCTGCCGCTGGGCGTGCTGCTGCTGTGCGTGGTGTTCGGCGCGCCGCGCGGCCTGGTGGGCCTGTTCGGCCCGCTGTTCGGCGGCGGCAAGGCGGCATCAACCGGCAAGGCGGGATCATGAGCCAACCCCTATCCCCATCTCAGCCCAACACCCCGGCGCTGCAGGCGAGCAACCTGGTGCGCCGCTTCGGCGCGCTGGTGGCCACCGACAATGTCTCGATCTCGCTGAACCCCGGCGAAATCCATGCCCTGATCGGGCCCAACGGCGCCGGCAAGTCCACGCTGATCCACCTGCTGTCGGGCACCCTGGCGGCAGACTCTGGCACGCTGGCCGTGGGCGGGCGCGACGTCACCGCCCTGAACGCGCACCAGCGCGTGGCGGCGGGCCTGTCGCGTTCGTACCAGATCACCAACATCTTCAAGCAGTCCAGCGTGCTGGACAACCTGGTGCTGGCCGTGCAGGCCCACGCCGGCAGCAGCTTCCGTTTCTGGCGGCCGCGCGCCGCCGAGGCCGCCCTGGTCGAACAGGCCCGCGAACTGGCGCGCGAATGCGCCATCGACCCGGCCCTGCTGGGCCGCGCCGCCGGCACGCTGCCGCATGGCGAACAGCGCAAGGTGGAATTCGCGCTGGCCCTGGCCGCCCGGCCCAGCGTGCTGCTGCTGGACGAACCGATGGCCGGCATGGGGCCCGACGAGACCCTGCGCCTGACCGAACTGATCGAAGCCCTGCGCGGCCGCGCCGCGATGCTGCTGGTCGAACACGACATGCAGGCCGTGTTCCGGCTGGCCGACCGCATTTCGGTGCTGGTCTATGGCCGCGTGATCGCCACCGGCACGCCCGACGAAATCCGCGCCAATCCGGACGTGCGACAGGCGTACCTGGGCGATGACGAGACGGCGCCCGCGCGCCAGGAGACAGTCTGATGCTCAGCATTGAATCGGCCCAGAGCGGCTACGGCGCCAGCCAGGTGCTGTTCGGCGTGGACCTGCAGATCGGCGCCGGCCAGGTGGTGACTTTGCTGGGCCGCAACGGCATGGGCAAGACCACGCTGCTGCGCACGCTGTTCGGGCAGCTGCCGCTGCGCGGCGGCAAGATCAGCTTCGCCGGCCAGGACATCAGCGGCTGGAGCCCCGACCGCATCGCGCGCACCGGCATGGCGATCGTGCCGGAAGGGCGCCAGTGCTTTCCCAACCTGACCGTGCGCGAGCACCTGACGGCCTTCGTGGCCGCGCGCAACCCGTCCATCGGCGAGCCCTGGACGCCCGAACGCGTGTTCGAACTGTTTCCGCGGCTGGGCGAGCGCGCCCGCAACATGGGCAACCAGCTGTCGGGCGGCGAACAGCAGATGCTGGCCATCGGCCGCGCGCTGGTCACCAACCCGCGCCTGTTGATCCTGGACGAGGCCACCGAAGGCCTGGCGCCCAAGATTCGCGAGGAAATCTGGCACTGCCTGGCGCGCCTGCGGCAGGCCGGCCAGACGATCCTGGTGATCGACAAATACGTCGAACGCCTGCTCAGCCTGGCCGACCGCCACGTCATCCTGGAACGCGGCAAGGTGGTCTGGAACGGCGACTCCGCCGCACTGGACGCCGACCGCGGCCTGTGGGAACGCTACCTGGGCGTGTAGCGCGAAAGCCGCAGCCCCGGTGCGGGCGGCGGCTTTTATTTCGATATAAAACGCAATAAGCCCGTCGATCGGCACGACCTGCGCAAAACAGGCTGACCTTTGGCAAATTCGCGCGTTTACGCCTGTTTCAATTCATCCCGCTGTTCTCTACACTTAGCGCGCCGTGCGATCCCGCGTGGATGCGTCACGTCTCAACCAGGGCCTACCGTCTCAACAGGCCCGGACTGTCAGGAAGACTTCGCATGGCGAAATGGGGTTTGCGCAAAAAATCATTGATGGCGCTGTTGCTGGCGTGCCTGGTCGCTTTGGCGCCCGCCGCGCTGATAGGCTGGCAAGTGCTGGACGGGGTCCGCGACCACTTCGGCCGCGCGTTCTCCGACAATTTCACGCAGTTGAACCGCCAGCGCATCCTGGCGCCGGTGTCCCGCGAACTGGCGCTATCGCAGCGCCTGGCCGACAGCGAAGTCACGCGCCGCTGGCTGCGCAACGAAAGCGATCCGGCCGCACGCGAGCTGTTCTTTCGCGAGGCCGACGGCTACCGGCGCGACCTCCTGGGCCGCGCCTATTTCATCGCCAGCGCCGCTACCGGCCACTATTACTTCAACGATGACCAGCCCCTGTCCGAGGCGCCGCGCTACACGCTCAGCCGCGACGCTGCCGACGACGGCTGGTTCTACAGCACGCTCAAGTCGCCCAACCGTTACAACATCAACGTCAATCCCGACCTGAAGCTCAAGACCACGCGGGTCTGGATCAACGTGCAGGTGCGTGACGGCGACAAGGTCATCGGCCTGACCGGCGCCGGCCTGGACGTGGGCGGCTTCCTGCGCGACTTCGTCAACAGCGGCCAGCCGGGCGTGACCCCCATCATCGTCGACGAAGACGGCGCCATCCAGGCGCACATGGACCCCAGCCTGATCGCCTATAACTCGGGCGCGGGCGGGGCCGGCGGCAAGGATGGCCATGGCATGGTGTTCAACCTGGTCGACGCCGGTCACGGCCGCGACGAGCTGCGCGCGGCGCTGCACGCCGCCCAGGCCGACCCGCAGTCGGTGCAGTCGGCGTGGGTGGCCATCGACGGGGTGCGCCAGCTGGTGTCGGTGGCCTACATGCCCGAATTGCGCTGGCATGTGCTGACCGTGGTGGACCTGGGCGCCGCCCGAGTGCTGGACACCGACTGGCTGTGGCCCGCGGCCATCGGTCTGGTGCTGCTGTTCGCCGCGCTGCTTCTATGTTTCGGTTACGCCATCGAACGCCTGATGCTGCGGCCGCTGCGCCGCCTGCAACAGTCCGCCCGCGCCATCGCCAACGGCAGCTACGACGTGCGCCTGCCGCCGGGCGGGCAGGACGAGATCGGCGACCTGAGCCGCGCCTTCGGCGTGATGGCCGACAAGGTGCGCCAGCACACCGCCGAACTCGAAACCAAGGTGCGCGAGCGCACCTCCGAGCTGGAAGACGCCAATCGCGCCATGGCCGCCGCCCACAAGAAGATCGGCGATTCCATCGACTACGCCAGCCTGATCCAGCGCGCCATCCTGCCCGACCGCCAGCTGACCCAGTCGCTGGGCGCGCACCACTTCGTGCTGTGGAAGCCGCGCGACGTGGTCGGCGGCGATTTCTATGTGTTCCGTTCCGATGGCAACAATTGCCTGCTGGGCATCATGGACTGCGCCGGCCACGGCGTGCCGGGCGCGCTGATGACCATGCTGGCCCGCGCCGCCATCGACCTGGCCATCACCGAGGCCGGTCCGGCCGACCCGGCCGGCATCCTGGCGCGTACCGACAGCGCCATCCGGGCGATGCTTGCTGATGCGCAACTGCCGCGCGCCCTGGCCACCAATACCGACGCAGGCCTGGTATATATTGACCGCGAATCCGGCAGCTTGCGGTATGCCGGCGCCAAGATCAGCCTGTACGCCAGCGACGGCCAGACCCTGCGTGAAGTGCCCGGAGGCAAGCGCGCGCTGGGCGACAAGCGCACGGGGGTTTACCAGAATATCGAGCTGCGCATGGAGCCCGGCTGGACCTATTACCTGGCCACCGACGGCTTCCTGGACCAGGCGGGCGGCGAGCACGGTTTCGGTTTCGGCAACACGCGTTTCGCCGAAATGCTCAAGAGACACGCGCAGCAGCCGTTAACCGACCAGGCGGCCGCATTTACCGAAGCCTTGGCCCGGTATCAAGGCGGCCGGCCGCAGCGCGACGACATTACCTTGCTGTCTTTCCGTTTCGAATAATCGTTATCAGGGCGGTAACTCCCATGAATGCCTCCGATCTCTACGCATTGGGCGAGCGGTTCGACCAGAACCGCACCCTGCTGTGCTTCAACGGGCCGATCTCCCGTAGCCTGATCGAGGAAATCGGCAATGCGCTGAAGAACTACCTGAACGCCGAGCATGCCCGGCCGGCGGAAGCCATGGACGTGTTCTCGGTCTACATCGAGATGATCCAGAACATCCGCCAGTACGCCGCGCAGAACGGCGACGCCGACGCCGCTGCCACCGTGGTGATCGGCCGCCGCGACGAGAGCCGCTACGTGGTGTCGGCCGGCAACCTGGTCAAGGCCGAAGACGGCCGCCACCTGGTGGACCGTATCCAGCGACTGGCCGCGCTGGACAAGGCGGCCCTGAAAGCCGAATACAAGGCCCAGTTGCACAAGCCACGCACCCCTGGCGTCGCCTCGGGCGCCGGCCTGGGGCTGATCGACATCGCGCGCCGGGCAGGCGCACCGCTGGAAGCCAGCCTGACGCCCGCCGCGGGCGAGGGCAAGGCGTTCTTCAGCCTGAGCGTCGTGATCTGACCGCCACCCGCGCGCCATAGACCCTTTTCGGAGTGATTGATGAAAGACCTGAATATTCCCGGGACCCAGTCCACGCCCGCCATCACCGCCGACTTTGCTGCCGGCGTGCTGGCGATGCGCGGCGATTCCTACCCCGAGAATTCCTTCGAGCTGTTCGGTCCCGTGATCGAATGGGTCGAAGCCTACCTGCAGGGCGGCGCCGCGCCGCTGAACCTGGAGCTTGAACTGCTGTACCTGAACACCAGCAGCATCAAGTCGGTCATGGACATCTTCGACCTGCTCGAAGCCGCCCACGGCAAGGGCCGCAGCGTCAGCGTCACCTGGTTCTACGACATGCGCAACGAGCGCGTGGGCGAACTGGCCGAGGAATTCAAGGAAGACTGCACCTTCCCGTTCTCGGTCGTCGGCCGCCAATGAAGCCCGGCAACGCCGAGCTGGACGAACGCATCGGCCGCCTGCTGGCGGATCCGGCCTACGCCGGGCATCCCCTGCGCGAGGCATTGCAGGACTTGTGGCGGCACACGGCCGAGCAGATGGCGCGGATCGAACGCGTCACCCACCTGTCCGACGCCTACCAGACCATGGCGCACCAGCGCGAAATGGGCCTGTGCGAACAGTTCGACCGGCAGTTGCGCCGCCTTGCCCGCATCGCCCGCATCTCCGACCACTACCAGAGCATGATGCGCGACCTGAACGCGGCGCTGGAAGAGACCTCCAGCCGCGACCCTCTGACGGGCCTGCTGAACCGGCGCGCCCTGATGGAAATGATCAAGCAGGAAGTCCAGCGCGCCGCCCGCGGCGGCCAGGCCTTCGTCGTCGCCATGCTCGACGTGGACCACTTCAAGTCGGTCAACGACCGCTACGGCCACGAAATCGGCGACCGCGCCCTGGTCGAACTCGCCGGCGCCATGCGCGACAGCCTGCGTGAATACGACCTGTGCGGCCGCTGGGGCGGCGAGGAATTCCTGGTGCTGTTGCCCGCGACGCCGCCGGAAACGGCGCAAGGCGTGATGGACCGCCTGGTGGGTGCGGTGCGCGGACTGGCGATCGAGGTCGGCGCCGACGTGCTGCGCCTGACCGTCAGCATCGGCATGGCGTATCACCAGCTCGGAGAAACTTTTTCAGAAACGCTCAGCCGGGCGGACCAGGCGCTGTACCTGGCCAAGCAGGACGGACGCGATCGCGTCGCGCTTGGATTCCCCCGGCCCTGAAATGACCCCGGAATCGCAGTCTTCCGGTATGGAGCCCCTTATGCTTGATTCTCATCCAGGTGGTTCAAGCGCGGCCCCGCAGGGCGCCGCGTGGCAGGTGGACAACTACCTGGCGTCGATGGACCGGGCACTGCTGCTGTTCGATTTCGACGCGGCCGGTTCGCTCCTGAACGCAAACGAAAACTTCCTGGCCACCGTGGGCTACGCCCGCGGCGATATCACCGGCCTGCGCCACGACCTGCTGTGCGACAGCATGGACGAAGGCAAGGGCATCGCCAGCGCCGAAAACATCTGGGCCCGGCTGCGCCGCGGCGACTTCTTTTCCGGCACCTGCCGCTACCGCAGGCAGGACGGCGGGTCCCTCTGGATCGAAGCCACCTACCTGCCGATGCGCGACGACTCGGGCGAGGTGCGCCGCATCTCGGTCATTTCCCGCAAATCCATCGCCGACGCCGAACGCCAGGAAGAAATCCGCCTGCTGCTGCTGGGCATCAACGAAACCGGCAACGCCGTGGCCGTCTCGGGCCGCGACGGCCGCATCGTCTACGTCAACGACGGTTTCCAGCGCATGCTGGGCTTTGCCCGCGGCGACGCGCTGAACCAGGAACTGGGCGAATTGCTGGCCGGCGGCCGCCCCGACGGCGGCACCCGCGAAGAACTCGACCGCCGCATCGCCTGCCGCGAGGGTTACCACAAGGACGTACTGGTCTACGACCGCGGTGGCAAGCCGCTGTGGGTCTCGGTGATGGCCAATTCCGTGTTCGATGAACGCGGTTCGCTGGTCAACATCGTCGATGTGCTGACCGACATCACCCCCACCAAGGTGCACGAGGTGCTGCAGCGCCGGGTGCTGCAAGCCATGGTGAACGAGGCCTCGGTGGTGGAAGTGATGAACATGGTGTGCCGCGAGGTCGAGCGCCTGGCGCCCGAAGTGGCGGCCACGGTGCTGCGCGTGGACGAGGCCGGCAAGCTGCGTCCCCTGGCCGCACCCAGCCTGCCATCGGCCTACGCCGACGCGCTGGACGGCGAGGCCATCGGCCCGCAGTCCGGCGCCTGCGGCACCGCCGCCTTCCTGGGCCGCCCGGTGATCGTGCCGGACATCGCCACCGATCCGCTGTGGGACGACTACCGCCACCTGCCGCTGCCGGAAGACATCAAGGCCTGCTGGTCCTCGCCGATCAAGTCCAGCGACGGCCGCGTGATCGGCACGTTCGGCTTCTATTTCCGCGAACGCCGCCTGCCCGACGATTTCCACCACCGCCTGGTCGACGTCTGCGTCTACCTGTGCGCGCTGGCGCTGGAACGCGAAGAAGCCCGCGCCCGCATCCGCCAGCTGGCGTTCTACGACGAGCTGACGGGCCTGCCCAACCGTAACCTGCTGCTGGCCCAGGCCGAACAGGCCATCGCCCGCGCCGAACCCGAGCGCAAGCGCGTGGCGGTGCTGTTCCTGGACCTGGACCGCTTCAAGCAGGTCAACGACACGCTGGGCCACCCCATCGGCGACGCGCTGCTGCGCGACATCGCCCAGCGCCTGCGCCGCCTGGCCCGCGCCACCGACATCGTCGGCCGCCTGTCGGGCGACGAGTTCGTGATGCTGATGCCCGATTTCGAGCACGGCCGCCTGACCGCCGCCGCGGAACACATCCTGGTGGCCCTGGCGCAACCTTTCGTGGTGGGCGGCATCACGCTGAACCCGTCGGTGAGCATCGGCATCAGCGTGTTCCCGGAAAACGGCCGCGACATGGATACGCTGCTGCGCCACGCGGACATGGCGATGTACCAGGCCAAGACCGCGGGCCGCAACCGCATTTCCTTTTTCAGCGCCGAAATGAACCGCCAGGCCCAGGAGCGCCTGGCCCTGGAAGCCGCCCTGCGCGACGCCCTGGAAGGCCGCGCGCTGCGCCTGCACTACCAGCCTCAGGTCGGCCTGAAGAACGGCAGCTTGTACGGGGTCGAGGCGCTGGCCCGCTGGCGCCACCCGACCCTGGGCGACATTTCCCCCGCGCGTTTCGTGCCCCTGGCCGAAGAATGCGGCCTGATCGGCGACCTGGGCGACTGGGCGGTTCGCGAAGCCTGCTCGCAACTCTCGATCTGGCGCCACAACGGCCTGCGCGTCCCTTCGGTATCGGTGAACCTGTCGGCCACCAACTTCCACAACCTGAACCTGCCCCGCATGATCGCGGCGACCCTGGCCGAGTTCGGCCTGGCCGCCCAGGACCTGATGCTGGAAATCACGGAAGGCGTGGTCCTGGACGCCACGGCCGGGACGCTGCGCACGATCGCCGAACTCCACCGCCTGGGCGTGCGCCTGTCGATGGACGATTTCGGGACCGGCTATTCAAGCCTGGGGCATTTGAGGCGCCTGATCGTCGATGAGCTGAAGCTGGATCGCAGTTTTGTTCAGGGGCTGGAGAGCGATGATGCGGCTCGGGCGCTGACGAGCGCTGTGATTCGGATCGGGGAGAGTCTGAGCTTGCCGGTTGTTGCCGAGGGGATCGAGAACGAGGAGCAGCGGCGGTTTTTGATCGAGCAAGGGTGTGCAGCAGGACAAGGGTTCTTGTTTTCGCCGCCGTTGCCGGCGGGAGATTTGGAGGATTGGTTGCGGGCTCGGGGGTGATTTTTTTTGCGGGCGGTTTGGGTTCTTAAGTTGCGCTTGGCGGTGTCGGTGTGCGGTGGGCGGGGCTACGATTGCGGTCCGGAGCCTTCGCTCCGGACTCCCCCGTCCTCATCGTCGTCCGCCTTCGGCTCCCTTCCGATTCCGTCGGGCGCATCTAACGCCCCGCCCACCGCACACCGACACCGCCAAGCGCTCACATTGCGGATTAGTGACGGATTCTGGGGCGGGCGGTGTGCTTGGCATGATAGCCACGGTCAGAGTGGGGTGGGCGGGGTGGGACGGTGCCCGCTTCGTGCCGGCCGCGCGGGCGGCCTTACGAAGCT
>NZ_JBYSYL010000013.1:0-179798 GCF_058783235.1 Achromobacter sp. FW305-C-28 | reverse complement strand
AAGCTGCTGGACCAAGGTCAAGCTGGCGACAACGTGGGCATCCTGCTGCGCGGCACCAAGCGTGAAGACGTCCAGCGTGGTCAAGTTCTGGCCAAGCCGGGCTCGATCACCCCGCACACGGACTTCACGTCCGAGGTGTACATCCTGTCCAAGGAAGAGGGCGGCCGCCACACCCCGTTCTTCAACGGCTATCGTCCCCAGTTCTACTTCCGCACGACGGACGTGACGGGCACGATCGACCTGCCGGCCGACAAGGAAATGGTTCTGCCGGGCGACAACGTGACGATGACCGTCAAGCTGCTGGCCCCGATCGCCATGGAAGAAGGTCTGCGTTTCGCCATCCGTGAAGGCGGTCGTACCGTCGGCGCCGGCGTCGTCGCCAAGATCCTGAAGTAATTCGGATCTCTTAAGCAGCACACAACCAGCGAGAGCGCTCGCCGCTCTCGCGTCTCGTTCTTTAGGAAACGCCATGAAAAACCAAAAGATCCGTATCCGCTTGAAAGCCTTCGATTACAAGCTGATCGATCAATCGGCCGCTGAAATCGTCGACACCGCCAAGCGCACGGGCGCCGTTGTCCGTGGCCCGGTGCCGCTGCCCACGCGTATCCGTCGTTACGACGTGCTGCGTTCGCCGCACGTCAACAAGACGTCGCGTGACCAGTTCGAAATCCGTACCCATCAGCGCCTGATGGACATCGTTGATCCCACCGACAAGACCGTTGACGCCCTGATGCGTCTGGACCTGCCGGCCGGCGTCGACGTCGAAATCGCGCTGCAGTAAGGCGTATCGGGTCCGCTACCTTCGCCAGTGGACTCGCAAGAATGGCCGCAATCCTTCGGGACTGCGGCCATTTGTTTTTCTGCCACAGCCTGGTGCGCAGCGGGCGGGACAGGGCGCGTTTCACGCTAAGTGCTTGTGCTGCCTGAAAAAAACATGCTAATATGCGAAGCTTGCCATTTTGTGGCGAGTCTAACTATGGCGAAAGCCTGAGTTACCTCAGTGTTTTCAAGGTGCCCCCGGGTGCCTACTGAAAAGACCCGAGGTGCAAAGGTTCAGCCAGGTTGAACATAGTCGTAGGGCAAAGGCCGTTACCTTTTGCCTGATTAGCCCCGACCAATCGCAGTCGGGAATGGAGAATACGATGTCGAATTCGACACCCACGCCCGCCGCTCATCGGCTGGGGCTGGTGGGTCGCAAGGTCGGCATGACCCGCATTTTTACCGAGGAAGGTGAATCCATCCCGGTGACCGTGCTGGACGTGTCGAACAACCGCGTGACCCAAGTTAAGTCGCTGGAAACCGACGGCTACGCCGCGATCCAAGTGGCTTATGGCACTCGTCGTGCCTCGCGTGTGGCTCAGCCGCAAACGGGCCACTACGCCAAAGCTGGCACTGAAGCCGGCAGCATCCTGAAAGAATTCCGCCTTGATCCCGCTCGCGCCGCTGAATTTGCGGCCGGTGCCGTGATCGCCGTGGAATCGGTGTTCGAAGCCGGCCAACAGGTCGACGTCACGGGCACCACCATTGGTAAAGGCTTCGCCGGTACCATCAAGCGTCACAACTTCGGTTCGCAGCGCGCGTCGCACGGTAACTCCCGTTCGCACCGCGTTCCGGGCTCGATCGGCCAAGCTCAAGATCCGGGCCGCATTTTCCCGGGTAAGCGCATGGCAGGTCACCTGGGTGACGTCACCCGCACCGTTCAAAACCTCGACGTCGTTCGCGTTGACGTTGAGCGCGGCCTGCTGCTGGTCAAGGGCGCTGTCCCCGGCCACGCTGGCGCCGACATCGTCGTGCGTCCGGCCATCAAGGCCCCGGCCAAGAAGGGAGCGTAAGTAAATGGATCTCAAGCTCCTGAACGACCAAGGTCAGGCCGCGACTTTCAGCGCGCCCGACACGATCTTCGGCCGTGACTTCAACGAAGCGCTGATTCACCAGATCGTGGTGGCTTTCCAAGCCAATGCCCGTGCCGGCAACCGCGCTCAGAAGGATCGCTCTGAAGTCAAGCACTCGACCAAGAAGCCCTGGCGCCAGAAGGGTACCGGCCGCGCTCGCGCCGGTATGACTTCGTCGCCGCTGTGGCGTGGCGGTGGTCGGATTTTCCCGAACTCGCCGGAAGAGAACTTCAGCCAGAAGGTCAACAAGAAGATGTACCGCGCCGGGATCCGTTCGATCCTGTCGCAACTGGCTCGCGAAGACCGCATCGCCGTCGTCGAATCGTTCGATCTGGAATCGCCCAAGACCAAGGCCGCCGCTGCAAAGCTGAAGAGCCTGGGCCTGGACTCGGTCCTGATCATCACCGACAGCGTTGATGAGAATGTTTACCTCGCCACCCGCAACCTGCCGCACGTTGCTGTTGTCGAGCCCCGTTATGCCGATCCGTTGTCGCTGGTCCACTACAAGAAAGTGCTGATCACCAAGCCGGCCATCGCTCAACTCGAGGAGATGCTGGGATGAACGCTGAACGCTTGATGCAAGTCATTCTGGCTCCGATCGTGACCGAAAAGGCCACGTTCGTCGCTGAGAAGAATCAGCAAGTCGCTTTCCGTGTCGTGGCTGACGCTACCAAGCCGGAAATCAAGGCTGCCGTCGAACTGCTCTTCAAGGTGCAGGTCGAGTCCGTGCAGGTCCTCAACCGTAAGGGCAAAGTCAAGCGCTTTGGCCGATTCGTTGGCCGCCGCCGCAATGAGCGCAAGGCTTACGTTTCGCTCAAGGACGGCCAGGAAATCGACTTTGCGGAGGTGAAGTAAATGGCCCTCGTAAAAGTTAAGCCGACTTCGGCCGGCCGCCGTGGCATGGTGAAGGTTGTCAGTCCCAACCTGCACAAGGGTGAGCCCTACGCGCCGCTGCTGGAAAAGAAGACCCGTGGTTCTGGCCGTAACAACAACGGTCACATCACGATCCGCCACCGTGGCGGCGGTCACAAGCAACACTACCGTGTCGTCGACTTCCGTCGCGACAAGGACGGCATCCCGGCAAAGGTCGAGCGTCTGGAATATGACCCCAACCGTACGGCGCACATCGCTCTGCTGTGCTACGCCGACGGCGAACGTCGTTACATCATCGCTCCGCGTGGTCTGGAAGTGGGCGCTACGCTGCTGTCGGGCGTCGAAGCCCCGATCCGCGCTGGCAACACGCTGCCGATCCGCAACATCCCGGTGGGTACGACGATTCACTGCGTCGAAATGCTGCCCGGCAAGGGTGCCCAGATGGTCCGTTCGGCCGGCGCTTCCGCCGTCCTGCTGGCTCGCGAAGGCATCTACGCTCAGGTGCGTCTGCGCTCGGGTGAAGTCCGCCGTGTGCACATCGAATGCCGCGCCACCATTGGTGAAGTCGGTAACGAAGAACACAGCCTGCGCCAAATCGGCAAGGCCGGTGCAATGCGTTGGCGCGGTGTCCGCCCGACGGTTCGTGGCGTGGCCATGAACCCGGTCGATCACCCGCACGGTGGCGGCGAAGGCCGTACCGGTGAAGCACGCGAACCGGTCAGCCCGTGGGGCACTCCGGCGAAGGGTTTCAAGACCCGTCGCAACAAGCGGACGAACAATATGATCGTCCAACGGCGCAAGCGCAAGTAAGAGGCGAACACTATGTCACGTTCGATCAAGAAAGGCCCGTTTGTCGATGCTCACCTGATCAAAAAGGTGGACACGGCCGTCGCGGGCAAAGACAAGAAGCCGATCAAGACCTGGTCGCGTCGCTCGACGATCCTGCCCGAGTTCATCGGTCTGACGATCGCTGTGCACAACGGCAAGCAGCATGTTCCCGTTTACATCAACGAGAACATGGTCGGTCACAAGCTGGGCGAGTTCGCGCTGACCCGTACGTTCAAGGGTCACGCCGCGGACAAGAAGGCGAAGAGGTAAGCGATGGAAACTACTGCCATTATCCGTGGGGTTCACATCTCCGCTCAAAAGACGCGTCTGGTTGCGGATCTGATCCGCGGTCAGAAGGTCGGCCGTGCGCTCGAGATCCTCACCTTCTCGCCGAAGAAGGCTGCCGTCATCCTGAAGAAGGCTGTCGAGTCCGCCATCGCCAACGCCGAGCACAACGACGGCGCCGATATCGACGAACTGAAAGTCACCACGATCTTCGTGGACAAGGCTCAGTCGATGAAGCGCTTCTCCGCTCGCGCCAAGGGCCGCGGCAACCGTATCGAGAAGCAGACCTGCCACATCACGGTCAAGGTCGGAGCTTAAGGAGTCACGATGGGTCAGAAAATTCACCCCACTGGGTTCCGTCTCGCGGTCACCCGTAATTGGTCCTCGCGTTGGTTCGCCGACGACAAGGCCTTCGGCGCCATGCTGGCCGAAGACATTCGCGTTCGCGAGTACCTGAAGAAGAAGCTCAAGAGCGCCTCCGTTGGTCGCGTGATCATCGAGCGTCCGGCCAAGAATGCCCGCATCACCGTCTACTCGGCTCGCCCGGGCGTGGTGATCGGCAAGCGCGGCGAAGACATCGAAAGCCTGAAGGCTGATCTGCAGCGTCTGATGGGCGTGCCCGTGCACGTCAACATCGAAGAAATCCGCAAGCCGGAAACCGATGCTCAACTGATCGCCGACTCGATCTCGCAACAGCTCGAGAAGCGCATCATGTTCCGCCGCGCCATGAAGCGCGCCATGCAGAACGCGATGCGTCTGGGTGCCCAAGGCATCAAGATCATGAGCTCGGGCCGTCTGAACGGTATCGAAATCGCCCGCACCGAGTGGTATCGCGAAGGCCGTGTGCCGCTGCACACCCTCAAGGCCAACATCGACTACGGCACCTCCGAAGCCCACACCACGTACGGCGTGATCGGCATCAAGGTCTGGGTCTACAAGGGCGACATGCTGGCCAACGGCGAATTGCCGCCGGAAACCGCTGCCCCGCGTGAAGAAGAACGTCGTCCGCGCCGCGCTCCGCGTGGTGATCGTCCGGACGGTGCTCGCACCGGTCGTCCGGGTGGTCGTGGCCGTGGTCCCCGCAAGGCGGACGCTGCTCCGGCGCCTGAAGGAGAATAACCATGCTGCAACCCTCTCGCAGAAAGTATCGCAAAGAGCAGAAGGGCCGCAACACCGGTCTGGCGACCCGTGGTACCCACGTGTCGTTCGGCGAATTCGGTCTGAAGGCCACCGGCCGTGGCCGTCTGACCGCCCGTCAGATCGAAGCGGCTCGTCGTGCCATCAATCGTCACATCAAGCGTGGCGGCCGTATCTGGATTCGCATTTTCCCGGACAAGCCGATCTCGCAAAAGCCTGCCGAAGTCCGTATGGGTAACGGTAAGGGCAACCCGGAGTACTGGGTTGCTGAAATTCAGCCCGGCAAGGTGCTCTACGAAATGGAAGGGGTTAGCGAAGAGCTCGCGCGTGAAGCTTTCCGCCTGGCCGCTGCCAAGTTGCCGATTTCGACCACGTTCGTCGCGCGTCATATCGGTGCTTAAGGAGTACTAAGACATGAAAGCCAGCGAACTCCGTTCGAAAGACGCCGCCGAGCTCGGCAAAGAGCTCGAAAGCCTGCTGAAGGCGCAATTCGGTCTGCGTATGCAGAAGGCCACGCAGCAGCTTGCCAACACCAGCCAGCTGCGTAACGTGCGCCGCGACATCGCGCGCGTGCGTACCTTGCTGACCGAGAAGGCAGGGAAATAAAGATGAGCGAAACTCAAAACACCCAAGTGGCCAAGCGCCAGCGTACGCTGGTCGGCAAGGTCGTCAGCAACAAGATGGACAAGACTGTCGTCGTTCTGGTTGAGCGCCGCGTCAAGCACCCCATCTTCGGCAAGATCATCATGCGTTCCGCGAAGTACAAGGCGCACGATGAATCGAACCAGTACAACGAAGGCGATACGGTTGAAATCGCTGAAGGCCGTCCCATCTCGCGCTCGAAGTCGTGGCGTGTGGTGCGTCTGGTTGAAGCCGCACGTATCATCTAAGTTAAGCAGGATTTCGGAACGGTTCGCCGTTCTGATATAAAACGGCAAGGGCTCATCCCCTTGCCGTTTTTTTTCGTTTATGCATTCTCCAAGGGCATCATGCGCGGTTTCATGAAGGTGGCTGGGTGCGGCCTGCTGATCGTGGGCGCTATAGCGTTGGCGCCGATCGCGGACGCCGCGGATCCGGCTACCGTCGGCAGGAATGTGCTGAACGCGGGCCCCGATCCTCGCGTCCAGCTCGATGGCCTGTCACGTGATCACGCCGCCATCTTCGGCACTCAGGACGAAGACGAACAGGCCGTGCTGGATCAGGAGCGCGCGGTGCAGACGCAGCAGGATCAATTGCGGATGCTGGAGCGGCTGTTGACCCAGAAGCCGGCCGCAGTCAATCCACCGGCTGCGGCAACCATCCCGTTGAGCAAGCCGACGGATGCACCCATGAATATGGCGCCTTTGGCGCCGACGCCGTCCGGCTCGAAACTGGGTGGGGAGGCGCAGCGCAGCATCGACCAGATGCAAAAGCGCGTCAATGAATTGCGACGGGGGGTGGATACGTCGGCACAAGGCGCACGTTGAACCTGTCGAGTCGATCCCTGTGCTGCCTGGGACTTCGGGATTCGTATCGCGGAACCGATTGAAACCGAACGATGCCTGGACGGGTTACAGACTTGTCCGATAAGAATGCTGTCCCTGATATAAATGCCGGGCAGGCAGGGTAGTTCACCCTCTAGCAGGCAATCCCTCAGGAGATGGGCATATGCGTATCGCAGCAGGCACACGTGGTTGGATGCAGGCGGCTGTATTGGCGGGTGCGAGCATGGCGGCGTTTGCCGCTTCCGCCCAGGTCGTGTTGAAGGACCAATCGTTTCCCAGGCCCTACGATGACAGCCTGATGGTCGTGGGCAGCGATAGCCGGGTACGGGCAGGCATCGAGGTGCGGGCCCTGGAGAAATTGATGCAGCAGGTGGCCGACCAGGGCAGGGCCTTGGACGAACTGCGCGGCAAGAACGACGCCTTGAACCGCAAGGTGGACGAGCAGGCCCAGAAAATCGCGAACCTGGAACGCAAGCAAGGCGACGGCGGGCGCAGCAGTGACAATCAGAAAGGCGATATCGACAAACTGTCCCGTGCTGTGGATAACCAGAAGAGCGAGCTCGACAAGTTGTCGCGCAGTGTGTCCCAGTTGAGCAGCGCGGGCAACTCCGGCGATCGCAAGGTCGATGACATGCAGCGACGTATCGACGATCTCAAGCGCAGCGTGGATGATCTGCGCAGCCGCGTGAAGTAGTCACGGGTGGAGGGTGCCTGAACGCGCCTTGCGCATGTTCAGGCCGTCTTCGCCGTGCGGCCTGGCAGGCCTGTTCGTTCGCTACGGACGCCGGGCCAGTTCCCGCAGCCGCCCCGCAACGCCCGTGGGAAAGTAATACACCGACAGCACGAACAGGATGCCCAGCCACAGCAGCCAGCGGTCTGGTTCGAACAGCAGTGCCAGGGGCGCGACGCCCGCGACGGCGTCGTGGATCACGTGCAGTCCATCCTGCAGGTAGCTTTGGGCGAACACGAACAGGCTGGCGCCGATGATCGCGCCGTACATCGTGCCCATGCCGCCGATCACTACCATCAGCAGAATGTTCAACATGATCTCGAACGAGAGCGACGTGTCCGGACCGTTGTAGCGCAGCCAGAGCGCATACAGGGCGCCCGCCAGCGTTGCGAAGGCTGCGGCAAGCAGATTGGACAGGCTGCGATACAGCACGGTGCGGTATCCGATCGCTTCGGCACGGAAGGGATTCTCGCGGATCGCCTGCAGCACGCGGCCGAACGGGGAGTTGACGATGCGCAGCAGCATCAGAAACAGCACCACGCACACGGCGGCGATCAGGTAGTAGGTGATGACGCGGCCGTCGATCGTGACACCGAACAGGGGCTCCGACAGGGGACGGTAGGCCGGACGCAGCATCTGCGGCACCTTGAAGTTCAGGCCGTCTTCGCCGCCAGTCAGGTCTGACAGCTGCGACACCAAGGTCTGGAACGCGGCGGCGACGGCCAGCGTGATCATGGCGTAGAAGATGGCCCGCACCCGCAGGCTGGCCAGGCCGATGATCAGCGCAAACACCAGCGATACCGCGAGCCCCGCACCCACGCCGGCCAGGACCGACAGCCAGCTGGCATCCAGGCGCACGCTGGCGATGGCCACGCCATAGGCGCCGATGCCGAAGAACATGGTGTGGGCAAAGCTGACGATGCCGGTGTAACCCAGCAGCAGGTCATAGCTGGCGACCAGGATGACGAACACCAGGATTTTGGCTGCCACGGCCAGCGCTTTCGGACCCGGAAACAGGAAGGGCGCTGCGGCCAGGGCCGCGACGATGGCGATCAGCATGACCGCGAGCAAGGTGCTGCGCGGCGGGTCGCCGGAGAGCAGTCGGAAAGACATGGCGGCGGCTCCTAGCGGTTCGTGACCGGATACACGCCTTGCGGGCGCCACAGCAAAATGGCGACCATCAGGGCGATGTTCGAAAATAGCGCGGCCTTGGGCATCAGAAAGCCGGTGTAGTTGGCCATCAAACCCACCAGCAGCGCGCCGATCAGGCAGCCGACCGTGGACCCCAGGCCGCCGATCATGATGACGATGAAGATCAGCACATTTACCTGCGCACCCAGCTGTGGCACGATGGATTGCTGATAAAGGCCCCACAGCACGCCGCCCAGGCCCGCTAGCATCGACCCGGCGACAAACACGCCGACGAACAGGTGGCGGATGCGGTAGCCCAGGCTTTCGACCATTTCGCGGTCTTCGACGCCGGCGCGGATGAGCAGGCCGAGCTTGGTGCGGTTGAGCAGCCACAGCATGCCGCCCAGCACGGCCAGGCCTACTACGAGCGCGACGATGCGGAATTTCTCGATGGCGGCATCGCCGATCAGCACCGCGCCACGCAATGCGTCAGGCAATGGCAACGACAGCGTCTGCGGACCCCACAGCATCTTGATGATCTCTTCGCCGATGATCATGCCGCCCATGGTGATGAGGATCTGCTTCAGATGCTGGCCATAGACGGGGCGCACAATCACGCGCTCGAATGCGACGCCCGCGGCGCCTGCCACCAGCATACCCACGATCAGTGCCGGCAGCACCGCGGCCAGGTTCAACCACAGGCTGCCGGATTGGGTCCAGTCGGCCATCGAACCCAGCACGGTGGCGGCCATGTAGGCGCCGATCGCGATGAACAGGCCGTGGCCGAAGTTCAGCACGTCCATCAGCCCGAACACCAGCGTCATGCCCGATGCCACGATGAAGATGATCATGCCCATGGCCAGGCCGGCGAAGGTCAGCGTGACCCAGGTCGAGAACGAGCCGACGAGCGGCAAGGCGATGGCGGCCAGCGCAAGCACCAGCAGCACGGGGCGCAGGTCAGCGCGCGTGCGCGGCAGCGGCGCGTCGATATCGGCGGCGGTCATTGGTGGGCTCCCAGGGACAGGCCGAGCAGGCGGGTCTGCAGCGCCTCGTCTTGCGCCAGCTGGGTCATGCTGCCGGCGTGCACGACGCGACCGTTGTCCATGACGGCCACGTGATCTCCCACTTGGCGTGCGAAATTGAAGTTCTGCTCCACCAGCAAGATGGTGGTCGAGGCTTGCTTGAGTTCGATGAAGGCGTCGATCATGCTCTGGATGATGGCGGGCGCCAGGCCCTTGCTGGGTTCGTCCACCAGCAGCAGGCGGCGCGGCTCGATGATGGCGCGGGCAACGGCCAGCATCTGCTTCTGGCCGCCCGACAGCTTGCCGGCGGGGTGCAGCCAGAATTTCTTGAGCGCCGGGAAGAAGCCGAAGATCCATTCCAGCCGGGCGGTGTCGAGCTGGCCGGCGTTGCGTGCCTGGCGGGCCGCCAGCAGGATGTTTTCCTTGACCGACAGGTCGGCGAAGATGCCCATGTTCTCGGGCACGTAGGCAATGCCCTGCCGCGCCATGTCGGGCGGCGAGGTGCGTACACCAGGGCCACCGGCCGGCGCGCCGTCAAAGGCGATGCGGCCTTGCGTGGCCTTCCACAGACCCATGATCGTGCGCAGCGTGGTGGTCTTGCCGGCGCCGTTGCGGCCCAGCAGCATGGTGACGGCCGCGGGCGGCACGGCCAGGTCCACGCCATGCAGGATGTGATACGCGCCAATATGCGTATGCACGTCTTTCAGTTCCAGCAGCGGGGGCGCGCTCACGGGGCCGTCCTCATTGGGTTTTCTCCGGCAGGCTGACGCCCAGGTAGGCCTGCTGCACGATCGGCGATGCGATCACCTCGGCAGGCTCGCCGTCGGCCATCAACTGGCCGTTGTGCAGCACCACGATGCGGTCCGCCAGTTCGCGCACCACGTCCATCTTGTGCTCCACCAGCAGAATCGTCTTGGACGGGTCCTGCTTGATCTCGCGGATCAGGTCCAACACCACGGGCACATCGTCCACGCTCATGCCGGCGGTGGGTTCGTCGAACATGAATACCTGTGGCTCCAGGGCGATGAGCATGGCGATCTCGAGCTTGCGCTGGTCGCCGTGCGGCAGGTCAGCGGCGATCTGATCGCGGCGGGCGGCCAGCCGGGTCCGCTCCAGCAGCGCGTCGGCGCGTGCCAACAGGGCGCGGTCGTCGTCCCAGGTGCGCCAGAAGCGGATCTGCCGCCAGCTCAGGCCTTGCTGACGCGATTGCAGCGCGAGCCGCACGTTCTCGCGCACGGATAGCCGCGGAAACAACTGGGTAAGCTGGAAGGCGCGTCCCAGGCCCCCGTGCATGCGGGCTGGCGCCGACAGGCGGGTCAGGTCGCGCCCGTTCAGGCGCACCGACCCCCCGCTGGCGCGCAGCTGGCCGGAGATCAGGTTGAAGTAGGTGGTCTTGCCCGCGCCGTTAGGGCCGACGATGGCCGTCAGGCTGCCGGGTGCGAAGCGGCAACTGACTTCATTGACGGCCACGTGGCCGCCAAAGCGGACCGTGAGCGATTGGGTTTCCAGCATGAAGGGCAGGGCTCAGCGTTTGTTCTGGATGGGCACCGCCATCTGGTCGGGCGTGATTTCCTTGACCAGGTCCTGCACGGCCCACGGCACCGACGGGTCGTTCTTGATGCGGAAGTGGTACATCGATTGCATGGCTTGGTGGTCTTCAGGCCGGAAGGTCATCTTGCCCTTGGGGGTGTCAAAGCTCATGCCTTCCATCGCCTTGATAAGCGTGTCCGTATCGGACTTGCCGGCGGTTTTATTCAAGGCCGCCACCAGCGCGATGCCAGCCGACATGCCGCCCGCGGTGAAGAAGTCCGGCGGCTGGCCGTAGCGCTTCTGGTGTTCGGCCACCAGCCAATCGTTGACCGGGTTCTTGGGAATGCCGTAGTAGTAATAGGTGGCGCCTTCCATGCCGGCCAGGGGCTTGAGCGGCGTCATCGCAGCCAGGGTATTGCCGCCCGTGGCGATTTCGATGCCGAAGCGCTTGGGGTCCAGGTCGGCGATCTTGAACGGATTGCCGGCGCCCGCCCAGAGGATGAAGATGATCTTGCGGCCGGGCTTGTCCTTGAGTGCGTCGAACAGGCGCTGGGCGCCGGCCGTGAAGTCGGTCGCGTTGGCGGGCAGGTATTCCTCGTGCACGATCTTGGCTTGCTTGAGGGCGCCCTTGAAGGCCTTGACGCCGTCGCGGCCGAATGCGTAGTCCTGCGCCAGCATGGCGATGGACGTGCCCGCCTGGTCGAAGGCGACGGCGTTGGCGATGGCGTCTTGCGAGGAATTGCGGCCGGTGCGGAAGATGTACTTGTTCCACTTGTCGCCGGTGATCGAGTCGGCAACGGCCGGTTCCACCAGCAGGATCTTTTCGTATTCTTCGGCGATCGGCAGCATGGCCAGCGCCACGCCCGACGACGTGGGTCCCACGGCGATGTCGGCGTTGTCGTCGGCATAGGCGGACGCGAGCTGGGCGCGAGCGACGTCCGGCTTGCCCTGGTTGTCCTTTTCAATGACGCGGATCTTGCGGCCGGCCACCGTCATGCTGCCCTGGGTGGCGTACTCCAGGCCCAGCATCAAGCCGTTGTGGGTCTGCTTGGCGTAGGCCTCCAGCGGGCCCGTCTTGTCGTAGACGTGCGCCACGACGAAATCCTTGGCCGCGGCGGCGGAACTCATGCACAGGCCGACCAGCGTGGCAAGCAATAAGCGTTTCATGGGAGTCTCCTTGTTCTATTGATTGCCGGCGGTGTCGATGGCGGCCGACGTGGCGAGAAAGCGGCGGATCGCGTCGATCTGCGGCGTGACGTTCAGGGCAGGGGCGTGGCCGCAATCGGGGAAGTCGATGCGTTCTGCGCGTGGCCCGCGTTGCGTCATGGCGTGGGCGACCTCGGGCAACAACAGGTCGGAATCGGCGCCACGCAGCAATAGCAGCGGCATATCCAGGCTGTCGTATTCCGTCCAGCGCTCGTAGTCGGTGGGGTGATGGCTGAACTGGCCGACAATCGCCGGGTCGTAGTGCGCCGTGACGCGCCCGTCGGGCAGCCGGCGTACCGATGTTTCGGCCATGCGGCGCCATTGCTCGTCGCTCTGCCAGCCATAAGGCTTGTAGGCGGCGCGCAGCCAGGTCTCGAGTTCCGTGACGGTATCGAAGGCAGGCGGGTTGCCGGCATAGGCCAGGATGCGTGCGATGGCCGGTTGCGGCAGCGTCGGGCCGATATCGTTGACCACCAGGTGCGAGACGCGGCCTTTGAGCGTGGTGGCGGCCGCCAGCATGCCCGTGGCGCCACCCATCGACGTGCCGACCCACCGGACGCGTGTCAGCGACAGGCTGTCGAGCAGGGCGCGCGCCAGCCGGGCGTAGAACTCGAGCCGGTACTCCGCGACCGGGTCCGGACTCCATTGAGACAGGCCGCGGCCGATCGTGTCGGGACAGATGATGCGATAGTCGCCCGCCAGCGCCTGCGCCAGTTCGTCGAAATCCCGGCCGGTCCTGGCCAGGCCGTGCCACATGATGAGCGCGGGGGCGTCGGGGGCGCCCCACTCGGTGTAATGCAGTTCGCGGCCCTCGCAGCGCAGATAGTGCGAAGTCGGTGCGTGGCAGGCGGCCTGTGCGGGCGCGTTAGCCATGAGTCTCCTCCCGGGTTGCCCAGGTTGTATGCTTATCGGGCTGAATATAGACTTGCGCCCGGCGCGGCCACAATGCGCCAGACCGCCCGCGGCAGGGTGAGTCAAGAATATGTAGACGCAGGATCACAAGCGCCCAGCCCGACCCGCGCACACCAGGAGACCGCGCCATGCCCGATACGGAATTTGCCATTTCGGCCATTACCGGCGCTGAACGCCATGAGCAATGGCGCGCGGCCTTGTCCGACGCCTTCGGGCCGTTCGAAGTGCACCATGGGCAGGGCGGACGTTTCGCCGGCCATGTACGCTACGTGCGGCGGGCCGCTTTGCAGTTCAATGACCTGCACTATCAGGGACAGAAGATCGAGCGCACCGCCGGTAATGTGTCGCGGCTGGACCAGGAGTTCTATACCTTCGGCCTGCCCTTGACCGGGCCGTTGGCGGTGGTGCAGCAGGGTCGCGAATTCCAGGTCGAGCCAGGTTGCGTCTACCTGATGAACCAGAGCCTGCCTTATCAAGCCACCGCCCTGGGCGCTGACGGCTACCGCAGCCTGAGCGTGTCGTTTCCGCGCAGCGCGCTGTCACAGCGCGATTCTCGTATCGGCCCGTTTTACAAGCTGCGCGTCGATGATGGCTCGCCGCGGGGGGCGATGCTGGCCAGCTATATGGACCACCTGTTCAAGGGCCTGGATGGCTGGACGGCCGCCGAAGCGGCCGAACTGGGCGAACGGCTGATCGACCTGATCGTGCTGTTCGTGGTGCAGCCGGGGCAGGGCCATGCGTCGGCATCGGACAGCAGCGTCACCATGGCGCACCGGCAACGGGCCATGGCCTACATCCGCCAGCATCTCGCCGACCCGGCGCTGACGCCCCAGCGGGTGGCGCAGGGCTGTGGCGTGTCGGTGGCTTATCTGCACCGCATCTTCCAGGCAGGCGACCTGTCCGTGGAAAGCTTCGTGTTTGACCAACGCCTGGAGCGTTGTCGTGAATTGCTGTTGAATCCGGCGCAGCGTCACCGCGGTATCGCCGAATTGGCCTACCAGGCCGGCTTCGCACATCCCTCGCATTTCAGCCGGCTTTTCAAGCAGCGCTTCGGCGTGTCGCCGCGCGAGTGGCGTGCACGCGGCTAGACCGGGGGCGGTACGACAGCGCAAAAAAAAGGCCCGCTTGCGCGGGCCTTGTCGTCTCCGGCGCCAGGCCGGACACCGCCCTTAGAAGGGCGAGGGCTGGGTCGACAGATTGACCACGGTGTTGCTCTTGAGGTCAACGAGGATGTGCTCGGACGGCAGGCCGTCGGCCAACTTCAACATGATCGCCATCAGCGGCTTGAAGCGCGCCTTGTACATGTCGGCCAGCGTGTTCGCGTCGCTGACGCGGTCACCGTTGAGCTGCAGGCCGGCGTTGGTCTGGCTCAGTGCCTGGGCCAGCAGCTTGTACTGGCTGGCGCGCTGGGCCGGGATGTCGGCATAGGCCAGGTCACCGGCATTGGCCAGGCGCACGAAGTCACCCGCCAGGTCCAGCGCCTGCCACTTGGCGAAGTCCGCCAATTGCATGCCATGCGCTTGGGCCAGGGCCTGTGCGCGGTTCTGGGCATCGGCCAGGTCCGCGGCATACGCGGGGTTGCTGGCATTGGGGCCGCCGGCGGTGTACAGGCAGTTGAAGAACTCGGGCGTCAGCTTGTTGTGGTCACCGGTGTTCTTCAGTTCGGCCAGCGTCACCGTGGTGCGCAACTGCGACAGCACGAGCATGTCGGCGCCAGTCAGGGGGCTCTTGACCAGCTCGCGCATTTCGCAGCGCCAGTCGTCATTGAGCAAGCGCAGGCGCACCAGTTCGCTCATGTAGCGATAGTTGAAGTCGCCGTAGTCCTTGGCGTCCAGGATGGACACATTCCAGCGCGGCGGCACGTCATACGCGTTCTCGGCGCGGTACAGGTCGAACAGCTCATCGAAGCGCGGCACCTTGTCCAGGCGGATCGTCTTGACCTCGATCTCGCTGGCGCTTTGCAGCGTCATGATCTTGTAGGCCGGCACGTAGGCGGCCATGGACGGCGCCTGGATGTTGAACAGCGCCTTGTCGCCGCCATACGTGCGCACCGCCATGTCATTGAAATGCATGTGGCCGCCGACGTGGATCTTCAAACCGGTCTCGGCCAGCGCGCGGGTGGTGTTCTCCGCCGGGCGGCGCACCATCTGCATCTTGTTGGCGCCCAGCAGCGCTTCGATGTCGTCCGAGGCGCCATTGAAGAATTCCGTCATCGGGAAATGGCTGAACGCGATCACCTGCTTGCCCTGCGCCTTGCCGCGCGCCACCACATCGGCCAGCCACTTGATCACGTGGGACTTGTGCGTGAGCATCTTGTTGTAGCCCTGGTCGCCCGAACCGGTGAAATCATTCGGGCCGGTCCCCGTCGGCACGTAGACGTTGGCATCCAGGCCAACCAGCCACACCCCCTTGACGGGTTCGACCACGTAGGACGTGTCCGGCACCATCTTGCACAGGGTGTAGTTCGACGGCTTGTTGGGGCCGCCCGTACCCTGGGCGCAGATTTCGTACTGGCGATTGATCCACCCGGCTTGCGACAGCGCGGTGTTGTAGTTGTAGTCCTCGTACTTGTAGGTGCTGTACGGGGTTTCGTAATACACATACTGCGGCTTGGGCATGAAGCCGTGCTGGGCCAGGGCGTCCGTGATGCCCGCATAGCCCATGTGCAGCACTTCCTCGGTGCAGTAGGTGTCGCCTACGCGCGCCCAGTCGCCGGCATAGGGCGTGCTGCAGGCAGCGTTGCCGCCGCGGCTGTAGATGGGTTGCGAGAAGCCGATGGCGCCGGTGACCGGGTCCAGGCCCAGGTAGTCGCTCTTGCCGTTCGCCTGGTTGAAGGGGCGTACCGGATCGTGGTTGCCGGGGGCGGCGAAGAACTGGATGCCGTACTTGGCCGCGTACTCGTCCATCACCTTGACCAGGCCGCGCATGTGCACCGGCTGGCCGTCGTCCGAGAAGTCGCCGGGCAGGGCGATGTACTTCACACCGCGGGTCGCCGCGTCATCCAGCGCCGCCAGGAACGCAAAGTAGTTTTCGTTGAACAGCCGCGTCGACGTCAGCTGCGCGTACATCGTGCGGATGGTGGCGTTGTCGCCGCGCTTGGGGTTGGGGATGCCGGGAAACGAACCATCCTTGAAATCCGCATAGATGTCGTGGAAATGGATGTCCGGCATGAACGCAACTTGCACGGGGGCGGGTTGCTGCGGCGTGGCGGGCGTTTCGGCAACGGGCGGCTTGCTGCCATTGTCGTCGTCGTCCTTGTCGCCGCCGCAGGCGGCCAGCAAGGCCATGAGCGCCATCGCGCCCGCGGATCGGGCGAGACGTTGATATCGATTCATTGTGCTTCTCTCTCTTTTTGGAACAAGTTTTCTTCAGGCGACTGTTTCCCCGTTCCTGGGAAGTCGCGCCCGCGAGCGAGGCGCAATCCTGGGGGGTCAGGATGACAGCGTGATGAAAGAATGGCGCCAAAACTGTCCGCATCACCTTGATCGACAGGCGAAAAAAAAGCCCCTTGCGGGGCTTTTTGCGAGAGGGCGCCTGGGTCAGATGTGCGTGATGAACTTCGTGACCAGGTAGCCATCGAACGTTTCGAGGCCGCCTTCGCTGCCGATGCCGCTGTCCTTGATGCCGCCGAAGGGCGTCTCGGCCAGGGCGCTGCCGAAATGGTTGATGTTGACCATGCCGGCTTCCAGGCCGTTGGAGACCTTGGTGGCGGTCTGTAGCGAGTTCGTGAACACGTAGGACGACAGGCCGAACGGCAGGCTGTTGGCGCGCGCCAGCACTTCATCGGTGTCGGTGAAGCGGACCACCGGCGCGACCGGGCCGAAGGGCTCTTCGGTCATCAGCATGGAATTGTCGGGCAGGTCGGTCACGACCGTGGGGGCGAAGAAGAAGCCCTTGCGGTCCAGCGGGCCGCCGCCGACCACCACCTTGCCGCCGTGCTTCTTGGCGTCGTCGATGAAGGCGCTCATGGCGGGCACGCGGCGCTCATGGGCCAGCGGGCCCATGTCGGTGCCGGCTTCCAGGCCGTCGCCGACCTTGATGTTCTTGAGCACATCGGTGAAGCGCGCCAGGAATTGTTCGTAGGCGCCGTTCTGCACGTAGAAGCGGGTGGGCGATACGCAGACCTGGCCAGCGTTGCGGACCTTGAACTTGGCCAGCATGGTGGCGGCGCGGTCGATGTCGGCGTCGTCGAACACCAGCACGGGCGAATGGCCGCCCAGTTCCATGGTGACGCGCTTCATGTGCGCACCGGCCAGCGCGGCCAGCTGCTTGCCCACCGGCACGGAACCGGTGAACGAGACCTTGCGCACGATGGGCGAACGGATCAGGTAGTCGGAAATCTTGGCGGGCTCGCCCCAGACGATGTTCAGGCAGCCCTTGGGCAGGCCGGCGTCGTGGAACATGCGGGCGATGGCCATGACGGCGCTGGGCGAGTCTTCCGGACCCTTGAGCACCACCGTGCAACCGGCGCCGAGCGCGGCGGCGATCTTGCGGATGGCCTGGTTGTACGGGAAGTTCCAGGGCGTGAACGCGGCGCAGACGCCGATGGGTTCGCGCACGACGATCTGGCGCACGTCGGGGTTGCGCGGCTGAATCACGCGGCCGTAGATGCGGCGGCATTCCTCGGCGTGCCAGTCGGCGTGCTCGGCGCAGGAAGTGACTTCGCCGACGGCTTCCGCCAGGGGCTTGCCCTGGTCCAGCGTCATGTTGCGGCCGATTTCCTTGGCGCGTTCGCGCGACAGCGTGGCGACCTTGCGCAGGATGGCGGAACGATCCATGGGAGAAGACTTCTTCCAGGATTCGAACGCGCGCTGGGCGGCGGCTAGCGCGCGATCCAGATCCGCTTCGGTGGCGTGGGGCAGCTGGCCGAGCACTTCCAGCGTGGCCGGGTTGATGACGTCCTGGGTGCGCCTGCCCTCGCCGGCAACGAATTCGCCATCGATATACAGCGCCAACTGTTCATACATGCCTGTCTTTCCTTGCGAAATAGGAGTGGGTAGCGATCGCGGTCGCCCATGCCAGTCTAAACCAGCTTGCCGGCCGCGGGGAGGTCCAATTCCGGCGGCCGCCTAGGAGCCAATGGACGGCACTTGCGTGCAGCGGGTACCGTCGACAAAATGGTGCATCTTTGGCTGTCTATATAGATACCTATTGTGCAACCCGTCGATACGCGTCCGCCGAGCCAGCCCAGTGTCTATTCCCGCGTTTTCTTCCGTTTCATAGATTGGTTACGGCACCGGATCGCGCTGGCGTCCCTGGTGGGTGACCATCCCATCTTCAAGAACAGCCAGTTTCCCTGGGTGGCCGCCCTCGAGGCCCAGGCGCCCGCCATTCGCGCCGAACTGGTGGCCCTGTTGGCCGAGCGCCAGCAGCTGCCGTCCTTCCATGAACTGTCCCCCGATGTCGGCATGATCACGTCCGACGACCAGTGGAAGACTTTCGTCTTCATGGGCTACGGGCTGCGTTCGGACCGCAACCTGGCGCGGTGCCCGGCGACCGCCCGGGCATTGCAGGGCATCCCGGGCCTGCGCACGGCGTTCTATTCCATCCTGGAACCAGGCAAGCGCATCCCGTTGCACACCGGCCCCTACAACGGCGTGCTGCGCCTGCACCTGGGGCTGGTGGTGCCCGAGCCGGCCGATCAATGCTGGATCGAGGTCGGTGGCGAGCGCTATTGCTGGAAAGAGGGCGAGGCCGTGGTGTTCGACGACCTGTACCCCCACCAGGTGCACAACGACACTGCCGGCACGCGAGCCGTCCTGTTCGTCGATTTCGAACGGCCCTGCCGGGCGCCGATACGCTGGCTCAACCGGCTGGTGCTGATGGCCGCGCCGTTCACCGACGAAATCCGCCGGGGCAAGGCCAACCACGACGCCTGGGAGCGAAACTACTACCGGGATAAAACGGGGGCAGATTGATTTCCCTCGCGTCGCGGCCTGGGCGGGTCGTCGGAAGCGGCCACCTGTGTCGAGTTTTCCACAGGCGCTGTCGTGTATTTGCTCACTATCTCAACAAAGGGCTTGCGCTCAAAATCTAACCACGCTAGAATGGTCAGCTTTCCCAGATTGTCGATTGGCCAGGACTAGCCCGGGCCAACGTGTTGGGGGAATACCCGCAGGATTTCAACCCAGGGTCGTTGCGTTGCCACCAGTTGATGGTCTTTGAAGCGAAAGCTCGAAGCACCAGCCAACAATAAAGCAGGGCGGCTGACCTGACGGGACCAAAACTGGCAGGAATTGCAGTGTTCCCTTTTTTGGGGAAAACCGTATTTCCAGTTAAGTTGGAACAGGAAAAATCATGATCCAAATGCAGACCACGCTGGACGTGGCCGATAACACTGGTGCGCGTCATGTCATGTGCATTAAGGTGCTCGGTGGCTCCAAGCGCCGTTATGCCGGTATCGGCGACATCATCAAGGTGAGCGTCAAAGATGCGGCTCCGCGCGGACGCGTCAAGAAAGGCGAAATTTACAATGCCGTGGTGGTTCGTACCGCCAAGGGCGTGCGCCGTAAAGACGGTTCGCTGATTCGTTTCGGTGGCAATGCCGCCGTGTTGCTCAACGCCAAGCTGGAGCCCATCGGCACCCGCATCTTCGGACCCGTTACGCGTGAACTGCGTACCGAGAAGTTCATGAAGATCGTGTCGCTGGCCCCGGAAGTGCTGTAAGGAGCCCTACGATGAACAACATTCGTAAAGGCGACGAAGTCATCGTCCTGACCGGCCGCGACAAGAAGCGGCGCGGTACCGTGCTGGCCCGCGTTGATGCCGACCACGTCCTGGTCGAAGGCGTCAACGTCGTCAAGAAGCACGTGAAAGCAAACCCGATGGCCAACAACCCGGGTGGCATCGTCGAAAAGACCATGCCGATCCACATCTCGAATGTGGCGCTCTTCAACCCCGCTACCGGTCGTGGCGACCGCGTCGGCGTGCAAGAAGTCGAAGGCCGCAAGGTTCGCGTGTTCCGTTCCAATGGTGCCGTTGTCGGCGCCAAGGCGTAAGGGGCGAAAGACATGTCTCGTTTGCAAGATTTCTACAAGAGCAAGGTCGCTGGCGACCTGCAGGCCAAGTTCGGCTACAAGAGCGTCATGGAAGTGCCGCGCATCACCAAGATCACCCTGAACATGGGTGTCTCGGAAGCCGTCGCCGACAAGAAGGTCATCGAACACGCTGTGGGTGACCTGACCAAGATCGCTGGCCAAAAGCCGGTCATCACCAAGACCAAGAAGGCTATCGCCGGTTTCAAGATCCGCGAAAACTACCCGATTGGTTGCATGGTCACGCTGCGTGGTCAACGCATGTACGAATTCCTGGATCGCCTGGTGGCGGTTGCGCTGCCTCGCGTGCGCGACTTCCGCGGTATCTCGGGTCGTGCGTTCGACGGCCGTGGCAACTACAACATCGGGGTGAAAGAGCAGATCATTTTCCCCGAAATCGAGTACGACAAGATCGACGCGCTGCGTGGGCTGAACATCAGCATCACCACCTCCGCGAAGACCGACGAAGAAGCCAAGGCGCTGTTGACGGCCTTCAGCTTCCCGTTCCGTAACTAAGGGGCTGATGACGTGGCTAAACTTTCCCTCATCAATCGCGACATCAAGCGCGCCAAGCTGGCTGACAAGTTCGCTGCCAAGCGCGCTGAGTTGAAGTCGATCATCGACGACCAGTCGAAGACCGACGAAGAACGTTACCAAGCTCGGCTCAAGCTGCAACAGCTGCCGCGCAATGCCAACCCGACGCGTCAACGTAACCGTTGCGTGGTCACCGGTCGTCCGCGCGGTGTGTTCCGCAAGTTCGGCCTGACGCGCCACAAACTGCGTGAAATGGCGATGAAGGGCGAAATCCCCGGCATCACCAAGGCCAGCTGGTAGGAGAAACAATATGAGCATGAGCGATCCCATCGCCGATATGCTGACCCGCATTCGCAATGCGCAGCAAGTGGACAAAGTTACGGTGAGCATGCCCTCCTCGAAGCTGAAGGCGGCTATTGCCGCTGTGCTGAAAGACGAAGGCTACATCGACAGCTTTGAAATCAAGGGCACCCAGGCCAAGCCTGAGCTCGAGATCACCCTGAAGTACTACGCTGGCCGTCCGGTTATCGAGCGCATCGAACGCGTCTCGCGCCCTGGTCTGCGTATCTACAAGGGCCGTACCAGCATTCCTCAGGTCATGAACGGCCTGGGCGTGGCTATCGTTTCGACCTCGCGCGGCGTGATGACCGACCGTAAGGCTCGCGCCAACGGCGTCGGCGGCGAAGTGCTGTGCTACGTGGCCTAAGGAGAAATTCGAATGTCACGTATCGCTAAGTATCCGGTCGAACTGCCCAAGGGTGTCGAAGCTGACATCAAGCAGGATCAGATCACTGTCAAGGGCCCGCTGGGTTCCTTGACCCAAGCCCTGACTGGCGACGTCACGGTTGAGTTGGACAACGGCAAACTCACGTTTGTCGCCGCCAACGAAACTCGTCACGCCAACGCCATGTCGGGTACCGTGCGCGCGCTGGTGGCCAACATGGTCAACGGCGTGAGCAAGGGATTCGAGCGCAAGCTGAATCTGGTTGGCGTGGGTTACCGCGCCTCGATTCAAGGCGACGCCGTTAAGCTGCAGCTCGGTTTCTCGCACGACGTTTTGCACCAGTTGCCGGCCGGTATCAAGGCCGAATGCCCCACCCAGACGGAAATCGTCATCAAGGGCTCCAACAAGCAAGTCGTCGGTCAGGTGGCCGCTGAAATCCGCGCGTACCGCGAACCCGAACCCTACAAGGGCAAGGGTGTGCGTTACTCGGACGAACGCGTCGTCATCAAAGAAACCAAGAAGAAATAACGGCGCACGCAAGGACGAATCATGGACAAAAAAGTTTCCCGTTTGCGTCGTGCGGTTCCGACCCGCCGGAAGATCAACGAGCTGCGCGTTCACCGCCTCTCGATCTTCCGCTCGAACCAGCACATCTACGCCAATATCATTTCGCCGGAAGGCGATCGCGTTCTGGTCAGCGCCTCGACGGTGGAAGCCGAAGTGCGTGCGCAACTGGCCGGCCAAACCGGCCAGGGCGGCAACAAGGCCGCTGCTTCGCTGGTTGGCAAGCGCGTGGCCGAAAAGGCCAAGGCTGCCGGTATCGAACTGGTCGCTTTCGATCGCTCGGGCTTTCGTTACCATGGCCGCGTGAAAGCGCTGGCCGATGCCGCGCGTGAAGCCGGCCTGAAGTTCTAAGCGAGGATCTGTCAAATGGCTAAAGTACAAGGCAAGAACGCCGCGGAAAAAGAGAACGATGACGGCCTCCGCGAAAAGATGATCGCGGTCAACCGCGTGAGCAAAGTGGTCAAGGGTGGTCGCACCATGAGCTTTGCCGCGCTGACCGTGGTTGGCGATGGCGATGGCCGCGTCGGCATGGGCAAGGGCAAGGCGCGTGAAGTGCCGGTGTCCGTTCAGAAGGCTATGGAACAGGCCCGTCGCGGCATGTTCAAGGTGGCCCTGAAAAACGGCACGCTGCACCACACCGTGGTCGGCAAGCATGGCGCCGCTACCGTGCTGATCTCGCCCGCTGCTGAAGGTACTGGCGTTATCGCCGGCGGCCCGATGCGCGCTATTTTCGAAGTGATGGGTGTGCGTAACGTGGTTGCCAAGAGCCTGGGCTCGAGCAACCCCTACAACATGGTTCGCGCCACGTTGAATGGCCTGCGCGCCTCCCTGACCCCGGCGGATGTTGCTGCCAAGCGCGGCAAGACCGTCGAAGAAATCCTGGGGTAAATCATGGCTCAGAAGCAGATCAAAGTGACCCTCGTGCGCTCCGTGATCGGTACCAAGCAATCGCACCGTGACACGGTTCGCGGTTTGGGCTTGGGTCGCATCAACAGCAGCCGCGTGCTGGTCGATACGCCCGAGGTGCGTGGGATGATCCGTAAGGTGGATTATCTCGTTTCCGTCTCGGAAGCCTAAGGAATCACCATGTCGGATATGCAACTTAATTCGCTGAAGCCCGCTGAGGGCAGCAAGCACGCCAAGCGCCGCGTCGGCCGTGGTATCGGTTCGGGTCTGGGTAAAACCGCCGGCCGTGGCCACAAGGGTCAGAAGTCGCGCTCGGGCGGTTTCCATAAGGTTGGCTTCGAAGGCGGTCAAATGCCGCTGCAGCGTCGCCTGCCCAAGCGTGGTTTCACCCCGCTCGGTCAGCACCTGTACGCCGAAGTTCGTCTGTCGGACCTGCAAGCCCTGCCCATCGACGAAGTCGACGTGCAAGTGCTGAAGGCGGCTGGCGTGATTGGCCAGGCGGTTCGTTACGCCAAGGTCATCAAGTCGGGTGAACTCTCGCGCAAGGTCGTGCTCAAGGGCATTACCGCGACGGTCGGCGCTCGCGCCGCCATCGAAGCCGCGGGCGGCTCGCTTGCTTGATCACGAGGTGACGAGTGGCTAACGCGCAGGCATTGGGCAAAACCGGAGCACGGTACGGCGACCTTAAACGCCGCCTCGTGTTCCTGGTGCTCGCCCTGGTGGTTTACCGTTTGGGTACACACATCCCCGTACCGGGTATCAACCCGGATGCGCTGGCGGACTTGTTCCGTCAGAACCAGGGCGGGATCCTGGGCCTGTTCAACATGTTCTCGGGCGGGGCGCTCTCGCGCTTCTCGATTTTTGCCCTGGGGATCATGCCGTACATTTCGGCATCCATCATCATGCAGTTGATGTCGGTGGTGGTGCCGTCGCTGGAAGCGCTCAAGAAAGAGGGCGAAGCCGGCCGTCGGAAGATTACCCAATACACCCGCTACGGCACGGTCGTGCTGGCGCTGGTGCAGGCTGTGGGCATTTCGGTAGCGTTGGAGTCCCAGCAGGGACTGGTGATCGATCCGGGCATGCTGTTCCGCTTTACGACCGTCGTGACTCTGGTCACTGGCACCATGTTCGTCATGTGGCTGGGTGAGCAAATCACGGAACGTGGTCTTGGCAACGGGATTTCCATCCTGATCTTCGCAGGTATCGTTGCGGGTCTGCCCGCGGCGCTGGCTGCACTGTTGGACCTGGTCCGCACCAACGCGATGTCCGTGCTTTCCGCACTGTTCATCGTGGCTCTGGTGGTGCTGGTTACCGCTTTTGTGGTGTTCGTGGAACGCGGACAGCGCAAGATCACGGTGAACTACGCCAAGCGTCAGGTCGGCAACAAGGTCTACGGTGGTCAAAGCTCGCATTTGCCGCTGAAGCTGAACATGGCCGGGGTGATTCCGCCGATCTTCGCATCGTCGATCATCCTGTTCCCGGCAACGATCACGAGCTGGTTCTCCAGCAGCGAGAACATGCGCTGGCTTAGCGACCTGGCTGCGGCCCTGTCGCCTCGTCAACCGCTCTACATCACGCTGTATTCGGTCGCGATTATTTTCTTCTGCTTTTTCTACACGGCTCTGGTGTTCAACAGCCGCGAAACGGCGGACAACCTGAAGAAGAGTGGTGCGTTTGTTCCGGGCATTCGTCCGGGTGAACAAACAGCGCGCTACATCGACAAGATCCTGATGCGTCTGACGCTCGCAGGTGCCATCTACATCACGTTGGTGTGCCTGTTGCCGGAATTCTTGGTGATGCGCTGGAACGTTCCCTTCTACTTCGGTGGTACGTCTCTGTTGATTATTGTGGTGGTGACGATGGATTTCATGGCGCAGGTTCAGGCCTACATGATGTCTCACCAGTACGACTCGTTGCTCAAGAAGGCTAACTTCAAGGGCGCGGGTTTGCCGATGCGGTAAGCAAAAGAATGTCCAAGGACGACGTCATTCAGATGCAAGGCGAGGTTCTTGAGAACCTCCCGAACGCGACATTTCGCGTCAAGCTCGAAAACGGCCACGTGGTGTTGGGCCATATTTCCGGCAAGATGCGTATGCATTACATCCGGATCCTGCCGGGTGACAAGGTCACAGTGGAGCTCACGCCCTATGACCTGACGCGAGCCAGGATAGTTTTCCGCTCCAAATGAGCGGAACCGGATTACGGAAAATTAGGAGTCAACCATGAAAGTAATGGCATCGGTTAAGCGGATCTGCCGCAACTGCAAAGTTATCAAACGTCACGGCGTCGTGCGTGTTATCTGCACCGACCCGCGTCACAAGCAGCGTCAAGGCTAACTCGGGTTAGCGACTACGCAACAGATTTATTCAAGGAATAGTCATGGCCCGTATTGCTGGCATTAACATCCCGCCGCAACAGCACGCCGAGATCGGCCTGACCGCCATTTTTGGCATCGGTCGTACGCGCGCTCGCAAGATTTGCGAAGCGGCAAACGTACCCTTTGACAAAAAGGTCAAGGATCTGAACGACGCTGAATTGGAACGCGTCCGCGAACATGTTGGTCTGTTCACGGTTGAAGGCGACCTGCGTCGTGAAGTACAGCTCTCGATCAAGCGTTTGATCGACCTGGGAACCTACCGCGGTATGCGTCACAAGCGCGGTTTGCCCGTGCGCGGCCAGCGCACTCGCACCAACGCCCGGACCCGCAAGGGCCCGCGTCGTGCTGCTGCGTCCCTGAAGAAATAATCGAGGAACTGGATTATGGCGAAAGCTTCCACCAGCGGCGCTTCGCGCGTGCGCAAAAAGGTCAAGAAGAACGTCTCGGACGGCATCGCGCACGTTCACGCTTCGTTCAACAACACCATCATCACCATCACCGACCGTCAGGGCAACGCTTTGTCGTGGGCCACTTCGGGCGGTGCTGGCTTCAAGGGTTCGCGTAAGTCGACCCCGTTCGCCGCGCAGGTTGCTGCTGAAACGGCTGGCCGCGTTGCGCTGGAATACGGCATCAAGACGCTGGAAGTTCGCATCAAGGGCCCCGGTCCTGGCCGCGAATCCTCCGTTCGCGCTCTGAACGCGCTGGGCATCAAGATTTCGAGCATTGCCGACATCACGCCCGTTCCGCACAACGGCTGCCGTCCGCCGAAGCGTCGTCGTATCTAAAGGGAATCCACATGGCACGTTATATTGGACCCAAATGCAAGCTCTCGCGCCGCGAGGGTACTGACCTGTTCCTGAAGAGCGCCCGTCGCTCGCTGGATTCCAAGTGCAAGCTGGATTCCAAGCCTGGCCAACACGGCCGCACTTCGGGTGCCCGCACTTCCGACTACGGCCTGCAGCTGCGCGAAAAGCAAAAGCTCAAGCGCATGTACGGCGTGCTGGAAAAGCAATTCCGCAAGTACTTCGCTGAAGCCGAGCGTCGCCGTGGCAACACCGGCGAAACGCTGATCCAGCTGCTGGAATCGCGCCTGGACAACGTCGTCTACCGCATGGGCTTCGGCTCGACCCGCGCTGAAGCTCGCCAGCTGGTGAGCCACCGCGCCATCGAACTGAACGGCCACACCGCCGACATCGCTTCGATGCTGGTCAAGGCTGGCGACGTGGTCTCGATCCGTGAAAAGGCCAAGAAGCAAGGCCGTATCAAGGAATCGCTCGACCTGGCTACCAGCATCGGCATCCCCCAGTGGGTGGAAGTCGACGCGACCAAGCTGACCGGTACGTTCAAGTCGGTCCCCGATCGCGCTGACGTCGCTCGCGACATCAACGAATCGATGGTCGTCGAACTGTACTCGCGTTAATCACGCCTGCCGGCGCCTCCTTCGCAAGGCGCTGGTGAGCTGGTCTCGCGACCCGTTTGCACGTCTCGCAGCAGCCCGCTTTCCGCCTTTTGGCGGGGCGGGCTTTGCGGTAAGTATCGGCCGGTGTTTTCGCGCCGTCCGAGTTTCACGTTTCACCCTGTCCATCAGCCTTATCGGTGTAACGAGCCGAGGGTATTGAAAAGGAACACAGTACATGTCCACTCAAGGTTTCCTGAAGCCGCGCTCCATTGAAGTCGAACCGGTCGGCACCCACCATGCCAAGATCGTGATGGAGCCGTTCGAGCGTGGCTACGGTCATACGCTGGGCAACGCCCTGCGCCGCATTCTGTTGTCTTCGATGACCGGCTACGCGCCGACCGAAGTCCAGATGACGGGCGTGGTGCACGAATACTCGACCATCCCGGGCGTTCGCGAAGATGTCGTCGACATCCTGCTGAACCTGAAGGGCGTGGTCTTCAAGCTGCACAACCGTGACGAAGTCACCCTGGTGCTGCGCAAGACCGGCGCCGGCATTGTGCTGGCCAGCGACATCGAACTGCCGCACGACGTCGAGATCATCAACCCCGGCCACGCCATCTGCAACCTGACGGACGCAGGCAAGCTGGAAATGCAGATCAAGGTCGAAAAGGGCCGTGGCTACGTGCCGGGCAACGTGCGCGCGCTGTCGGAAGACCGCACCCACACCATCGGCCGCATCGTGCTGGACGCGTCGTTCAGCCCGGTTCGTCGCGTGAGCTACGCGGTTGAAAGCGCCCGTGTGGAACAACGCACCGACCTGGACAAGCTGGTCCTGGACATCGAAACCAACGGCGTGATCTCGCCCGAGGAAGCGGTGCGCCAGTCGGCCCGCATCCTGATGGACCAGATTTCGGTTTTCGCTGCCCTGGAAGGCGCTGGCGATTCGTACGAAGCCCCGGTCCGCGGCACGCCGCAGATCGACCCGGTGCTGCTGCGCCCGGTCGACGACCTGGAACTGACCGTGCGTTCGGCCAACTGCCTGAAGGCCGAAAACATCTACTACATCGGCGACCTGATTCAGCGTACCGAAAACGAGCTGCTCAAGACCCCGAACCTGGGTCGCAAGTCGCTCAACGAGATCAAGGAAGTCCTGGCTGCACGTGGCTTGACCCTCGGCATGAAGCTCGAGAACTGGCCGCCCCTGGGCCTGGAGCGTCCGTAAGTCTTGAAAGGTGGCGCCCCTGGAAGGGGTGTCTCCTGCAGCGCCCGGCTTTACCGCCGGGCGATTTGCGAAACCGTCGTAAAATGCACCGTTTTCTACCGGACCGCGGCCTGATTACAGGTTGATAGAAGAGCCGGACAACCCGATGGCGGAAACGCCTTCTTTAGATTCAAAGGATACTTATCATGCGTCACGGTAATGGCTTGCGTAAGCTCAACCGCACCAGCAGTCACCGTCTTGCCATGTTCCGCAACATGGCCGTTTCGTTGATCACCCACGAAGCCATCAAGACCACGCTGCCGAAGGCGAAAGAATTGCGCCGCGTCATCGAACCCCTGATCACGCTGGGTAAAGAACCCACCCTCGCGAACAAGCGTCTGGCTTTTGCCCGTCTGCGCGATCGCGACGCCGTGGTGAAGCTGTTCGCCGAAATCGGCCCGCGCTACGCGGCCCGTAACGGCGGCTACACCCGCGTGTTGAAGATGGGTTTCCGTCAAGGCGACAACGCTCCCATGGCATTCATGGAGCTGGTCGACCGTCCGGAAGTCGATGAAGCCGCTGAGGACAGCGCCGCCGAATAAGCTTCGGTTGCGCGATGAGTAGCAAGGGCGGGTCTTCGGACCCGCCCTTGTTTTTTTGTGGCGCCGCCAAGGAGGCGCCAAAACGGCCTGCAAGCGCGCGGGCTACGACGCGTGCAGTTCGCCTCGCAATTGTGCCGAGGCGGCCTCCAGCGCCTCTTTGGGGGCCTGGGGCGGCATGCGGAAGGTCAGGTCCTGTTGCTCGATGTACTGGGTCGAGGTCACGTCCTGCGGATGGTGCATCGGAATCACGTGCGCATGAGTGTGGGCGACGTGGATGCCCGTGAACGCGAACGCCACGCGATCCACGCTATACAGGCGTTTCATATGGCGACCCAGCTTCTGGCCCAGGTTGACGATGTGCCCGGCCAGGTCGGCCGGCATGTCTTCGTAGTACGGGTAGTGCTGCTTGGGAATGATGAGCGTGTGCCCGGCCCGTACCGGCTGGATGTCCAGGAACGCCATCAGGCGGTCGTCTTCGTGGATGATGTGGGCCGGGATTTCGTGGCGGGCGATGCGGCAGAACAGGCAGTTATCGGACATGCTTGCCTCGGTGGGAATGGGAGTGCGCAACGGCGCAGCGTAGCCGCAAGTCCGGCCGTGACGGACGGCGGCGGCAATACCGATAAAATACCCCGAGTTACATCCCACACGGCTACCCCAAGGAGGCCCCATGTTGCGCGATGACGACGTCGTGCTGGTCATCAGCAACGCGCCGGACCTGCTGCTGGCCAAGCGTATCGCCCACGTGCTGGTCGAAGACGGACTGGCGGCTTGCGTGAACCTTGGCGCCCCGGGCCTGTCCATCTACCTGTGGAAAGGCGTGGTCGAGGGGACGCAAGAAATCCCCATCCACATCAAAACCACCTACGCGCGCCACCGGGCCGTGGTCCAGGCCCTGGCGCAGATGCATCCCTACGACGTGCCCGAGATCATCGTGCTGCCGGTCATCGGCGGTGCGGCACCCTATCTGGATTGGGTGCGTGAACAGACGGCCGTCCCGCAGAACAAGAGAGACTGATGTTGCAACTCGCGGTTCCAGCCGGCGCACCGGCACGTGCCTTATTCCCCAGATTGCTGGCCCTGTTGGCCATGGCGCTGCTGCTGTGGGGCTGGAACGCGCCCGCGCGCGCGGATGCCGAATTCCTTGAACCGGAAAAGGCGTTTGTCTTCAGTGCGGTGATGACGGCGCCGGACACGGTCGAGCTGCGTTTCAAAGTGGCGCCCGGCTATTACATGTACCGCGAGCGCTTTGGCATCACCATCAGTCCGCTGGGTGCGGCGACCCTTGGCGAGCCCGTCTATCCGAAAGGGGACGTCAAGTACGACCCGACCTTCGAGAAAGACATGGAGGTCTATCACAAGGATGTCGTGATCCGCGTGCCGGTGGCCCCTGGCGGGCAGCCTTTCACGCTGACGCTGACCGGCCAGGGTTGTGCCGACGCCGGGCTGTGCTACCCCCCGATGGACAGCAGCGTGAAGCTGACGCCCGTGGCGGGTGGGTACGCGGTGGCCGGCGCGGGTGCTGCCGCGGCCGGCGGGTCTGTCGTCCCGGCATCGTCGGGCGGCTTGAGCGCGCTGGTGAACGCAGGCGATACCGGCCTGGCCGATGCGCTGGGCGGGCTGGGTTGGGTGAAGACGGCGGGCGTGTTCCTGGTGCTGGGCCTGCTGCTGGCGTTCACGCCCTGCGTCTTGCCGATGATTCCCATTCTTTCGTCGATCGTGCTGGGCGGGGCCAGCCAGGCCCGCCCGAGCCGCGGCCGCGGCCTGGCGCTGGCCGCGACCTATGTGCTGGGCATGTCGGTGGTCTATACCGCGCTGGGCGTGGCGGCAGGCCTGAGCGGCGCGGGCCTTGCGGCATGGTTGCAGACGCCCTGGATACTGACCTTGTTCGCCATTTTGCTGGCGGTGCTGGCGCTGGCGATGTTCGATGCCTTTACCTTCCAGATGCCGTCGGGCATTCAGGCCAAGTTGGCCGAACGTTCGTCGCGCGTGCCCGGCGGGCGCTACACCGGCGCGCTGGTGATGGGGGCCCTGTCTGCCCTGATCGTCGGGCCCTGCGTGGCCGCGCCGCTGGCCGGAGCATTGCTGTACATCTCGCAGACCGGCGACGTGGTGCTGGGCGGTTCTGCCTTGTTCGCCATGGCCTGGGGCATGGGCGTGCCGCTGTTGATCGTGGGTGCGTCGTCGGGGGCGCTGTTGCCCAAGGCAGGGCCCTGGATGGACGGCGTCAAGCGCCTCTTTGGCATGTTGCTGCTGGCGACGGCGTGGTGGATGCTGATCCCGGTCGTGCCCACCTGGGTGCAGATGACCGGCTGGGCCTTCCTGGCGATTGTCGGGGCCGTGATGCTGCGGGCGTTTGATGCGCTGCCGGCCGGCGCCGGCTCGGCGCGCATGTTCGGCAAGGGCCTGGGGCTGCTGCTGGCCCTGGCGGCCGCGGCGTGGCTGGTGGGGGCGGCCAGCGGCGGGCGCGACGTGCTGCAGCCTTTGTCCCATTTTGCATCGGGCGGCCCGGCCGCGGCCGGCGTGTCGGCCAATGCCGGCGAGGTGCATTTCAAGCGCGTGCGCAACAATGCCGAGCTCGACGCGCTGCTGGCGCAGAGCCAGCAACCGGTGATGCTGGATTTCTATGCCGACTGGTGCGTGTCATGCCGCGAGATGGAGCGCTTTACCTTCACCGATCCAGGGGTGGCGCAGCGCATGGCGGGCATGCTGCTGGTGCAGGCCGACGTCACGGCCAACAATGCCGATGACCGCGCGCTGCTCAAGCGGTTCCGCCTGTTCGGCCCCCCCGGCATCATGTTCTTCGCGCCGGGCGGCAAGGAAATGCCCGAGGCCCGCGTGGTGGGGTTCCAGGACGCCAAGCGCTTCACCGAGTCGCTGGACCGCGTGCTATTGCGCTGAGCGGCGCCCGGCCGCTACCATGAGGGCTCGCGCCGCGTGGGCGGCGCCCTCCATCCACCAGGCCGGCGCCCGTGACGTCTTCGACAGTTGCTGCAAGCCAGGACCGTACCGGTCTGATCTATCTTCAATTGATGTTCGTGATGGCCACGTGGGGCCTGAACATCGTCTCCATCAAGTACCTGACGCAACACATGGACATCCGGGCCCTGGCGGCCGTGCGGATTGCCGTGGCGTTCGTTGCGGTCACCTTGATCGTCAAGGCCCGCCGCGGCCGCATTCCCCGGCTAGGCCGCGTGGAGCTGGGCTGGGTCGCGCTGGCGGGCTTTCTGGTGGTGTATGCGCACCAGACCGCGCTGGTCTACGGCCTGCAGTTCTCGTCAGCCGCCAATGGCACGCTGCTGATGGCCACCAGCCCGCTGTTGTCGGCGCTGCTGGCGGCCTTGTTCTACCGTGAAAAACTGACGTGGCTGCGCATTGCCGGCGCCTTGCTGGGCCTGGCCGGCGTGGCGATGGTGGTGATCGGCAGCGGCGCGCAGTTGGGCCTGACGGGTTGGGGCGATGCGATCGTGTTCCTGGCGGTCGCGGTGTTCGTGTTCGGCGGGCTGGTGATCCAGCGCATCTCGCGCACGCTCGATCCGCTGGCGATGCTTTGGTACATGTACCTGGCTGGCGGGCTGATGCTGGTGGTGCATGCCATCCTGACACCCGGCTCGTACGAGGCCGAGGGCTGGCGCATGACGTGGTGGCCGTGGATGGTGCTGCTGTTCTCGGCAGTGATCGCCTCGGGCGTCAGCAACATCATCTGGAATGCAGGCATCGCGCGGCTGGGGATCAGCCGCGCGGCGCTGTTCGTGAATTGGCTGCCGATCTTCGGCCTGCTGTTCGCCGCGCTGTTCCTGGATGAACACGTGACGCTGGTGCACGTGGCCGGCCTGGCCTGCATCTTGAGCGGGACCTGGCTCGGCCTGCGGCGCAGCGCTTAGTCGCGGTTCTTGAGCAGCTTGGCCGCTTCGATGGCGAAGTAGGTCAGGATGCCATCGGCGCCGGCGCGCTTGAACGCCAGCAGGGCTTCCATCATGACCTTGTCGTGGTCCAGCCAGCCGTTGGCGGACGCGGCCTTGATCATCGCGTATTCGCCGCTGACCTGATAGGCGAAGGTCGGCACGCGGAAGGTGTCCTTCACGCGGCGCAGCACGTCCAGGTAGGGCATGCCGGGCTTGACCATGACCATGTCGGCGCCTTCCTGCAGGTCGGCGGCGACTTCGCGCAGGGCTTCGTCCAGGTTGCCCGGGTCCATCTGGTAGGCCATTTTGTTGGACTTGCCCAGGTTGGTGGCGGACCCGACGGCGTCGCGGAACGGGCCATAGAAGGCGCTGGCGTACTTGGCCGAGTAGGCCATGATCTGCGTGTGGATGTAGCCGTTGGCTTCGAGCGCGCGGCGCACGGCGCCGATGCGGCCGTCCATCATGTCGCTGGGGGCGACCATGTCGACGCCGGCGGCGGCCTGCGTGAGCGCCTGCTTGACCAGGATCTCGACCGTGGGCTCGTTGACGACGTAGCCATTTTCATCGATGACGCCGTCCTGGCCGTGGCTGGTGTAGGGATCCAGCGCCACATCGCACAGCACGCCCAGCTCAGGGAAACGCTTTTTCAGCTCGCGCACCACGCGCGGGATCAGGCCGTCGGGGTTGGTGGCTTCGATGCCGTCGGGCGTCTTGAGCGACGGATCGATGGCGGGGAACAGCGACAGCACCGGGATGCCCAGCGATACGCATTCTTCGGCCACCGACATCAGCGTGTCCGGCGAATAGCGGACCACGCCGGGCAGCGACGGCACGGCTTGCTTGACGCCCGTGCCTTCGGCCACGAAGACGGGGTAGATCAGGTCGTCCACCGTCAGGGTGTTTTCGCGCACCAGGCGCCGGGTGAAGTCGTCGCGGCGCAGGCGGCGGGGGCGGGAAACCGGGAAGTCGGGGGTAATGATCTGCGGGTTCATGGTACGACCTTGGGAGAGATCCAGTTTTCTATGTGCGCGCCAGCTTCTTCCAGGCCGATGCGCTCGGGTGCCGAGAAGGGGATGGTGTGCAGGGCGCCGATGTCCGCCAGGTCTTTGCGCACGGAAAACACGGTGCGCATGCGCTGGCCGTAAGGCAGCTTGTCGGCTTTGGTGAGCAGCGCCAGCACCGGGCGTCCGGTGGGGGCAATGAAATTGGCCAGTCGGCGATCCAGTTCGGTGACGCCGCGGCGGATGTCGATGAGCAGCACGATGCCGACCAGCGATTCGCGATCGCGCAGGTAGCCGCCCAGGATATCGGCCCACTTTTCCTTCTCGTTGCGGGCCACCGACGCGTAGCCGTAGCCGGGCAGGTCGACGAGATAGCCGATGTGGCTTTCAGGGTCCAGCGGGTCGGGCAGGCCGAACATGTTGATCAGGCGCGTGCGGCCCGGCGTCTTGCTCGAGAAGGCAAGGCGGCGCTGGTTGCACAGCACGTTGATGGACGTGGATTTGCCCGCGTTGGACCGGCCGACAAAGCAGACCTCGGGTGCGCCGGCGGGCGGCAACTGGTCGAGGCGAGCTGCCGACGTGAGAAAAGAGGCGCGATGTAGGAGGGACACGGATGGCTTTGGATACGGTTGGTTTCGAGCCCTATTGTATAATCCGGCGTTTGCAACAGTGGTCCCCGTGCGCGGAGCCGTCTCTTTTGCTTACTGTTAAGGGCATTTCGGTACCAACCGGCATGTTCCAGGCAGGCAAGACGGGCAAAGCAGGTTCGATACGGTTTTCCAGATGTGCGGGTAGGCGTGGGCGCCTTTTTGCGCCTTGAGCGATGCGATTCGTCGAGGTCTTCATGAAGCGTGTGCTGTCCCGGATGTTGGTTGCGAGCGGGCTGTTGCTCGGCGCCTCCGCCTTATCTACTACGAGTTTCGCCGCCGACGGTGCTGCGGGCCCGGCCAAGCCAGATGCCGCCAAGGGCGGACAGCTGTTTGACCAGGGTGACGCTTCCCGAGGCATCATTGCCTGTGCCTCCTGTCATGGCGCGGCGGGCAACAGCACCATCCCGGTGAACCCCAACCTGGCCGCGCAACCCCACGAATACCTGGTCAAGCAACTGACCGATTTCCAGGTCAAGGCGGGCGCCAAGCTGCCGGTGCGCAATGGCGCGGGCGGCAACCCCACCCCGATGACCGCCATGGCGCAGAACCTGACGCCGGCCGACATGCAGAACATCGCGCTGTACCTGGCGCAGCAGCCCCTGAAAGAGCCCGCCACGGCCGGCTACGAGAAGCTGGTTGATCTGGGTCAAAAGATCTGGCGCGGCGGTTTGCCCGAACGCAATGTTCCCGCGTGCGCGGCATGCCATTCTGCCAACGGCGCGGGCATTCCGGGCCAATACCCCCGCTTGTCGGGTCAGTTCCCCCTGTATATTGAAGAGCAGCTCAAGCTGTTCCGCAGCGGTGATCGCGCCAACGACGTCATGCACGCCGTGGCCGACCGGATGTCGGATGCCGACATCAAGGCCGTGGCGGATTACGCGGCTGGCCTGCGGTAGCGGCTTGCCGGCAACGCGCGCGGCTGGTCCGCGTTCACGCAACCTGAGCGTACGGAACCTGGTTCCGCTACGCGCTGTCTACGAGGGGGGTAGCCGATAGCGCGGCCCCCCTTTTTTCATGAATTCGACTCTGACACATTCTCGTCCCTCTTTGCGCAGCCTGCCCCGCGACTTGTTCGAACTGCTGGGTTCGATGCGTTTTGCCGTCAGCCTGCTGATGTTCATCTGCGTGGCCAGCTTGGTGGGGACGGTGCTGCAGCAGAACCGGTCGTCCAGCAACTACATCGACCAGTTTGGCCCGTTCTGGTACGAGGTGTTCGACAAGTTTTCCATCTGGCACGTCTACAACAGCTGGTGGTTTCTGTTGATCATGGCTTTCCTGGTCATTTCGACCTCGGTCTGCCTGATTCGCAACGCGCCCAAGATGCTGCGCGAGGCCAGCTCGTTTCGCGAACACGTGCGTGGCAGCAGCCTGCGGGCCTTTCCGCATCGCGTCGAAACCGAGGTGTCCAGCGATGTGCCCCAGACGGCGGCCGGCCTGACGGCGCTGCTCAAGCGCATGGGCTATGCGGTGCGCGAGCGCCAGGACAGCACGGGTGTGCTGCTGGCGGCCAAGAAGGGCAGCGCCAACCGGCTGGGTTATGTGTTTGCGCATGCCGCGATGGTCATCATCTGTATTGGCGGGCTGCTCGACAGCGAGCTGCCCGTGCGGCTGCAGGTCATGTTCGGCGGCAAGAAGCCGATCGTCGAGAACATGCTGATTTCCGAGGTGCCGGAAAGCGGCCGCCTGTCGGTCGACAACCCCAGCTTCCGCGCCAGCGTGCTGGTGCCCGAGAACGGCCAGGCCAGCACGGCGGTCGTGATGGTCGGCGACGGCGCGCTGGTGCAGCCGATGCCGTTCACGCTCAAGCTCAAGAAATTCGTCGTCGATTACTACTCGACGGGCATGCCCAGCCGTTTCGCCAGTGAAGTGGAAGTGACGGACCCGGATACCGGCAAGTCGTTCGATTCCACCATTGAAGTGAACGAGCCGCTGCGCTTCAAGGGCATGACGGTGTACCAGTCCAGCTTCGACGATGGCGGCAGCACGGTCGTGCTCAAGGGCTATCCGCTGGTGGGCGCCGACAGCGCTACCTTCAATGTCGATGGCACCGTGGGCAAGACCGCCGAAGTCAGTGCGAACACGGCCAAGGGTCCGCGCAGCATGGGCGTGGAAATCACGGCGTTGCGTCCGATCAACGTCGAAGACCTGACCCGTGGCGACCCCAAGGGCGCGAACCAGAGCTTTGCCGAGCACGTGGCGTCGGTATCCGGCAGCGCGGCGGGCAAGAAAAACGAAAACCTGCGCAACGTGGGCCCCAGCGTCGAATACAAGCTGATCGACGATGCCGGCCAGGCGCACGAATTCCAGAACTACATGCTGCCGGTGCAATTGGACGGCGCCAGCGTGTTCCTGGCCGGCGTGCGCAACAACGCGTCGGAACCGTTCCGTTACCTGCGCATTCCCGCGGACGACGACAGTTCGGTGGCGGAATTCATGCGATTGCGCGCCACCTTGGCCGATCCGGCGGCGCGCCAGGAAGCGGCCCGCCGTTTTGCCGAGCGCAACAGCCCCACCGGCGCCGACCGCCAGCCCTTGCAGACGGCCGCCGAGCGCGCGTTGGAAACCTATGCCGGCGGCGGCTTGCAGGCCGTGGCCGCATTCCTGCAGGCCAATACGCCGCCCGCCGACCTGGAGCGCGCGGCTGACGTCGTGATCCGGCTGATCGGCGCCAGCATGAATGAACTGCGGGGCGTCGAACGCGAGCGCGCTGGCTTGCCGCCCGTGCCGACCGAGGGCGCCGATGGCGAGCGCGCCGCGGTGTGGTCGCGCCTGGCGGTGGCGGCGCTGTCCGACCTGACCGTCTACCCGGCGCCGGTGTTCTTCTCGCTGGCCGATTTCAACCACATCCAGGCCAGCGTGTTCCAGGTCAGCCGCACCCCGGGCAAGAACACGGTCTACCTGGGCAGCCTGCTGCTGGTGCTGGGGGTGTTCTCGATGTTCTATATTCGAGATCGCCGCGTCTGGATCTGGGTCCGGCCGCAAGACGGCGGCAGCGGCATCCTGGCGGCGATGACTTCGCAGAAGCGTACACTCGACTTCAATCACGAGTTCGATCGCTTCAAGCAGGCGCTGCTGCGCCAGAAAGGGTCTTAAGGTTTCTTATGTCCACGACGACCACCACGCATTCCCCCACGCCCGACATGCCTGTGCATGCCGCCTCGCCAGGCAGCCCCTGGGATGAAAGCCTGTCCGAGACCGGCGACAACCGCGCGCAACGCGGTAAACCCGACTGGACCGACGTCGTCTTCTTCCTGTTGCTGGCAGTGGGGGCGGGCTTTGCGCTGACCCGCTACGCCAGCGCCATGGACTACTACGAGAAGATCATCCTGTGCGGCACGGTGCCTGCGCTGGCCTGGCTGGGCTGGCTGTGGCGCCCCTTGCGCCGCCTGATGGTCGCCTGTGCGATCGCGGCCGGCCTGGCTCTCATGCTTTACGGCAACGATCTGGCGCGGGCCGAGCAGGTGTTCTTCCTGAAGTACCTGTTCTCGTCGCAGTCGGCCATTCTCTGGATGAGCGCGCTGTTTGCGCTGGCCATGGTCTGCTACTGGATCGGCGTGGTCAGCCCGACGGCCGCCTGGCTGGGCACGGCCTTGACCTGGGGCGCGGTGTTCGCGGGTGTCACGGGCCTGCTGGTGCGCTGGCGCGAAGGCCACCTGATGGGGCCGGACCTGGGCCACATTCCGGTCAGCAACCTGTACGAAGTGTTCGTGCTGTTCTCGCTGATCACCGCGCTGTTCTACCTCTACTACGAGCGCAAATACAAGACGCGCGCGCTGGGCGGCTTCGTGTTGCTGGTGGTGACCTCGGCCGTCGTGTTCCTGCTCTGGTATTCGTTCACGCGCGACGCGGGGCAGATCCAGCCGCTGGTGCCGGCGCTCAAGAGCTGGTGGATGAAGCTGCACGTGCCCGCCAATTTCATCGGCTACGGCACGTTCTCGCTGGCGGCCATGGTCGGCTTTGCCTACCTGGTCAAGCAGCATGGGCAGACCACGTCGTGGTTGAAACTGGCGCCGCTGTTCGTGCTGGGCGTGCTGCTGTGCGCCGAACCGATGGTGTTCCGCACCGACGGCCTGTCGGCGACCTGGATGCTGTATTTCGGCATTGGCGCCGTGATCGTCGGCGCAATCCTGCTGGGCCGGCGCCATATCGCCGCGGCGTTGCCGCCGCTGGAGGTGCTGGACGACATCATGTATCGCGCCATCGCCATCGGTTTCGCCTTCTTCACGGTGGCCACCATCCTGGGTGCGCTGTGGGCGGCCGATGCCTGGGGTGCGTACTGGCAGTGGGACCCCAAGGAAACCTGGGCGCTGATCGTCTGGCTGAACTACGCGGCCTGGCTGCACATGCGCCTGATCAAGGGCCTGCGCGGCACCATGGCGGCTTATTGGGCGCTGACGGGCCTGTTGATCACGGGCTTCGCCTTCCTGGGTGTGAACATGTTCCTGTCGGGCCTGCATTCGTACGGCCAGCTCTGACGCCAGGACGTCCCATGAAAAAGGCCCCGACTGGGGCCTTTTTCATGTTCCGGCGGCGCGCAGGTCAGGGCAATGTCGACTCGCCCCGCAGCAGATCGTCCAGTGTCTCGCGTTGGCGCACCACGTGGTAGTGGGCGCCGTCGACCATGACCTCGGCCGCGCGCGGGCGCGTGTTGTAGTTGCCGGCCATGGTCATGCCGTAAGCGCCAGCCGATTCCAGCGCCAGCACGTCGCCTTGTTCCAGTGCCAGCACGCGCTGCCTGGCCAGCCAATCGGCGCTTTCGCAGACCGGGCCGACGATGTCGTATTCGGTGGCATCGCCGCCGCGTGGCCGCAAGGGGCGCAGTCCGTGCCAGGCCTCGTACAGGGCGGGTCGCAGCAGGTCGTTCATGGCGGCATCGACGATGGCGAAGTTGCGCGCCTCGTTGTGCTTGAGGTACTGCACCGTGGTCAACAGCACGCCGGCATTGCCGACCAGCGAGCGGCCCGGTTCCAGCACCACGTGCAGGTGACCTTGGCCGCGCGCCTGCAGGCGCTGGAACACCGGGTCCAGCAGCGTCTTGGGCGAGGGGGGCGTTTCGTCTGCGTAGCGGATACCCAGTCCGCCGCCCAGATCCAGGTGCGACAGCGGGATGCCGATGGCGTCCAGTTGCTCGACCAGATCGAGCAGCTTTTCCAGGGCATCTAAATAGGGACTGATGTCGGTCAGCTGCGACCCGATGTGGCAGTCCAGGCCGGTGATCTCCAGGCCCGGCAGCAGGCGGGCGCTGCGGTAGGCGTCCAGCGCGGAATCGATGGGGATGCCGAACTTGTTTTCTTTCAGACCGGTGGAGATGTAGGGATGGGTCTGGGCATCGACATCCGGGTTGACGCGTAGTGACACCCTGGCGCGCAGGCCCATTTCCTGCGCAACGTCGGACAGACGCTGAAGTTCGGCCTCGGATTCGACGTTGAAGCAGAACACGCCGGCCGCCAGGGCCGCGCGCATTTCCCAGACCTGCTTGCCCACGCCCGAGAACACGATCTTGGAGGGATCGGCGCCGACGGCCAGGGCCCGCTTGAGTTCGCCACCGGAGACGATGTCGAAACCCGCGCCCAGCCGGACGAATTCTTTCAGGATGGCCAGGTTGGAATTGGCCTTCATGCCGTAGCAGACCAGCACGGGGCGCTGGCCGATGGCGCTGCGGTAGGTGTCCCAGGCGCCCTTGAGGGCGGCGCGGGAGTAGACGTAGAGGGGGGTTCCCAGTTTTTTGGCCAGATGGTCCAGCGGCACGTCTTCGGCGTACAGCACGTTATTGCGGTACTGGAAGTAGGGGTGCCCGGCCAGTTCGGGCGGAACTGGGAACGCGGCGGTCATGGCAGCGAGGGAGCCGCCGGAATCTGGGGAACCTGGGGCGTCTGCTGCCGCTGCTGGGTACGCTGAGGCGGCTTGCCATCGGGCGTCGGCATGTACAAAGGACCCTTGTACCCGCAGGCCGCAACCATGCCGGTCGCCACAAGCGTGGCTACAATGCGAAGAGACATGCGGCTGAATGCCAATTGGAACACTGGGAACTCCGTAATTCTTGCAGGCTCGATTATGACCGAAACCGAATTTCTTGCGTTGATCGACCAGGTGCTGGAAAGCATCGAAAGCCAGGCCGATGACTGGGCGGCTTCGCTCGACGTCGACGTCGAAACCAGCCGCAGCGGCAATGTGCTGACCATGGTGTTCGAAGACAATACCCACGTGGTGGTGAACAGCCAGGCCGCCATGCAGGAACTGTGGGTGGCCGCGCGCAGCGGCGGCTTCCATTACCGCTACGACGGCCAGAACTGGAACGATACCCGAGGCGGACCGAAATTGCCGGACGCCCTGTCCCAGATCTGTTCCGCGGCGGCGGGTGTGCCCGTCACGATCCGCCTGTAGCGTTCAATAGAAAAGGCCGGTTCCCAGGAACCGGCCTTTTTTTCATTCCGCGTCAGAACGGAATCTTTTGCGACCAGGGCTGCGCGTTCTGCGTGCCCACGCCCGGCCCGACCTTGATGCGGTTGTCGGCGCCGCTGTCGTTGTTCAGGCCGTTCAGGAACTCGCCCAGCGTGTCGGCCTGGGGCAGGCCCAGGCGTGCAACGGCTTGTCCGGGCGGAAATTCCGAGAAATAGTATTCGCCGTTCTCGACGATGATGCCGTCCGGGCGGGGGCGCGGCTTTTCTTCCGGCACGCCCTTGAGCACGTCCTGCATGTAGTCGACCCAGATCGGCATGGCCACGCCGCCGCCGGTTTCGCGCGAACCGAGCGACTTGGGCTGGTCAAAGCCCAGCCAGGCGGTCGCGACGAGAGACGGGGTATAGCCCGAGAACCAGGCGTCCACGGATTCGTTGGTGGTACCGGTCTTGCCGGCGATGTCGTTGCGCTTGAGCAGCACGCGGGCACGGGCGGCGGTGCCGAAGGTGGCCACGCCGCGCAGCACGTCGTCCATGATCCAGGCAGTGCGCGGATCGATGGCGCGGGCGGCGGCGTCGCCGGCCACGACGGGCTTGGACTGCATCACGATCTTGCCGTTGCTGTCGGTGACGCGGTCAATCAGGTAGGGCGTGATGCGGTAGCCGCCGTTGGCGAACACCGAGAACGCGCCGGCCAATTGCAGCGGGGTCACGGAACCGGCGCCCAGCGCCAGCGGCAGCACGGCGGGCTGGCGGGCCTTGTCGAAGCCGAAGCGGGTCAGGTAGTCCTGGGCGTACTGCGGGCCGATTGCCTGCAGGATGCGGATCGAGACCATGTTCTTGGACTTGTACAGGCCCTGGCGCAGCGTCAGCATGGGTTCGTACTGGTTGCCGTAGTTCTTCGGGTTCCAGGCCTTGGAGCCCGTTTGCGCGGCGGTCAGTTCGAACGGCTGGTCGGAAATCTGCGTGGCCGGGGTCAGGCCGCGTTCGAGCGAGGCGGCGTAGATGAACGGCTTGATGTTCGAGCCCGGCTGGCGCCAGGCCTGCGTCACGCGGTTGAAATTGCCGCGGTAGAAGTCGAAACCGCCGACCATGGCGCGGATGGCGCCATCCTGCGGCGACAGGGCCACGAACGCGGCCTGCACCGACGGCAGGTTGATGATTTCCCAGTTGTCGCCCAGCTTGCGGATGTAGACGACGGAACCGCGCTTGATGCGTTGTTCGGGCTTGGCCTTGTCGTTGAGCGCACGGGCCACCACGCCCAGCACCTTCTTGTCGGTGACGGTGATGACTTCGCGCGAGCTGCGGGCCAGCTTGACCTCGGTGGGGCTGGCCGACAGCACCAGCGCGGTCAGCAGGTCGCCGCTGTCGCTGAACTTGTCGAACACGCCATCCAGGAATTCGTCCAGCGCCTGCGGGTTGTTCTCGGTGCCGGGGGGCAGGTCGAGCTGCTCTTCGGGGCCGGGGTAGGGCGCGCGGCGGGTGTATTCCAGCACGCCTTCGCGCACGGCGCGGTAGGCGGCTTCCTGGTCCTTGGACTGGACCGTGGTGTAGATGTTGATGCCGCGCGAGTAGACGTTGTCCTGGTAGACATTAAACAGCAGCTGGCGGGCCAGTTCGGCCACGTATTCGCCGTGGATGGCATAGCCGCCCGCAGGCGTGCCTTCCGCCGACTTCATGACGATCTGCTGCGCCATCGCCTGCTTGTATTCAGGCTCGGTCAGGTAGCCCAGCGACTGCATGCGGCCCAGCACGTAGCGCTGGCGCAGTTCGGCGCGGGGGCGGTTGGAAATCGGGTTGAAGCGCGAAGGGGCCTTGGGGATGCCGGCCAGCATGGCGGCTTCGGCCGGGGTCACTTCCGACAACGGCTTGCCGAAGTAGGTGCGCGAGGCGGCGGCAAAGCCGTAGGCGCGGTGCCCCAGGTAGATCTGGTTCATGTAGAGCTCAAGGATCTGGTCCTTGGTGAGCTCGGATTCGATCTTGAACGTCAGCAGCAGCTCGTAGAACTTGCGCGAGTAGGTCTTTTCGGACGACAGGTAGAAGTTGCGCGCCACCTGCATGGTGATCGTGCTGGCGCCCTGCGTCTTGGACATGTTGATCAGGTTGGTCAGGCCTGCGCGCACCACGCCCGTCCAGTCGATGCCGCCGTGTTGATAGAAGCGGTCGTCTTCGGCGGCCAGCACCGCGGACTTCATGACGTCCGGGATTTCGTTGAAGCGCAGCACGTTGCGGCGTTCTTCGCCGAACTCGCCGATGAGCACCTTGTCGGCCGTATAGACGCGCAGCGGCACCCGCGGGCGGTAGTCCGTCATGGCGTTCAGGTCGGGCAGGTTGGGCCACGCCAGCGCCAGGGCCATCCCTGCCAGCAGGACGCCGCACAGGAACAGGCCGGCACAGAAAATGCCGGTCTTGACGAAAAATCGCAATATCGGGGAACCGCTCTTGGCGGGCTTGTCTTTTTTGGAGGAATTCTGGGGCTTGCTCATCGCGGCGATTTTACGGGTATCTCCGGTCCCGCCTTAGCGAGGCGGATCGGTTTCTGTAACAAGATAGTTCAGTGTGGTGCGCGGGCAACTTGGCGGCAGATGTGATAATGCCGTCATGAACTTTTCCGCTCACTCATGTCCGGAGTCTGACCCGGACCTGGCGCCCTCCGGCGAGGCGCCCGAAAACTTGCCTTGCGCCTCGGAATGCGCAGGCAAGACCGTGTCGTTGCCGCATGACCTGCCCGTCTTCCTGGTGGGGATGATGGGGGCGGGCAAGACGACCATTGGCCGCGGTCTGGCGCGCGCCCTGGGGCGCGAGTTTGTCGATCTGGATCATGAGCTCGAGGCGCGTTGCGGCGTACGGGTGCCGGTAATCTTCGAAATCGAGGGCGAGGCCGGTTTCCGTCGCCGGGAGGCCGCCGCTTTGGAAGAGTGTACCCAACGGCGCAACATAATTCTTGCCACGGGCGGCGGCGCCATCCTGGCGGCCGAAAACCGCCTGCGGCTGCGCCAACGGGGCATCGTGGTCTATTTGAGGGCCAGCGTGGACGAATTGTTCCGCCGGACTTGCCGCGACCGCAACCGTCCCCTGCTGGCCACCGCCGATCCCCGCGGTACCCTGCGCGACCTGATGACCCTGCGCGAACCCCTCTATAAAGAAGTGGCCGACCTGGTGGTGGAAACGGGCTCGATGCCCATCCACACCCTGGTCAAGGCGCTGCTGCCGCAATTACAAGCCTTCGAGAAGCAGATATGAACGTTGTTGAGGTCGACACCCCGGGCGGCCAGTACCCGATCCGCATCGCACCGGGCCGCCTGGACGCCCTGGACCAGAGCATTCCCGCCGACGCCACCGCCATCGCCGTGGTCACCAACCCCACGGTGGCCGCGTTGTACGGCGAACGCGCCGAGGCCGCCCTGGCGCGTACCGGCAAGCGGGTGCTGCGCATCGAGCTGCCCGACGGCGAGTCCTATAAAGACTGGCAGTCGCTGAACCTGATCTTCGACGCCCTGTTGACGCACCGGCTGGACCGGCGCTGCGTGCTGGTGGCGCTGGGCGGCGGCGTGATCGGTGACATGACCGGGTTTGCCGCTGCGGTGTACATGCGCGGCGTACGCTTCGTGCAGGTGCCCACGACACTGCTGGCCCAGGTCGATTCGTCGGTGGGCGGCAAGACGGCCGTGAACCACCCGCTGGGCAAGAACATGATCGGCGCCTTCTACCAGCCGCTGGCGGTGGAAATCGACACCGACGTGCTCAACACCCTGCCGGCGCGCGAGATTTCGGCGGGCCTGGCGGAAGTCATCAAGTACGGCCTGATCCTGGATCCGGGTTTCTGGACCTGGTGCGAGGAAAACGCGCCCAAGCTGCGCAGCCTGGACCCCCAGGCCATCGCCTACGCCATCCGCCGCTCTTGCGAGCTGAAGGCGCAGGTGGTGGGCAAGGACGAACGTGAATCTGGTCTGCGCGCGATCCTGAACCTGGGCCATACCTTTGGCCACGCCATCGAGGCCGGCCTGGGCTACGGCGCCTGGCTGCACGGCGAGGCCGTGGGCTGTGGCATGGTGCAGGCTGCCGAGCTGTCGGCCGACGTGGCGGGTTTTCCGCGTGCGGATGTGGCGCGCGTGCGCGACCTGGTCGCGGCCATCGGCTGCCCCACGGTGGCGCCCGACCTGGGCGCCGAACGTTGGCTGGACCTGATGCAGGTCGATAAAAAGACCGAGGGCGGTGAAATCCGCTATGTGCTCATGACCCGCATCGGCGATGCCATGATGCGGGCGGCGCCGGCAGAGGCCGTGCGCGCCGTACTGGCCCGAACCACCGAGTAACGACAGGAGTGACGGTGTCGCAGATGAAAGAACTGGCTTCCTATGCATCCGACCCGTCCCGATCGCGCGGCCGGACCTATGCCGAGCCGCCGCCGGAAAACCGCAGTGAATTCCAGCGCGACCGCGACCGCATCGTGCATTCAAGCGCCTTTCGGCGGCTGGAATACAAGACCCAGGTCTTCGTGAACCACGAAGGCGACCTGTTCCGCACCCGGCTGACGCACAGCCTGGAAGTGGCGCAGATCGCGCGCACGCTGGCGCGCAGCCTGGGGCTGTCCGAAGACCTGACCGAAGCCATTTCGCTGGCGCATGACCTGGGCCACACGCCCTTTGGCCATGCGGGCCAGGACGAGCTCAATGCCTGCATGCGCGAGTTGGCGCCCGAGGCCGGCGGTTTCGAGCACAACCTGCAGAGCCTGCGCGTGGTGGACGAGCTTGAAGAGCGCTACGCCGACTTCAATGGTTTGAACCTCTGCTTTGAAACGCGCGAGGGCATACTCAAGCATTGCTCGGCGGCGCATGCGCGGCAGCTGGGCGCCGTGGGCGAACGCTTCCTGTCGCGCACCCAGCCCTCGCTCGAGGCGCAGTTGGCCAACCTGGCTGACGAAGTGGCCTACAACAACCACGATATCGACGACGGCCTGCGCTCGGGCCTCATCACGCTCGAACAATTGCAGGACGTCTCGATTTTCCAGCGGCATCATGCCCAGGTGCTGGATCGCTATCCGGGCCTGGCGTCGCGCCGGGCGGTGGCCGAGACCATCCGCCGCATGATCAATACGCTGATCACCGATCTGACGCAGACGTCGCTGGCACGCATACGCGATGTGGCGCCGGCCAGCGCCGACGACGTACGGCGTGCGCCGCCGCTGGCCGGATTCTCGGACGTGATTCGCCGCGAAGCCGACGAGCTGAAGAAATTCCTGTTCGACAACCTGTACCGGCACTATCGGGTGCTGCGCATGACCACCAAGGCGCGGCGCATCGTGCGCGAATTGTTCGCGGCCTTCCTGGATGACCCGCGGCTGCTGCCGCCGGACTATCGCCGGGCGGCCTTCAACGAGCAGGCCCGTGCCATTGCGGACTACATCGCCGGCATGACCGACCGCTACGCCATCCGCGAGCACAAGCGCCTGTTCGACATGGCTTAGGCCCTGGCGGCCGGCGGTTTGCCACGGTGGCAAACCGTTGCTGCCACGGTTTCAGCGATGTTTGCGGTAGGGTTCGTCGGCTTCGACGAAGGTGGCCTCGGCGCGTGCATCGCGCATCCATTCCTGCATGGCCGGCAGCGCCAGCACCGCATCCATGTAGTCGCGCACCGGGCCCGCCGCGGCGATGCCATAGGTGGTGAAACGCGACACGATCGGCGCAAAGAACGCGTCGGCGATCGAGAACGCACCGAACAGGAACGGACCGCCCTGGCCGAATTCGGCGCGCGTGTCTTGCCAGATGGCATGTATGCGCGAGATGTCCTGCCGTGCGGCTTCGGGGATATCGATGCCGGGCAGGTGGGCTTCGATGTTCATGGGCAGGGCCTGGCGCAGTGCGCCAAAGCCGCTGTGCATCTGAGCGGCCAGCGAGCGGGCGCGCCCACGGGCGCGGGCATCCTGTGGCCACAGGCGGGCCTCGGGGTGTTGTTCGGCCACGTATTCGCAGATGGCCAGCGAATCCCACACGGCGAATTCGCCCTCCAGCAGTACCGGCACCAGGCCGGCCGGGGTCAGCGGGCCCAGGCTGCGGGCAAAGTCCTCTGTGAACAAGCCCAGTTTTTGCTCGGTGAAGGCGACACCGGTGGCGCGCAGGGCGAGCCAGGGGCGCAAGGACCACGACGAATAGTTCTTGTTGCCGATGATCAAGGTGTACATGCCGTTTCCCCTTTGTGGCGCTGCGCCCGTCAACCGCCGGGCGTGCGGCGCAGCAGTTTGCCCAGATAGTGTCCCGTATGGCTGCCCGGGGCGTCGGCGACGTCTTCGGGGGTGCCTTGCGCCACCACGCGGCCGCCGCCGTCGCCGCCTTCGGGGCCCATGTCGACCAGCCAGTCCGCCGTCTTGATGACGTCCAGGTTGTGTTCGATGATCAGTACGGTGTTGCCGCTGTCCACCAGCTGGTTCAGCACCTGCAGCAGCAGTTCGATGTCGCGGAAATGCAGGCCGGTGGTGGGTTCATCCAGGATGTAGAGCGTGCGGCCGGTGCTGCGCCGCGACAGCTCCTGGGACAGCTTGACGCGCTGCGCTTCGCCGCCGGACAGCGTGGTGGCGCTTTGGCCCAGCCGGATATACGACAGGCCCACGTCGATCAGCGTATGCAGTTTTCGTGCAATGGCCGGCACCGATTCGAAGTATTCCAGCGCCTGCTCGACGGTCAGGTCCAGCACTTCGCTGATGTTGCGGCCGCGGTAGCGGATTTCGAGCGTTTCGCGGTTGTAGCGCTTGCCGTGGCAGACGTCGCAGGGCACGTACATGTCAGGCAGAAAGTGCATTTCCACTTTGACCACGCCATCGCCCTGGCAGGCTTCGCAGCGTCCGCCCTTGACGTTGAAGCTGAAGCGGCCGGGATCGTAGCCGCGCGTGCGCGCCTCGGGCACGCCCGCGAACAATTCGCGGATCGGCGTGAACAGGCCGGTGTAGGTGGCAGGGTTGCTGCGCGGCGTGCGGCCGATGGGGCTTTGGTCGACGCTGATGATCTTGTCGAAGTTCTCCAGCCCCTGCATCGACACATAAGGCGCGGGTTCGCTTTGCGCATGATGCAGCGCGCGCGACACCGCCACGGCCAGCGTGTCGTTGACCAGGGTCGACTTGCCCGACCCTGACACGCCGGTCACGCAGATCAGCCGGCCCGCGGGCAGGCGCAAGTCCACGGTCTTCAGGTTGTTGCCGCTGGCGCCGGTGAGCGTCAGCCAGGGCAGGTCGTCGGTGACCGGGCGGCGCTGCGGAATGGCGATGGCGCGCTTGCCGCTCAGGTATTGGCCCGTGAGCGAATTGGGATCACGTTGCACGGTGTCGGGATCGCCTTGCGCCACGACTTCGCCGCCGTGTTCGCCCGCGCCGGGTCCCATGTCGACGACCCAGTCGGCCATGCGGATCATGTCTTCGTCGTGTTCGACCACGATGACGCTGTTGCCCAGGTCGCGCAGGTGCTGCAGGGTGCCGATCAGGCGGTCGTTGTCGCGCTGGTGCAGGCCGATGGAGGGTTCGTCCAGCACGTACATGACGCCGGTCAGGCCCGAGCCGATCTGGCTGGCCAGGCGGATGCGCTGCGCCTCGCCGCCGGAAATGGTGTCGGCGCTGCGGTCCAGCGACAGGTAGTTCAGGCCGACGTTGTTCAGGAAGCTCAGGCGCGCCTCGATCTCGCGCACGATGCGCTGGGCGATCTCTTGCTTGGCGCCGGTCAGCGTCAGGTCGCGGAACCACGCCAGGCAGGTCGACAGCGGCATGGCTTCGACTTCGTAGATGGCCTGGCCGTGGCGTTCGCCGCCGCGCGGATCGTGGCCGATCAGCACATTGCGGGCCTCGGGCCGCAGCCGCGAACCGCCGCAATCGGGGCAGGTCTTGATGTTGCGGTACTTGCCGAGCTCTTCGCGCACGGTGGCCGAATCGGTTTCGCGCCAGCGGCGTTCCAGGTTGGGGATCACGCCTTCGAAGGTGTGGCGCTTGACGGTGCTGCGGCCCTTTTCGTTCAGGTAGAGGAACGAGATTTCTTCTTCGCCGGAGCCATACAGCACCTTGTCGCGCAGCGCCTCGGGCAGATCTTCGAAGGGCGCTTCGATATCGAATTCGTAGTGCGCGGCCAGGCTGGTCAGCAGCGAATGGGTAAAGGCGTTGCGGCGGTCCCAGCCGCGAATGGCGCCGGCCGCCAGGCTGAGTTCGGGGAAGGCGACCACGCGCTTGGGGTCGAAGAACCCGACCTGGCCGATGCCGTCACAGCTGGGGCAGGCACCCATCGGGTTGTTGAAACTGAACAGGCGTGGTTCCAGTTCCGGCAGGCTGTGGCTGCAGACGGGGCAGGCGTAACGGCTGGAGAAGACCTGTTCGCGGGTGCTGTCCATGTCCAGCGCCAGCGCGCGGCCATCGGCCAGCTGCAGGGCGGTTTCGAAGCTTTCGGCCAGGCGCTGCTTGCTTTCGGGCTTGATGCGCAGCCGGTCGATCACGACATCGATGTCGTGCTTCTCGGTTTTCTTGAGCGGCGCCATGCCGTCGATCTCGACCATCTGGCCGTCCACGCGCAGGCGCACATAGCCTTGCGCCTGCAGGCTGGCGCATTCGTCTTCGAAGCTGCCTTTCTTGCCGCGCGCGATGGGGGCCAGCACCGCCAGTCGGGTCTCGGCCGGCCAGGACAGCACCGCGTCCACCATCTGGCTGACGCTCTGGGCCTGCAATGGCAGGCCGTGATCCGGGCAGTAGGGCGTGCCGACCCGCGCATACAGCAGGCGCAGGTAGTCGTGGATCTCGGTGATGGTACCCACCGTAGAGCGCGGATTGTGCCCCGCGGCCTTCTGCTCGATGGAGATCGCCGGCGACAGGCCTTCGATCAGGTCCACGTCGGGCTTGTCCATCAGCTGCAGGAACTGGCGCGCATAGGCGGAAAGGCTTTCGACGTAGCGCCGCTGCCCTTCCGCGTAGAGCGTGTCGAACGCCAGCGAGGACTTGCCCGAGCCGGACAGGCCCGTCACCACCACCAGCTTGTGGCGCGGCAGATCCAGCGAGACGTTCTTGAGATTGTGGGTGCGAGCACCCCGAATGCGTATGGTCACGTCTATCGGGCTCTTTTAAGCGGTTGCAAAGGCCAACTTGGTACTATAGCGCGCCGAGTCCTCCCCCGTACGGGGGCGTTCGCCAAGATGGCTTGATGCGGACCCGGCGCCCAGGATCAGACCGTAAGCGCATGACATCCGTCAGCGCGGCCGGCCCTCGTCATCGTCTAGATTTCCGCATGCCGGCAGATACCAAACTGAAATTGACCCCTTCCGAGCGCCGCGCCAGCGTGGCGCTGGCCGGCCTGTTCGCCGCTCGGATGCTGGGGTTGTTCCTGCTGTTGCCCGTTTTCGCCGTTGCCGCCCGGGGCTTGCCCGGGGGCGACGACCCGGCGCGCGTGGGCCTGGCGCTGGGCATGTATGGCCTGACCCAGGCGTTCATGCAAATTCCGTTCGGCCTGGCGTCCGACCGCTGGGGCCGCCGGCCCGTGGTGATCTTCGGCCTGCTGCTGTTCGTGGCGGGCAGCATTGTCTGTGCCCAGGCGACCGACGTGTTCTGGATCACCATCGGCCGTGCCATTCAAGGCGCCGGCGCGATCTCGGCTGCCGTGACGGCCTGGCTGGCTGACGCCACCCGCGACGAGGTACGGACCCGGGCCATGGCCATGGTGGGCGGATCGATCGGCCTGTCGTTCGCGGTGTCGTTGGTGCTGTCGCCGGTGCTGGTGGGCTGGTGGGGCCTGTCGGGCCTGTTCTGGACCATTGCCTGTCTGGGCGTGATCTGCCTGGGCGTGGCGCGCTGGGTCGTGCCGGTGGTGCCGCGCACGCAGGCCCGCAGCTTGCAGGCGGCCAGCCCGCGCCAGGTACTGACCCACCGCGACCTGCTGCGGCTCAATTTCGGCGTCTTCGTGCTGCACCTGATCCAGGTGTCGCTGTTCGTGGTGGTGCCGGCGCTGCTGGCCAAGGTGGGCGGCCTGGACGCGCGCGAACTCTGGAAGGTCTACCTGCCGGTCATCCTGGTGTCGTTCGTGCTGATGGTGCCGGTGGTGTTCGTGGCCGAAAAGCGCCGGGCGCACCGTGGCGCCTTGCGGGGCGCGGTGGCCGGGCTGGTGCTGGTGTGCGCACTGCTGCCGGCAGCCAGCCACGGTTTCTACACACTGGCGGTGGCCTTGACCGGCTTTTTCGTGGCGTTCAATGTGCTCGAAGCCTTGCAGCCGTCGCTGGTGTCGCGGGTGGCGCCACAAGCTTATAAGGGATTGGCGCTGGGGTTCTACAACACGGCCCAGGCCGCCGGCCTGTTCACGGGCGGTGCGCTGGGCGGCTGGGTGGCCTCGCATTCGGGCGCGGGGGCGGTGTTTGTCGGCGCCGCGGTGCTCGCGGCCTTGTGGCTGGTCGTGACCTGGGCGCTCAAGCCGCTGGCGTAGCCGGCCGGGCAATGCCCGAAGCGGAAAGTCGCGGATCGCGCCGCCAACGGTGCCCAACAGCGCTGAAATCGATTCCCGGGCAGGACAGCTTTGTCACGATTCCGGTTTGGCGCGGCAGGCGCTTTTCGTCGATAATACTAGCCAAATTAGGGCTTCACCGGCATCGCCGGTCATCGCTATGATGACCGGCGAGTTTCATGAAGCCGGTCTTCAACATTGCTATTTATGTTGTTGCCGGCGTGTCCGCGGCAACGCGTGGCGCAGGCTGTCAACAACAGAGGGACAACGGCATGGCATCGGTTAACAAAGTCATTCTCGTGGGCAATCTGGGTCGCGACCCGGAAGTCCGCTACAGCCCCGACGGGGCCGCAATCTGCAACATGTCCATCGCCACCACCTCGTCCTGGAAGGACAAGGCCAGCGGCGAGAAGCGCGAAGAAACCGAATGGCACCGCGTCGTCATGTATAACCGCCTGGCCGAAATCGCCGGCGAATACCTGAAAAAGGGCCGTTCGGTCTACATCGAAGGCCGCCTGAAGACCCGCAAGTGGCAAGACAAGGACACCGGCGCCGATCGCTACAGCACCGAAATCGTCGCTGACCAGATGCAGATGCTGGGTGGCCGCGAAGACGGCGGTGGCGGTGGCGGCAGCTACGGTGGCGGCGGTGGCTACGATGACGCGCCGGCGCGCCAGCCGCAGCAACGCGCTCCGGCTCAGCGCCCGGCGCCGCAGCAGCGTCCGGCTCCCCAATCGGCCCCGGCCGGTGGCGGCGCCAACCTGGCCGACATGGACGACGATATCCCGTTCTGATCGCGTCATCGCGATGGTGCGCCGACCGCGCATCATCAACAGAGCCCGGCAAGCTTTGCGCCCGCCGGGCTTTTTTGTGCCGGTTGCCTGGCCGTACCAGCGGCTGTCCACAGGCTACGCACAGCCTGTCCACAGCTTGCCCACCGATAATCAGGGCTTTTCCACAGCTTGTTAACAGGGGTAGGCTGACAAGCCTGCCCCTTCATGCCCGCGAGAGAGCCGCAATGACCCAGAACATCTACGACACGCCGGAATTCTTTGAAGGCTATAGCCAGATGGCCCGCTCGGTGCATGGCCTGGATGGCGCGCCCGAATGGCCGGCGTTGCGGGCACTGGTGCCCGATGTGAAGGGCCGCGGCGTGGTCGACCTGGGGTGCGGCTTCGGCTGGTTCTGCCGTTGGGCCGATGAGCAAGGGGCGGCCAATGTGCTGGGGTTGGACGTGTCCGAAAACATGCTTGCGCGGGCACGTGACACCACTCGCAGCACTACGATCCGGTATCAGCGGGCCGATCTGGACCAGTTGCAGCTGCCGCCGCAAAGCGTCGACCTGGCCTACAGCTCGTTGACGCTGCATTATCTGGAACACCTGCCCGCGCTGTTCGCCTCTGTGCACCAGGCGCTCAAACCGGGCGGGCGCTTCGTGTTTTCGGCCGAGCACCCGATCTACACGGCCCCGGCGCGGCCCGGTTTCGTTCAGGACGCCGCGGGGCGGCGCATCTGGCCGTTGAACCAGTACGCGCTACGGGGCCCGCGGACCACCGACTGGCTGGCCAAGGGCGTCATCAAGCAGCACCGCACCGTGGGGGACTACGTGAACCTGTTGATCGAAGCGGGTTTCACGCTGGCGCACCTGGACGAATGGGCGCCCACCGCGGCCCAGCTTGCCGCCCAGCCTGCGTTGGCCGAAGAGCAGGACCGGCCCATGATGCTGCTCGTGGCTGCAGATCGTTGAAATATCTGGTTTCACAATAAGCGCTTGCGCCATCTACCTAGTAGTAGGTAAGATTCATCCATCGACGCAGCAAACCCAGCAACACCGCGGCGTCGCCCGAAACCAGAAATACAGTAGTCCCCCTTTTTATTTGCCTTGTTATCTACCTATAAGTAGATAGTTTAACTGAAACAACCTAGCCATCGCTATCTGGAGATCCATCATGAAGACCCTCGTTTCCGCCCTGATCCTGTCTGCTTCGTTCATCGGCGCCGCCCATGCCGGCGAGCTGGACTATCCGCCCGCCGCCGATACCCAAAGCACGGTGACCCGCGCCCAGGTGCAGCAAGAACTGGCCGCCGCCCGCGCCAACGGTGAACTGGCCTCGGGTGAAGAAGGCTACGCCGCCACCGCTTTCGCCAACGCCGGTGACAAGAGCCGCGCCCAAGTGAAGCAAGAATTGGCCGCTGCCCGCGCCCAGGGCCTGACCGAAAGCGGCGAATTGGACTATCCCCCCGTTCAAGGCTGATTTTTTGCGGCTGGACGTCTATCTATAGATAGGTAGCCTTTTCGAGCCTGGCCGCAACGTCGGCAGCAAGACCAAACAGCACTTCCTGAACAGCAAGCCAAGCATCACCCCATCCTTACTGGAGATCCACCATGAAGACCCTCGTATCCGCCCTGATCCTGTCCGCCTCGTTCATCGGCGCCGCCCAAGCCGGCGAACTGGACTATCCGCCCGCCGCGAACACCCAAAGCACGGTGACCCGCGCCCAGGTGCAGCAAGAACTGGCCGCCGCCCGCGCCAATGGTGAACTGGTCACCAACGAAGAAGGCTATGCCGCCACCGTTTTCGCCAGCGCCGGTGACAAGAGCCGCGCCCAAGTGAAACAGGAACTCGCCGCGGCCCGCGCCCAAGGTCTGACCGAAAGCGGTGAACTGGACTACCCGCCCGTTCAAGGCTGAGTCTGATGCCGAACGATGCGGACTCCGGGGGGGCGGGATGTTTCCCGGCCGGAGTCCGCACGGTTGTTCCGGCCCGGGGAAACCCGCCGATGACGAACCGATCTATTAGTAGGTAATATTCAGCCATGGACACTCCGACTCCCAACACCACCCGCGACCAGCTGCTGGCCCATGCCGAGAAGCTGATCCGTACCCGCGGTTGCAATGGCTTCAGCTATCGCGACCTGGCTGAGCATGTGGGCGTGAAGACGTCCAGCATTCACTATTACTTTCCTGGCAAGGACGACCTGCTCTACGAGGCCGTCGAAGCCTATAGCGCCCGTGCCCTGGCCTCGGTGCGCAGCATCGATACCGCCCAACCGGCCCACGCCCAGCTTGAAGCCTATCTGTCGATGATGGAATCGAAGGCCTGCAGCAGCGGCGAGCTGTGCCTGGGTGGCATGCTGGCCGCCGAAGTGATGAGCCTGCCCGAACGCGTGCGTGGCGCCTTGCAAGGATTTTTCCGGGCCCACGAAGCCTGGCTTACCCGCGTGCTGGCGCAAGGCGCCGAAGAAGGCACCTTGAAATTCTCGGGCACCGCCGAAGCGGCAGGACGAGCGGTGTTTGCGACCGTGCAGGGTTGTCTGCTGGTGTCCCGCCTGTTCCAGGCGCCGCCCGCCTTGTGCGAGGCGATCAGCGCCTTGTATGTCGAATGCCAGGATAAGCCGGCGGCTTGATCTGCCCGTCTGGCTCTTGCCACGGCCGCACTGCGCAAGCTTGCGGCCGTTGTCCTTTTTTTTGCGGCGCCCGATAACGCCCAATCGCAGCGCTGCGCTGGATCAGGCCAGCGCGCGCGCCATGTCCACGCTGCTGCGGGCCTGCATGCCCAGGTCGCGCACGCGCTGCAGGAAACCGGCCTGCGCATCGCTGAAACCGGTGACCGGGCTGATGCAATCGGTCAGCAGCACGACGCGCGACAGGTTGCCGCCAGGCAAGTACTCGCCGATATGTTCGACCGTGGCCTTGACGCAGTGGCTGCCGGCAACGCCTGCGACGACGATGAGATCGGCGCGATCCAGCGAATCGAGCAGGTTGCGGTTGAGCTGGCTGCGGGGATCGTCGGCGTCCGGCACTTCGGCCATCAGCGCACTGTAGTGTTCCGTCCACGGGTTGGTGCCCTTGGGCACCTTGCGCACGATGAATTGGCCGGCGTCTTCCCAGCGGCTGTAGGCGGCGCGCACATCTGGATGGACATTGTGGCCCCAGGTGCCGATTTCGCAATGCACAGGCCACACCATCAGGGTGTAGCGGCCGCGCGCCTCCAGTTCATCCAGATAGGACAGCGTGCGTGGCAGGTCATCGACGTGCCGGGGCTGGAAAGCACCCGAACGCACCTGGCTGGCCGTGATGGGCGTGAATGGGGCGACTGGCCTGCCGTCGCCCGTGCGCCAGAACGTCGGGTGGGCGATGTCCAGCCGATGATGCGAATCCAGCGTGACGGTCACGGCGGATAACACCGGCGCGGCGGCATCGATGAATTGCGCCAGCCGCTGCATGTCGGCATGCGCGCCGGGCACCGGCAACGCGGGCGCGATGGCCTGGCCGGTCAGGGGATCGGCGGGCAGGTAACCCTTCGGCAGATCGCAGAAATCGTTCTGCGGATCGATGATCAGTAGATGAACAGAGCGCGACATGGGGGCGGGGGCGGGGAATGAATACGGAATATAGACCGGGATGCCCGCGCCGGGCGAGTGCATTGCGCTTGCCCGCCTGGGATCGAGCCATCCCGCCAAGCAGGACATGCTAGAACAGCACGAGATGATGGGCGCAGTCCGGCAATTGCCGCAGCAAGGCGCGCCACAGGAACCAGATGCGTGCCAACGCCGTCACCCCGACTGCTGCTGCGATGTAGAAAACCATGACCCGCTCCATTTTTCATAAAATTCGCACGACCGTGCGAAATTGGCTGCAAGAAATGCCGGCTCGCGCCGGCGCCCAGGGGACTACTCGATGTACTTGAAACTGCGATACGTGGAGATCAGGCGTTCATAGGCGGCGCGCACCCGCTCGTGCGCCTTGGGATCCCGCAAGAAGCGGGCGTCGTGCATCAGCCCGATCATCAGGCTGTAGACCTCGAACACCAACTGTTCGGGATCCGTGTCCGGACGCAGATGGCCGGCTTCCAGCGCCTGCTGCACCGTGCGCACCATGGCGGCGCGCCAGCCGCGCAGATGTTCTTCCACCACCGAGCGCAAGGGCGTGTCGACGTCGTCGTATTCAAAGGCGCCGGCAACATAGATGCAGCCGGTCAGCAGTTCGACATTGCAGGCGCGTTCGATCCAGTGGGCCACCAGCGCATTCAGGCGCGGCAAGCCTCGGGGCTGTGCCATGGCGGGGGTGAACACGGCGGCCACGAAGCGGCGGTCGTATTCGTCCAGCACGGCTTGCTGCAGCGCCTCGCGCGAACCGACCCGCGAGAACACGCCGCTTTTGCTGATGCCCAGCCGCTTGGCGACTTGGCCGAGCGACAGGCTCTCCAGCCCTTGGGCGGCGGCCATGTCCAGGGCCGCGTCCACAATGGCCGCGAAAGTCAGCTCGCTCTTTTCAGTCAGGGCAGTCATGCCCGAAATTTAGCACGATCGTGCGAAATAGGGAGATTTATTTGCCGCCGCTGCTGGGCGCGGCGGGCAAAGAAAAGCCGGGCCGCTTGCGCCGCCCGGCGGGGTCATGCGGGTTCTGGCGGAATGATCAGGCCTGGGCGGCCTTGAATTCCAGGCGGAACTTGTGCAGCAAAGGCTCGGTGTAGCCGTTGGGCTGGGTCAGGCCTTCGAACACCAGCGCGCAAGCGGCCTTGAACGCCAGCGAGCCGTCGAAGTTGCCGGCCATGGGCAGGTACTGGGGGTCGCCGGCGTTCTGACCATCAACCACCTTGGCCATGCGCTTGAAGGTTTCCATGACCTGGTCGCGGTTCGTCACGCCGTGGCGCAGCCAGTTGGCGATGTGCTGGCTGGAGATGCGCAGCGTGGCGCGGTCTTCCATGAGGCCGACGTTGTGGATGTCGGGCACCTTGGAGCAGCCAACGCCCTGATCGATCCAGCGCACCACGTAGCCCAGGATGCCCTGGACGTTGTTGTCGAGCTCTTGCTGGATGTCGGCGGCGGACCACTTCGAGCGGTCGCCGACGGGCACCGTCAAGAGGCCGGCCAGCAGATCGTCGCGCACGCTGTCGAGCTTGGTGCGTTCGAGTTCCTGTTGGACGGCCTGCACATCCACCTGGTGGTAGTGCAGCGCATGCAGGGTGGCGGCGGTGGGCGAGGGCACCCAAGCGGTGTTGGCACCGGCCTTGGGGTGGGCAATCTTCTGTTCGAGCATGGCCGCCATCAGGTCGGGCATGGCCCACATGCCCTTGCCGATCTGGGCGCGGCCGCGCAGGCCGGCGTCCAGGCCGACCAGCACGTTGTTGCGTTCGTAGGCGGTGATCCAGGCGGTGGACTTCATGTCGCCCTTGCGCAGCATGGGGCCGGCTTCCATGCTGGAATGCATTTCGTCGCCGGTGCGGTCCAGAAAGCCCGTGTTGATGAACGCCACTCGCGCAGCCGCGGCCTGGATGCACGCCTTCAGGTTGATGCTGGTGCGGCGCTCTTCGTCCATGATGCCCATTTTCAGGGTGTTGCGCGGCACGCCGAGCAGGTCTTCGACGCGGTCGAACAATTCGCTTGCGAACGCGGCTTCGGCCGGGCCGTGCATCTTGGGTTTGACGATGTAGACCGAACCCGTGCGCGAATTGAGCTTGCGTCCGCGGTCGTGCAGCGCGGCCAGGCTGGTGACCACGGCGTCCAGGATGCCTTCGGGAATTTCCTGCCCGTCGCGGTCGAGCACGGCCGGGTTGGTCATGAGGTGGCCGACGTTGCGCACGAACATCAACGAGCGGCCGTGCAGGCTCAGCGGGGCGCCATTGGCGCCGGTGTATTGGCGGTCGGCGTTGAGTTTGCGGGTGAAGGTCTTGCCGGCCTTGGTGACGGCTTCGGTCAGGTCGCCCTTCATCAGGCCGAGCCAGTTGCGGTAGATGTGGACCTTGTCGTCGGCATCGACGGCCGCGACCGAATCTTCGCAGTCCATGATGGTGGTCAGCGCGGCTTCGACCAGCACGTCCTTGACGCCGGCGGCATCGGTGGCGCCGATGGCGTGGCTGCGGTCGACCTGGATTTCGAAGTGCAGGCCGTTGTTCTTGAGCAGCACGGCCGTGGGGGCGTCGGCATTGCCTTGGTAGCCCACGAACTGGGACGGCGCCTTGAGCGTGGTTGCGCCGTTTGCGAGCGCGACGCTGAGCTGGCCGTTCTTGACCGTGTAGCCGCGGGCGTCGGCGTGCGAGCCTTGCGCCAGAGGTGCGGCGGTATCGAGGAAGCTGCGGGCGCGGGCGATGACGGCAGCGCCGCGCTCGGGGTTGTAGCCCTTGCCGGTGTCGCCAGGCGTGGCAGGAATGGCGTCGGTGCCGTAGAGCGCGTCGTACAGGCTGCCCCAGCGCGCGTTGGCGGCGTTCAAGGCGTAGCGCGAGTTCGACACCGGCACCACCAGTTGCGGACCGGCCTGCTGCGAGATTTCGGTGTCGACGTGGTCGGTGGTAGCGCGCACGCTGGCCGGCTGCGGCAGCAGGTAACCGATGCCTTCCAGGAACTTGCGGTAGGCGGCCGGGTCGGCGATGGGGCCCGGATGGGCGCGGTGCCAGGTGTCGAGCTCGGCCTGCAGGCGGTCGCGCTCGGCCAGCAGGGCGCGGTTCTTGGGGGCCAGGTCGTGCACCAGGGCCGAGAACTCCTTCCAGAAGGCGTCGGCGTCCAGGCCGGAGCCGGGCAACGCTTCCTTTTCGATGAACTGGCTGAGATTGGCCGCCACTTGCAGGCCGTGGTGCTGGGTGCGTTGAGTCATGCGAGTCTCTGGTAAGGAGGTCTGGGCGGCGCGTGCGCCGAGCGAATCTATCGTGACATCATCGTTCGCGCCTGCGCCAAAGTCCATATCAAAACCTGCTGGTCATACCAGTTTATTCAAGCCATGCCAGGCAAACATCGTTTTTTTATGGTTTTATATCAGCCACTTACGGTTGGCATGAACCGGCAGGCGTTTTAGGACGATTGCTTGGTCATACCACTGGTACGGAGAACGCATGCACGCCGAAATCGAAGCGAAACCCCGCCAGGTGGCGGACGAGGTGGCCGAGCGCATCGAGCGCCTGATCCTGGACGGCGTCCTGAAGGCCGGCCAGGCGCTGCCGTCCGAGCGGCGCCTGACGGAAAAGCTGGGCGTGTCGCGTACGGCGCTGCGCGAGGGCCTCAAGCTGTTGCGTGCCCGCGAGATCATCCACACGTCGCAGGGCAAAGGGTCGTTCGTGGCGCGCATTTCCAAGGTGGACGCGGGCCCGTTGATGCACCTGTTCAATTCGCAGCCGCGCACGCTGTACGACTTGCTCGAGGTTCGTTCGCTGTTGGAAGCCGATTCGGCTCGGTTGGCCGCATTGCGGGGCACCGAGGCCGATTTCATCATGATCCGGCGTCGCTACGACGAGATGGTGCACGCGCAGGTCGATGCCGATACGGCTACGCACGCACACCTGGACCACGCGTTTCACCTGGCCATCTGCGAGGCCTCGCACAACCCGGTGCTGGTGCACACGCTGCAATCGCTGAACGACCTGATGCTGGGATCGGTGTTCGCCTGCGTCAATAACCTGTACCACCGCGAACCCGAAAAGCGGCAGATCGACAAGCAGCACGCCAAGCTGTTCAACGCGGTGATCGGGCGCCAGCCCGAGCAGGCTCGCCGCGCCGCCGCCGACCATGTCGACAGCGTGCGGCAGAACCTGGCCGAAATCGAGCAGGAAGAACAGCGCCTGGTGCGCGCAACGTTGCGCCTGGAAGGCTGGACGTAGCGCGCGGTGCGGCGCTGGCGTCAGCGGTCTTCGGTCATCGCGGCCGCCAGGGCCAGCGGCTTGCCTGCGTAGACGCGGCCAAAGCGGTTGCCAAGCAGCGCTTCCAGCGCGATCTGTTCCTGGCCGACGAAGCCCTTTTGCGGCAGCATGCCTTGCGCCACCAGGTCCAGCGCCGCGCAGATGCCGGCGGCGGTCGACAGCTGGATGGCGCTCAAGCGATGGCCGTCGACGTCGGCGCCGAAGACGCGGATCGGATAGGACTCTTCTTCCAGTCGACCGTGGCGATGGCCCGATGCCTGCGCCTGGATGACGATCACATCCTGTTCGGTGGTGGGGATGGCGGTTTCGAAGATGTCCTTGAGCAAGTCGCGGCGATCTCGCAGACGCAGGTCATTGAGCAAGAGCTTCATCAGGTTGCAGTGGCCCGGGTAGCGCACCGACTTGTAGTCCACGTTGCGGGCGCGGCCCAACAGCGTGGCGGGCAGCGTGCCCAGCCCACCCGAGGTGTTGAAGGCTTCGTATTCGACGCCGTCCAGCGCAAAAGTCTCATACCCTTCCAGCGCGGGCACGCTGGTCAATTGGCCGTCGACGATGGCTTCGCACGGGTTGCAATATTCGTTGATCAGCCCTTCGGTGCTCCAGGTCAGGTTGTAGCGCAGGCTGTTGGACGGATAGCGCGGCAGCGCGCCCACGCGCATGCGCAGGTCCAGCAACGTGTCGAAGCGGCGCGCCAGTGCATTGCCGACGATGCCGATGAAGCCGGGCGCCAGGCCGCACTGCGGCATCAGCACGCTGCGGCTGTCGGCGGCCAGCGCCTGGATGGCATGGGTGCTGGCCACGTCTTCGGTCAGGTCGAAATAGTGGACGCCGGCCTTCGCGCACAGCCCGGCCACCGCGATGGCGCGATGGAAAGGCAGCGCATTGACCACGGCGTAACGGCCGTCGAGGCAGGCCGCGATCGAGGCGTCATCGGAAATCTGGCGCGTTTCGCAGCCCAGTTCGGCCACGGCGCGCAGGCGCGCGGGATCCTGGTCGGCAACCAAGACCGAATAGTCGCCGCTACGCTCAAGCATCAGGGCAATGGCGAAGCCGATTTTTCCGGCGCCCAACAAGAGAACGGGCTTGGTAGAGGTGGACATGTTGCGCTCCTGCTTAGAGAGGGGGAAGGGTTGGCCTCATCCTATGCGCGAGCGTTGTCGATTTGTAGATACCAAAGCGTCGTAACGGCTTTAACTAATGTCGTTATGACTTAATTGGATGTCGATTCGTCAAAAGAAAAGCCCCTCGGCCAGGGCCGAAGGGCTTTGCGGGGCGACTGCCGGGCCTGGAGACCAGGCCGCGCAATCAGCTGCCCATGGGGGGGTAGTCCATGTTGCCGAAGGTGACCAGGCCTTCCGTCTTGGCTTGGGCCAGTTCGGTTTGCACTTGGGCGCGGGTCAGCGACGTGGCAGCAGCCTGGGCAACGGGCGGGTAGTCCATGTTGCCGAAGGTCACTTCACCGGCGTTCTTGGCTTGGGCCAGTTGCTCTTGCACTTGTTGCGCGGTCAGGCTGGACTTCTGGGCGATGGCGGCGGGGTAGCCTTCTTCGCCGAAGGTGTATTGGCCGGAAACCTTGGCTTGTTGCAGTTCGGCTTGAACCTGGGCACGCGACGGGCCTTGGTCGGCTTCAGCGGCTTGGGCGCCAGCGGCAGCCAGAACGGACATGGACAGCATCAAAGCGGTAGCAAGGGTTTTCATAGCAGACCTCCATATGTCTTGAGCTTGGGATCCGAACCTCTGGCCTGATTGCTGGGGGTTCGCTTGCTGTGTCCCGATGAGATGCATTCTGTGCCTAAACAACCCTGGGATAAACCCTTATTACCTGAAAACATCTTTCCAAAATACGTACTAATCAGTCGGGAACTTCTCAAATGGCACCATAGGTGGCGATATTTCCATTTGATGACGCAATGGGTGGTGGTCGGCCCGGGCAGGGGCCAAGGCCGGCGAATCAAGGGGAAGGGGATAAAGCGGCGCGCAGCCCCGGAAGGGTTCCGGGGCTGGCAGGGGGAGGATCAGCGGTTCAGGTCAGCCAAAGCGGCGTCGTATTCAGCGCGGGCTTCGTTCAGCTTGCGCTGGGCCTTGTCGATCTTGTCTTGCTTGCCCTTGGCGCGGGCGGTCTTGAGCTCGGCCTCGCGTTCGGAGACCTTGTTCTGCTTGTCGCGTACGTCGGCTTCACGCTGGGATTGCAGGCGGCTGTCGGTGCAGTGCGCCTTCGCCTCAGCCAACGCTTTCTGCAAGCCGGCCACCTTGCGGGTGTTGTTGTTGGCCTTGGCCGCGGCGATGTCGTTTTCGATCTGGCAGAACTTGGCGGCGCAACCGCGTTGCGCCGAGCAGTCGGTCGCGGCCTGCGCGGGCAGGGCGCCGAGCAGTGCGCAAACCGAAGCCAGGGCCGTCAGGGTTTTGGTCAAAGCGGGCATGCGGTGTCTCCGTAAGGCGTGTCGGAGCTGCCATCATCGCCCAGGTGGCCATTGCCCGCAATGCGCGGGATCAACGGATCAGCGTGCCCGCCAAGGCCGCCGCGACCAGCAGGGCGCCCAGCCACAGGTTGGCGCGGAACAGCATGAAATTGCGGTCGGGACGCTGGATGTCGAAGACCTTCAGCTGCCACGCCAGGTGCACGGCAATGGCGGCGATGCCCACGTAATAGGCCCACGACAAGCCGATGGCGTAGCCGCCCCAGGCCCACAGCACAACGGTGGCCAAGTAGAAGCCACCGATCCAGAGCTTGCCCTGGTCGCCGAAGCGCATGGCGGTGGAATGCAGGCCCAGGCTGCGGTCGTCGCGCACGTCGACATAGGCGTAGATGCTGTCGTAGCCCACCTGCCACAGCACCGCACCCAGCCACATGGCCACGGCGGCCAGGGGCACGTGGTTCTGCGTGTCCGACCAGGCCATCAGCATGCCCCAGTTGAAGCAGATGCCGAGCACGACTTGCGGCCAGTAGGTGACCCGCTTGCACAGGGGATAGATGAAGACGAAGGGCAGCACGGCCACGGCCAGCCAGCGGCTCATGTCGTTCAGGAAGAACAGCAGCGAACCGCAGACCAGCAGCTGGCCGATCAAGAACCACACCGCGTTGCGCATCGTCAGCTGGCCGCTGGTCAGCGGGCGAAAACGGGTGCGTTCGACATGCTTGTCGAAGTTGCGGTCGCACATGTCGTTGACGGTGCAGCCGATGCCGCGCATCAGCAATGCGCCCAGCGAGAAGACGATCAGGCGTTGCAGGTCGGGCAGGCCGCCCGCGGTCTGGATCAGCGCCGCGATACAGGGCAGCAGCGTCAGCCAGGTGCCGATGGGGCGATCGAGCCGGCACAGGCGGGCATAGGGCCGCCACGATCTGGGCAGCCAGCGTTCGACCCAGTCGGTGAAGACGATGTCGCTGAGGTCGACGGGAGGTTGTTGCGGGGCGCTCACTGTCACGGCGAAAGAAATGGGAGGAAAGCCGACAGCATAAAACAACGGCCGGGCATGGTGCCCGGCCGCGGTGCCGTCAAGGGTGGTCAGGGCCGGGTTTTCAGGCCGTGTATTCCTTGAGCAGCTTGCCCAGGATGGCGATGCCGGTGCGGATCTTGTCTTCGGGCACGGTGGCAAAACTGAGGCGCAGCGTGTTGGCACGGCCGGCGCCGCTGTAGAACGGCGCGCCGGGCACGAACGCCACGTTCTGGGCAATGGCCTTTTCGAGCAGCTTGGTGCTGTCGATGTGCTCGGGCAGCGTCAGCCAGATGAACATGCCGCCTTCGGGCTTGGTCCAGGTGACGGTGGCGGGGAATTCGCGCTGGATGGCTTCAAGCATGCAGCTGCCCTGGGCGCGGTAGATTTCGCGCACGTTGGGCAGGTGTTCTTCCAGGAAGCCGTCCTTGACGATTTCGTACACGGCCATCTGGGTCAGCGTGGGCGTGTGCAGGTCGGTGGCTTGCTTGGCCTGCACCAGCTTGTTGATCAGCGGGCGGGCGGCGGCGATGTAGCCCAGGCGCAGGCCGGGGGCCAGCACCTTGGAGAACGTGCCCAGGCGCACGACATTCGCGCCATATTCGGTGGCCAGCGCGATCAGGCCCGGCTGCGGGTCGCCTGCGTAGCGCAGTTCGCCGTAGGGGTCGTCTTCGATGATGGTCAGGTTCAGCTCGGCGGCGCGCTTGACCAGCGCGATGCGGCGCGCGAGGCTGAGCGTGCGGCCGGTGGGGTTCTGGAAGTTGGGCAGGGCGTACAGGAAGCGCGCGCCCTCGGCCAGTTCGGGGGTGATGGCGTCGGGGATCAGGCCGCCTTCGTCGGTGGGCACCGGCACGAACTTGGGCTGGTACAGGCTGAACGATTGCAGGGCGCCCAGGTAGCTGGGGTCTTCGACCAGCACCTTGCTGTCTTTGTCGATCAGGACCTTGCCGAGCAGGTCCAGCGCCTGCTGCGAGCCGGAGACGATCAGGATCTGGTCGGCAGCGACGTTGGCGCCGGCACGGTTCAGATCATCGGCAACCCATTGGCGCAGCGGTGCAAAGCCTTCGGTGGGGCCATATTGCAGGGCCGCGCGGCCATTGGTGGCCAGGACCTTGTCGAATGCCGCTCGTACCACTTCTACCGGGAAGCCACCGGGCGCCGGCAGACCGCCTGCGAACGAAATGACTTCGGGCCGCTCGGTGACCTTGAGGATCTCGCGGATGGCGGAACTGGTGAGTTGCTGAGCGCGTTCCGAGAAGGAAAACGCAGGTTCGAAAGGCTTGTCCATGGCTTGCTTCTTAATCAAGAAGGGGGGTGGCGGGGGTAACGGCAACGGGGGAGAAAAGACGTTACTGCGTAAACTATTGTCCCACAGCGAGGCGAGCCGGCCCCTTTATCGCGGCCAGCCCCTAAAATCACTTGCATCGATAATCGCCTGTACAGTTACATTTATACCTATGTTTGAAGCCGCCCCGATCGCCGCCGAATCCAAGGCCGCGCTGTACGCCGAACTGACCAAGCAGGCCCGTGCCCTGCTCGACGGCGAGCATGACCGCATCGCCAATGCCGCCAACCTCAGTGCACTGGCCTACCAGGCCTTGCCCGACCTGAACTGGGTGGGCTTTTACTTCTTTGACGGCACGGAACTGGTGCTGGGCCCGTTCCAGGGCAAACCGGCCTGCGTGCGTATTGCGCTGAACCGCGGCGTGTGCGGCGCCGCTGCCAGCCAGCGCCAGACGCAACTGGTGCCCGACGTGCACGCGTTTCCCGGCCATATCGCCTGCGACGCGGCCTCGCGCTCTGAAATCGTGGTGCCGCTGGTCCACCAGGGCCAGCTGATCGGGGTGTGGGACGTGGACAGCCCCATACCCGACCGCTTCGACGAGGACGACCGGCGCGGCATGGAAGCGCTCTGCGAGGCGTTCCTGGCCAGCCTGCGTTGACAGGCCCGCGGCGGCCCGGTAGATTTGCGCATCGGCCGGTTGCGGTCGATTTTTCCCCTTTATTCCATTCATGATTTATCAGGCCAACCCATCCGCTTACCTGTTCCACGCCCTGGGCGTGGCGACGGTTTGCGCCGGCCTGAAATCCAAAAAACAGCCGCTCATCTGACCGGAGCATGCTGTTCCGTCAGATGGGCGACGGAACAGCGGCCTCACGGCGGCGCCATGGCGCCTTCGCGCGCACCCCCTGATATCCCGAGCACTTCTGTACGGTCCAACCACGGTCCGCTTACACCGAAGGAGTGTTCATGCAAACTCGTCAATCCCTTTTCCAAGGCGTCTGGGTCCCCCTGGTGACGCCGTTTTCCGGCGGCGCCGTCGATGGCGGGGCCCTGCGCCGCCTGGTGCGCCATTTCGTGGCCGCCGGCGTGGACGGCCTGGTCGTCTGCGGCAGTACGGGCGAAGCCGCGGCGCTGGATGACGCCGAACAACTGGCCGTGCTGGACGCGGTTTTGACCGAGGCCGGCCGCCTGCCCGTGGTGATGGGGCTGGCGGGCAACCACCAGGGCCATGTGCTGCAGCGCCTGTCTGCGTTTGGCACCCGGCCACTGGCCGGCATCCTGGCGCCCGCGCCGTACTACGTGCGTCCTGGCCAGGACGGCGCCGCCGCCTATTTCCGCTGCCTGGCCGATGCCTCGCGCTTTCCCCTGGTGCTGTACGACATTCCGTACCGGACAGGCACATCGCTGGAGACGGCGACGCTGCTGGCCTTGGCGGCGCACCCGAACATCGCCGCCATCAAGGACTGCGGCGGCTCGCTGGACAAGACGCTGGCGCTGATCGCCGACGGCAACATGAACGTGTTGGCGGGCGAGGACCTGCAATCGCTATCGCTGCTGTGCCTGGGGGGCGCCGGCATGATCGCGGCGGCCGCGCACATTCGCCCCGATCTGTTCGTGGCCATGTACCAGGCGGTGCGGGCGCAGCAGCTGGACCTGGCACGCCGTCTGTTCCAGGCGCTGGTGCCGGTCATCCAGCTGACGTTCGCCGAGCCCAATCCCGGCCCGGTCAAGGCCCAGCTGGGTCGCCAGGGCTTGTTGACGGATGAATTGCGCCAGCCGATGCCGAGCGCCAGCGCGGCCCTGGCGCTGCGCATGGACGCCGCCGTGGCGGGCCTGAACCGGCAGTTTCCCTGCCAGTAAAAGGCGCCTGGGCCAAGGCTTGGGCCGACCGTCTGGCGACCCGTCAGGGTTCGGATTCATTTTGTAATAAATGTCTCACCTTGATCCTGACGGATTGCTTATGATGCGGCCATTCTCCGGGGTGAAACAAAACGTTCATGGCCCAAGCTTTCGTTGCGTTGTCCGCCTGGCAGGTCATGCTGGCAGGCCTGCTGTTCTTCGGTGGCATCTATCTGGTGTTCGGTGCGGCGACCTGGCTGCTGACCCAGCACATCCTGCCGGCGCTGGGCATCGGCCGGCCGCTGGACCCGCGGCCGCTGGCGCCGGGGCAACTGCGTCGCGAGTTCGCCCAGTCGGGCCTGTCGATCCTGCTGTTCGGCACCGGCATGATCTTTCCGTGGGGCCTGCTGCAGTTGGGTTGGGCGCATCTGGACCCGGACGCGAGCTGGCAGAAGATCACGCTGGAAATCCTGGTGCTGGTGGCCTGGAACGACGTGCACTTCTGGATCAACCACCGGCTGCTGCACACCAAGCTGCTGCGCCGCTTCCACCTGCCGCACCACCGGTCGGTGGTGACCACGCCGTTTTCGACCTACAGCTTTCACCCCATCGAGGCGCTGATGCTGGGCAATGTGATCATGCTGCCGATGGTGCTGCACGATTTCAGCTTCTGGTCGCTGGCGTCGGTGCCGCTGTTCAGCCTGTTCTTCAATTGCATCGGCCACGCCAATTACGACTTCTTCCCCAACGTGTCGTATTCGCACTGGTTTGCCGCGAGCCGCCGGCACCATCTGCACCACGCCTGTTACCACGGCAATTTCGGGTTCCAGTTCACCTTCATGGATCGCCTGTTCCGCACCCGGCTGCAAGCCGAGGCGGCCACGCCCCAGCTGGATGCTTTCCGTAAGCGAGAATCGCTTGGCGGACGCGCTTAGCCAGCCGCGCCGGCTGCCCTCGCTGCGTAACCGTCGCGATTGGCAGAGCCTGGCTTACCTGGCCGCGTTGCCCGCGCTGGCGGCGTGGCAGTGGCTGTACGGCTTCTGGTGGCCGCTGTACGCGCTGATGCTGTTCCTGACGCTGGGCATTGGCGTGATCCACCATAACCATACGCACATCCGCATGTGGCGGGGGCGCTGGACCAATCGCGCCACCGATTTCTGGATCACGCTGCTGCAAGGGCACCCCACCTTCGTTTTCTACCCGGCGCACGTGGCCAACCATCATCGCTACAAGCACGGCGCGCTGGACGCGGCGCGCACCTACCGGTTCGGCGGCGACACCAATCACCTGTGGGGCTACCTGATCCACCCGGCGCAGGCCGTGTGGGTGCTGTATCCGTTGTTCTTTGCCTGGCTGGGCCGGTTGCGCCGGCATTGGCCGGGCGCCTGGCGCTACTGCATGTGCCAATACGGCGCCTGGCTGGGCCTGTGGGGCGGGCTGCTGGCCGTGAACCCGGTCAAGGCGCTGGTGTTCGTCATCATTCCGCAACTGCATGGCCTGCATTGGCTGCTGGCCACCAACTATCTGCAGCACGCGCACGCCGACGGCGGCCCGCGGGCGGTGGCCGGCCTGAACTATGCCCGCAACTTCGAAGGGCTGGTCAATCCGCTGCTGTTCAACATCGGGCTGCACACTGCGCACCACGAACATCCGCGCGCGCACTGGTCGGAACTGACCGGCTTGCACCGCGACCATTACCGGGCCCGCGTGACGCCCGCGCTGAACGAGGGCGGCCTGACGCCCTACATGTTCCGCGTGTTCGTGCTGGGCACTTTCCTGCCGCGTTTCCGCACCCGCTCGTGCATGGCGCCCGAGCACGTGCGCTAGCGCCGCCTACCCATACCTGCCACTAGAGACCCGCCATGCCTATCGCGTTCAACCGTGTCTACCTGGAGAGTGCCGGCTATTTCATGCCGGGCGAACCCGTGTCCAACGAGGCCATGGACAGCTACATCGCGCCGCTGAACCGCATGTCCAGCCGCATCAAGAGCCGCATCCTGGCCGAAAACGGCATCAAGCAGCGCTATTACGCGATCGATCCGGAAGGCGCCACGGTGTTCACCAATGCGCAGCTGGCGGCCAACGCGATCCGCGATTGCCTGCGGCGCAACGACAGCGACCTGGCGGACGTGTCGCTCTTGACCAGCGGTTCGTCGGGCGGTGACGCGTTGATGCCCGGGTTCGCCAACATGATCCAGGGCGAATTGGCGGCGCATCCGATGGAAACCCTGTCGGTGCATGGCATCTGCGCGGCGGGCGTGTCGGCGATTCAGACGGCGGCGCAGGGCGTCGAGATGGGCGGCCATGCCCGCGCGCTGGCGGTGGCGGCCGAATTGCCGTCGCGCATGTTCAAGCGCTCGCGCTTCGCCGCGCGCGGCTATGACGCGGATTTCGATGCGCACTTCCTGCGCTGGATGTTGTCCGACGGCGCGGGCGCCGTGCTGCTGGGCCATGGCGGCCAGCCATTGCCGGGCGCATCTAGTGGCGTGCGGCTGCGCCTGAAGTGGGTGCACCAGCGGTCGTTCTCGGGCGATTATCCGGTCTGCATGCAGCTGGGTCTGTCGGCGGATCGGCAGCGGGGCCACCTGGACTATCCGTCCTGGAACGAGGCCGAGGCCGACGGCGCGCTGTCGCTGCGCCAGGACATCCGGCTGTTGCCGCACCTGTTCGACATCGGCATCCACGAATACGCCAAGCTGGTGCGCGATGGCTGGCTGGACCCGGACCAGGTGGATCACTTCCTGTGCCACTACTCGTCCGAGAAATTCATTCCGGTGGTCGAGGACCTGATGGAGAAGGCCGGCCTGGTGATCCCGCGCGAGCGCTGGTTCAGCAACCTGGCCTGGCGCGGCAATACCGGCGCGGCATCGATCCTGATCATGCTGGCCGAATTCCTGGAGACGCGCGAGGTCAAGCCGGGCGAGCAGATCTTCTGCTACATCCCCGAGTCGGGCCGGTTCATGGCCGCCTACATGCTGCTGGAAGCCGAGGCGGTGCAGGGCGCCACGGTGCCGGTGTCGACCGGTGCGGTACCGGCCACCACCGGCCGCGAAGACGTCCATAGCGCCGATGCCGACGCCATCGCCCCGCCGCACGATCCGGACATGGCGCCGCAAGGCCTGGGCCAGCTGCTGACCGAGCTGGCAGCCATCTGGCACGACTACCGTTCGCGCGTCTGGCGCACGCCGGTGGTGCGCCGGCTGCGCAACCGCCAGTTCCAGACCGCCGACTACCTGAACTGGATGGAAAACTGGATTCCGCAGGTGCGCGAGGGCAGCAAGTGGATGCGCGAGGGCGCGGCATCGCTGACCGAGCAGTACCAGCCGCTGGCCGCGCTGATCGACATGCACGCCGGCGAAGAGCAGAACGATTTCCAGATTCTCTTCCAGGACTACCGCACGGCCGGCGGCACGATCGACAACATCGACCTGTTGCGCCGCAACCCCGGCGGCGAAGCGCTGAACGCCTATCTGCACAGCCTGGCCGCCACGCGCGACCCGATCGGCCTCCTGGGCGCCATCTACATCATCGAAGGTACCGGCCAGCGTATCGTGCCGGCGCTGCTGCCGCTGCTCAAGGCCAGCCTGAAGCTGCCGCCCGACGCGTTCCGCTTCCTGGAATACCATGGCCACAACGATGAAAACCATCTGGCCCGCTGGTTGACGGCCGTGGAACTGGCGCTGGACTGCGATGAAGATGGCCGCGCCGAGCAGCGTATCGTCGACACCGCGCGCCGCACGGCGTCGCTGTACCTGATGCAGTTTCATCACGTGATGGAGGACGGCGCGGCATGAACAAGGAACCGGATTTCCTGGCCAAGGCGCACGACCCCGCCGATCCCAGCCCTTGGCTGGCCCTGTACCTGGACCGCAGCACGCCGTTGCCGGACAAGGTCAAGAAAGCCTGGCTGACGGATTCCAGCTGCGCCTCGCGCCAGTACCTGCTGCCGTTCTTGCGGCCGCTAGCGCGCGCATTCATCATACTGATCCAGGTCGTGAAGACCTTCTTGCCGCGCCGCTGGTCGCATTCTCGGCTGCTGCATCGCATTCTGGCGTGGGGCCTGAAGCGTTTCGTGTCGCCCGAGGCCAACTGGCTCATCCTGCGCCACTTTCACCTGGGCGCGCAGGCCCTGTCGTTCATCGCGGCCAATTCGCCGGTGCGTATCACCACCACGCCGCTGGAGCCGATGGAGATCGATGACCTGAAGGATGAACTGTTCGTCAAGCATGACCTGAACCTGTTCAACTTCGTGATCCGACTGAACCAGGCGCTGCGCGATGCCGGCGTCGAGATGCATGCGCCCGAGCACGTCGATTTCTCGATGATCCGCGATCCCGACCTGCGGCTGGAAGACATGCCGCGCGGCAAGCTGAATTTCCTGGACCTGCAAAGCGCGATCGAGTTGTTCACGCCGCTGTACCAGCTGATGCTGACCGACAACGACTTCTGGCGCGCGGCCAATTCGCTGCAGCTCGATGAAACCATCGGCATCTACGCGGCCAAGCTGCTGGGCGCGCCGCAGCACCTGATCCTGGTGAACAACAGCCATCCGCTGGTGCCGATGTCGACGCTGCGCGCCGGCTACCGGCTGGTGCTGCACGGCCTGTCCACGGAAATGCTGCACAGCCTGCTGATGGAAATGAAGGCCGCGCAAGCTGGCGCCGAACCGCCCGCGCCGATCGCCTGAGGCCGCGCCGCTCAGGGCCGTCGGTGCGCACAAGCCCGGGTTGTCACTGTAGGAGGCGGCAAAGCCGCTGCGCTATATTGCGACGCTTGCCCGCCGAGCCCCGCGGGGGCCGTGACCGCACGGCCTGAATCCCTGTTCCGGAAGCGCTTTCAATGCCCCAGCCCATAGAAGTTCTTGCCACTGCCTTGTTCGTCGTGGCGGTGCTTCACACCTTTTCCGTGCCCGTGTTTGCCCGCCTGGCCCACCGCGGCGGACCGCATGCGGGCTTCTGGCATCTGTTGTCGGAAGTGGAGGCCGTCTTCGGCGTCTGGGCGTTTGCGCTGATCCTGGCGATGGCGGCCCTGTCGGGGCCATCCGAAGCCATCGGCTACATGGACACGCGCAACTTCACTGAGCCGCTGTTCGTGTTCGCCATCATGGTGGTGGCGGCCAGCCGGCCGATCCTGGAACTGGTGGGGTTGCTGGTTCGCCTGGCCGCGCGCGTCGTGCCCCTGCCGCGCGAGCTGGCGACGTTCTTCGTGGTGATGTCGCTGGTGCCGCTGGGTGGGTCGTTCATTACCGAACCCGCGGCCATGACGCTGGCGGCGATCCTGCTGCGCGATGCCTATTTCCGCACCAGCGGGCGGGCCGGCTTCAAGTACCTGACCCTGGGCGTGCTGTTCGTCAACGTGTCCATCGGCGGGGTGCTGACTTCGTACGCGGCGCCGCCGGTGCTGATGGTGGCCTCCACCTTCGGCTGGGATTCGGCCTACATGGTGCAGCACTTTGGCTGGCGGGCGGCGGTGGCCGTCTGCCTGAACGCCGGTCTGCTGACTTTCGTGTGCCGCAAGGCGCTGCTGGAGCGCTCGGTGGGCACGGGGGGCGGCGTGGATGCGCCCGAGGGCCAGGATAAGCGTCCGCCGGTGCCGGCCGTGGTAATGCTGATCCACCTGGTGTTCCTGGTGGCTGTCGTGCTGACCGCGCACCATCCCGCTATTTTTCTGGGCCTGTTGATGATGTTCATCGGCTTTGCCGAAGCCTACAAGCGCCACCAGAACCGCCTGTTGATCAAGGAAGGCCTGATGGTGGGGTTTTTCCTGGCCGGGTTGGTGGTGCTGGGCGGTCTGCAGAAATGGTGGCTGCAGGATCTCTTGGGTGGACTGGAGCCCTTCGTGCTGTTCTGGGGCGCCACGGCCCTGACCGCGGTGACGGACAATGCCGCGCTGACCTACCTGGGTTCATTGGTGGAGGGCACGGGCGAGGCCTGGCGCTACATGCTGGTGGCGGGGGCGGTGACAGGCGGCGGCCTGACCGTCATTGCCAACGCGCCCAACCCGGCCGGGTTTGCCATCCTGAAGAACCATTTCCCGGATGGCAGCATCTCGTCCGGGCGGCTGTTTTTGTCCGCCCTGGGGCCTACGCTGGTCGCTGCCCTGATGTTCCTGTTGCCCGTCTGACGGGGTGGGGGGCGGCCCCCCGGCGACGGCCCCCGGGGGGGCGTCGCGAGGTTGCCGCCGGCCCTTCATGAAAAACCGCTAAAATTCAAGACTTTCCCGTATTTTTCCGGCCTTGCCCGCCCGTTGTCCGGTCTGGCGCCAGTTCCGGCCCCGTGTCCTTCCCTGAAGGGCCCGCCGGCGAACCTGGTTCCGCATCGTCCGGCCGACGGTTATTGAACCGCCGGGCCCGCGCCTGGGAGCCCTCGATGCCCATCTACGCTTATAAGTGCAGCGCCTGCGGCCATGCCAAAGACGTCTTGCAGAAGATTTCCGACGCGCCGCTTTCGGTTTGCCCCGAATGCGGCCAAAGCACGTTTTCCAAGCAGGTGACCGCGGCTGGATTCCAGCTCAAGGGGTCCGGCTGGTACGTCACCGATTTCCGCAACGGTAGCGGCGGCAACCAGGCCACCGGCGCCGCAGCGCCGGCGGCGTCATCCGACAATGCCGCCCCGGCCGCCAGTCCGGCGCCCGCCGCCAGCACGCCGGCACCGGCTGCTGCCCCCGCGCCCGCCGCCGGCTCGGCTTCCGCTTCCTGAGACCGCGCGCGATGCGAATGCGCGTCATCAAAAAGTACTTCATCACCGGCCTGTTGATCTGGGTTCCCCTGGTCATCACGGTGTGGGTGCTGGGGCTGCTGGTCGCGACCCTCGAAGGGTTCGTGCCTGGCTTCCTGTCGTCCGAATCGCTGTTCGGCGTCGACATTCCCGGCTTCCGCTTCGTCCTGGTCATCGTGGTGGTGCTGTTGACGGGCATTTTCGCGGCCAACCTGATCGGCCGCACCATGGTGGACCAGTGGGAAAACCTGCTGGGCCGCATCCCCTTGGTGCGCTCGATCTACAACTCGGTCAAGCAGGTCAGCGATACCGTGCTTGCCCCCAATGGCCAGGCGTTTCGCCGCGCGGTGCTGGTGCAGTACCCGCGCGTGGGCAGCTGGACCATCGCATTCGTGACCGGCACGCCCAGCGGTGAAGTGGCCGACCAGCTTCCTGGCGACCACATCAGCGTGTACGTGCCGACCACGCCGAATCCCACGTCCGGCTTTTTCCTGATGGTGCCCCGTGCCGACACGGTGGACCTGCAGATGAGCGTGGACGCGGCCCTGAAGTACATCGTTTCCATGGGCGTCGTCGCCCCGGGCCCGGCGGTTGCGCCGGGCGTCCGGCCGGCGCCGCTCTCTCCGGCACCCGGTGCGCAGAACGCGCCAGGCGCCGATTCGTAACCCTTACGCTACAACCAAGCACACAACGGAGTTATCCCGATGCGTACCTGCTACACCGGCCAGGTTTGCCGCGACCATCTCGGCCAGACCGTCACCCTGTATGGCTGGGTGAACCGCCGCCGCGACCACGGCGGGGTCATCTTCATCGACTTGCGCGACCGCGCGGGCCTGGCGCAGATCGTGTTCGATCCGGATAACGCCGCCTTCGCCACCGCCGAGCGCCTGCGCAACGAATTCTGCGTCCGCGTCACCGGCCTGGTGCGCGAGCGTCCGGCCGGCACGGCCAACGCCGAGCTGGCCTCGGGCGAAATCGAAGTGCTGTGCAAGGAAGTCGAGATCCTGAACGCGTCGGTCACCCCGCCGTTCCAGCTCGACGACGACAACCTGTCGGAAACCACCCGCCTGACGCACCGCGTGCTGGACCTGCGCCGCCCGCAGATGCAGCGCAACCTGATGCTGCGCTACCGCGTGTCGATCGAAACGCGCAAGTTCCTGGACCAGCTGGGCTTCATCGACATCGAAACCCCGATGCTGGCCAAGAGCACGCCCGAAGGCGCGCGCGACTACCTGGTGCCCTCGCGTGTGAACGCCGGCCACTTCTTCGCGCTGCCGCAATCGCCCCAGCTGTTCAAGCAGATGCTGATGGTGTCGGGCTTTGACCGCTACTACCAGATCACCAAGTGCTTCCGCGACGAAGACCTGCGCGCCGATCGCCAGCCCGAATTCACCCAGATCGACTGCGAAACGTCGTTCCTGAACGAATTCGAGATCCGCGAGATCTTCGAAAACCTGATCCGCCACGTCTTCAAGGTGGTGCAGGGCGTCGACCTGGCCCAGCCGTTCCCGATCATGACGTGGACCGAAGCCATGCGCCGCTACGGCTCCGACAAGCCGGACCTGCGCGTGCAGCTCGAGTTCACCGACATCACCGATGTCATGCGCGACGTCGACTTCAAGGTGTTCGCCGCCGCCGCCACGGCGCCCGGCAGCCGCGTGGTCGCCCTGCGCGTGCCCGGTGGCGCCGAAATGTCGCGTAGCGAGATCGACGCCTACACCCAGTTCGTCGGCATCTACGGCGCCAAGGGACTGGCCTACATCAAGGTCAACGAAGTGGCCAAGGGCCGCGACGGCCTGCAATCGCCCATCGTCAAGAACCTGCACGACGCTGCCCTGGCCGAACTGGTCAAGCGCACGGGCGCGCAAGACGGTGACATCATCTTCTTTGGCGCCGACCGCGAAAAGGTCGTCAACGACGCCATCGGCGCGCTGCGCGTGAAGATCGGCCACAGCGAATTCGGCAAGAAGTCGGGCCTGTTCACGGCCGGCTGGCAGCCGCTGTGGGTGGTCGACTTCCCGATGTTCGAATACGACGAGGAAGACGGCCGCTACACCGCCGCCCACCACCCGTTCACCAGCCCCAAGGATGGTCACGAAGACTTCCTGGAAACCGATCCCAGCAAGGCGTTCGCCAAGGCCTACGACATGGTGCTGAACGGTTGGGAAATCGGCGGCGGCTCGGTGCGTATCCACCGCGAAGAAGTGCAGAGCAAGGTGTTCCGCGCGCTCAAGATCGGCGCCGAGGAAGCCCGCGAGAAGTTCGGCTATCTGCTGGACGCGCTGCAATACGGCGCGCCTCCGCACGGCGGCATCGCCTTCGGCCTGGACCGCATCGTCACGATGATGACCGGCGCCGAATCGATTCGCGACGTGATCGCCTTCCCGAAGACGCAGCGCGCGCAAGACCTGCTGACGCAAGCGCCTTCGGAAGTCGACGAGAAGCAGCTGCGCGAACTGCACATCCGTCTGCGCAACGTCGAACAGAAGTAAGCCCCCCCCGAGGCGCCGGAGGCGCTTCCCCCCCGGGGGGCGCCTCGCGGGACCGGCGGAGCCGGATCCTCGGCGGCCTGGCTTGTGGGGCGGCGCTTGCTGGTGGCAACCAGGCTTGCGGTGCGCAGCTTTTTGTTGCGGCTCGGGATTGCTGAATTGGGGTAATCTGGCAAACGCCGCTTTGTGGCGGTGCTTGCCGGGCTGCTGCAAGGCTTGGCTCTTGGTTCCTCTGCTTTCAAAGGCGCCATCGCTTTTATGTCGCTCATCCGTGTCGTCAGCTACAACATCCACAAGGGCCGTTCGGCGCTGGGCCGGCGCGATTCCCTGAATGAATTGCGCCTGGGCCTGTATGGCCTGCGCCCCGACCTGGTCTTCCTGCAGGAGGTCCAGGGCCGCAATGAACAGAAGTCGTTGCTGGACGCTCAGCACGAGTCCTTGGCCGCCGCCCTGAAACTGGACGTGGCCTATGGCCGCAATGCCGTTCGCCATGAAACCGATCATGGCAATGCGCTGTTGTCGCGCTTTCCCATTCTTGACCACGAAAACCAGGACATCTCCGACCACCGGCTGGAGCAGCGCGGCCTCTTGCACGCGCGCATTGAACTGGATGGCCGTGCCGTGCATTGCTTCGTGGTGCACCTGGGCCTGTTTGCCGGCAGCCGCAGCCGCCAGATCCTGGCGCTGACCGAGCGCATCCGGCGCATGGTGCCGGACGGCGAGCCCATCCTGATCGCGGGAGACTTCAACGATTGGGGCGACCGGCTGGCGCCGCTGTTCGTGCAGCAGTTGGGGCTGTACGAAGTGTTCTCGCACGCGCCGCGCAGCCATGGCGGCGAATTGCCGCGCCTGCGCGACTCGGTCAAACGCCTGAGCAATGCCTTGCGCGGCCTGCCCAACAGCGGCGTGTCCGTCATGGAACGCACCAACCAGCTGGGCATGGACGGCAGCTCGCGGCTGCTGTTGCCGCCGCCGCGCACGTTTCCCGCCGTCTTTCCGTGGTTCCGCCTGGATCGCATCTACCAGCGCGGCTTTGCCGTGCGCAGCGCGCGCGTGCTGCGCGGCCGCGAATGGGCGCGGCTGTCCGATCATTCCCCCTTGCTGGCCGAGCTGGAACTTCCGTGAAGGCCGAGCAGGTCAAGTTGGAATGGACCGACGGCAACCAGATCCGCTTGTTGCAGAACGGGACCGATTTTTTTCCTGCGCTGTGCAAGGCGATCGACGAGGCCCAGGTCAGCGTGCACCTGGAGACCTACATTTTCATGCTGGACCGCACCGGCCTGAAGGTGCTGGACTGCCTGATGGCCGCGGCCGCGCGTGGCGTGAAGGTGCGCGTGGTGCTGGACGGCTTTGGCAGCGCTGATACCGTCGATGCCGTGCGTGAACGCCTGACCGACGCGGGTGCGCAATGCCGCATCTTCCGCCCCGAGCCGCGCTGGTTCGCCAAGTTCATCCCGTCGCGCAGCCGCCTGCGGCGCCTGCATCGCAAAGTCACGGTCGTCGATGGCAGCATCGCCTTCATCGGCGGCATCAACATCATCGACGATTACGACGACCTGGATCCGACCGACGGCATATCAGCGCCACGCTTCGATTTTGCGGTACAGGTGCAGGGGCCGGTGGTCACCGACGCCGCCTATGCGCAGGACTTGCTGTGGGTGCGTCTTAACTGGGCCCGCCTGCGGCGCCATCCGCGCGACTGGAGCCGCATGCGGCTGACCAAGCCCAGCCATGCGCCGGTGGCGCCTTGCGGCGAGCTGCGCGCGGCGCTGGTGCTGCGCGACAACCTGCGCTTTCGCCAGACCTTTGAACGCGCCTACCTGTACGGCATCACGCAGGCGCGCCGCGACATCCTCATCGCCAACGCCTATTTCTTCCCGGGCCGCCAGTTTCGCCGGGCCCTGGCCAAGGCCGCCGCGCGCGGCGTGCGCGTGCGCCTGTTGCTGCAAGGCAAGGTCGAATACCGCATGCAGTATCACGCCACGCGCTCGCTGTACGACCAGCTGCTGCGCGACGGCATCGAGATCTACGAATACATGCCCAGCTACCTGCATGCCAAGGTGGCCGTCATCGACAACGTGGCCACCGTCGGCTCGTCCAACCTGGACCCTTTTAGCCTGTTGCTAGCGCGCGAGGCCAATGTGGTGGTGGATGACCAGCCGTTTTCGTGGGACCTGCAAGAGCGGCTGGAAGCGGCCATCCAGCAAGGCGGACGCTTCATCCGGCCGCTGGAATATCAGCGCCGCGGCTGGTTGCGGCGCTGGGTGGATGCGGCGTCGTATACCTTGCTGCGGATCGGCGTGGCGCTGACGGGAACGTCGGACAAGTACTGAACCGGCACCGCCAGCTAGCGGCGTTTGCCGCCGACCAGGCCCAGCGCCAGCGCTGTGCCGACCAGGATGATGCCTGCGCCGACCAGGATCGATGCCGTAATGGCTTCGTCCAGGAACCAGGCGCCCCACACCACACCGAAGACAGGCACCAGGAACGTGACGCTGACCGCGCCGGTCGGTCCCACATTGGCAATGAGCCGGAAGAAGACGATGTACGCCGCGCCGGTGCAGACGACGGCCAGCAGGATGGTCGCGCCCCACGCCATGGCCGACACGGGCGCCTGCGGCCAGGTGGCCAGCGCCAGGGGCAGCAACAGCAGCGTTGCGGCAAGCATGCTGCCCGTGGCGTTGGACAGGGCGTCCACGCCCGTCAGAAAGCGTTTGGTCCAGTTGGCGGCGATGCCGTAGAAAACCGGCGCCGACACCGCTGCCAGCACCGCGGGCCCCGTGCCGCCGGCCTGAAAATCAAGTTTGTCCCAGACCAGCACCACGATACCCAGCAGGCCGATTGCCAGCCCCAATGAGCGTGACCAGGGCAGCCGATCCTTCAACCATAGCCAGCCGACCACGGCGCCCCACACCGGCGTCACCGCATTGGCGACCGACAAGAACCCCGCGCCTAGCGACTGGGCGGCATAGGCATACAGGAGGAAGGGCAATGCCGCGTTCAGCGTGCCCACCACCAGAATGGCCTTCCAGTGCTTGGCGATGACCGGCAGCCTGCCACGCCACAGGGCCGCGGGCAGCAGGAAGAGCGCGGCCAGGCCGACGCGCAGTTCAATCAGCGCGACAGGCCCGAATTCGCCGACGGCCAGGCGCATGAACAGGAATGAGCCGCCCCAGACGGCGGCCAGGAGCAAAAGGTCCAACAAATCGCGACGACGCATGGTGAGTTCTGAGTCAGGCTTGGTTCCGGCCGGTGGCCAGATTCTTCATCTTGACCCGATGCGCGAGTACCGCACAGGTCAGGCACAGGACAATACACAGGACCAGACCGGTTCGCACTCCGTTTAGTACAGTGCCATGCGAAATCAGGATACCCACCACGGCGGTACCCAGTGCGCTGCCGATGGCCCGCGTGGTCTGTACCAGCGCGGACGCCACGCCGACGTCGCGTCGCTCGCTCAGCATCTGCATGAATAACGTCAGATTGGGCAGCAGGAAGCCCAGGGCGCAGCCATTGACGAAGAACGCCGCCAGGATCCACCAGGCCGACGTCCCGGGCGAGATCAGCAGCACCATCAACGTCCCGACGGCCAGCATGCCCGCCCCGAACACCATGAGGCGTTGCGGTTCGGCCTGTCGGGGGAACAGGCGGCCGTTGATGATGCTGCCGACCGAGATGGCCGCCACCAACGGCGTCATCAGCAAGCCCGCTTCGCTAGGGGTGTAGCCCAGCACCTGTTGCAGCAGCAGCGGGCTGTAGAAGATCAGCACGAACATGACGGCGCCGACCGTCATCGCGGCCAGGTTCAGCAGTTGCGGTTCGCGGCCGGCCAGCACGCGCAATGGAAAGATGGGTGTTTCGACGCGGCGTTCGATGGGGATGAGCAAAACGATGGCGGCGATGCCAATGATCGCCAGGGCCAGGCCCATCATCGGATGGGCATGCTCGCCTTTTGCGAAGGCGAGTTCCAGCGCCGCCAGCGGCGCACCGACTGCCAGCACCAGCAGCACCGCGCCAATCCAGTCGATGCGTCGCGCGCCGGTGTGCACTGGTTTGATCCGTGGGAAATACTTGGCCAGCAGGAACAGCGCTACCGCGGCCGCCAGTGGGGAAATGAAAAACGCCGCTCGCCAGCCCAGCGCCTGGGTGGCAGCGCCGCCCAATACCGGACCGATGCCGCTGGCCATGGCGAAGGCGGCCGAGACCAGGGCCATCCACTTGACGCGTTCCTTGGCATCGGGGAACAGGTCGGCCGGCGCCGCGAAGGCGGTGGCGATCATCATGCCGCCGCCGATGCCCTGAAGCGTACGGAACAGAATCAGTTGTCCCATGGTCTGGGACAGGCCACAGGCAATGGACCCCAGTGCAATGATCAGCACGGAAACCAGCATGAGGGGCTTGCGGCCGAACATGTCGCCCAGGCGGCCAAAGATCATGATGGACGCGGCGGTGGCCAATAAATAGCCCGTGCCGACCCAGGCATACAGCGCCATGCCGTTCAACGCTTCAGCCACTCGCGGCAAGGTGGTGCTGATGATGGTGGAATCGAAGGCGGCGAGGACCACCGTGGCGGCTACCCCGGCCATCCCCCTCAGCAGGTCGCGACGAGAGTGAACGGGTGCGGCGGGCTGGGCAGGGGCGGATGGCGGCGTCATGCCGCCAAGCATATCATCGGTGCATAAGGGTTTTTACTTGTAGAACGCGTGGTAGCTCCAGAACACCGCGACCACCAGCACCACCAGTATCCATGACCAACGCGAGTTGGACAGGCCGCGCGGTTCGGGTTCCGGCGGCGGGGGCGGTGGGGCCAGGCGGGGCTGCTTGGCCATGTGGTCAATGAAGGCGGTGAAGAATTTCTGGATGATCTTGTCGCCCGCCTTGAGCAGCAGCCCTTCGCCGCATTCGGCGAGCTTGCCGCCGGCCATACCGGCCACGGTGTAGGCAACACGCGTGCCTTGATCCTTGGTGCTGAGATTGATCTGGGCGGTGCCGATCGCCAGGCAGGCCGCCCGGCCCTTGCCCTCGAAGACAAGTGTGCAGCTATTGGGGGCGTTGGTGTCCGACATGAGGATTTCGCCTTCGTAGTCCGTATCGATGCCGGCCAGCTTGGCGCGCAAGGTGACGGCGTATTCGGTGGGGCTTTTGCGGGCGACTTCTACACAACCGGGAATGCACTTCTGCAACACTTCCGGGTCTGTCAACGCGTCCCATGTCTGGTGTTGCGTGGCAGGAATCCATTGGGCATCAGCTATGCGCATGGCTGTCTCCTTGTAGAAGAGTTGTACGCCTATTCTGTTCCCAAATAGGCTGTTTGGCTACTTGGTGAGCCCCTGTTGCGCGCGATACCCTCGGTCTTTCATTTTGCCGCTTGCCGAATGTGCAAGGAATTTCAGCCGCGGCCAACCGTAGCGCAATGAGGCATTGAATGAACAGTGTCCCTCTTTCACTGTATTGCAGAGGGTCTATCGCGTTTTGATGACAGGCACACGTCTGACGTTACAATCGCGCCAATTCACCATTTCAGCGTGCTTTCCCCATGTTGTACGTTCTTGTAGCGTTTCTGGTTTCGCTCGTTTCAACCTTGCTGATCGTCCGCTACCGATCCTGGCATGATGGCTTGACTGGGGACCACGACGTGGCGGGCGTGCAGAAATACCACACGGCGCCCGTGCCCCGCATTGGCGGGCTGTCGCTGCTCATCGCGACGGCGGTGACCTGTGCGTTGGTCGCCGTCCGGGAACCCGAGGTGCTACCCAGCATGGTGCTGCTTCTGGCGGCTTCCATGCCGGCGTTCCTCGGAGGCTTTGCCGAAGATCTGACCAAGCAGGTCAGGGTATTGGTACGGCTCGGCCTGGCCATGCTTTCCGGGGTTGCAGCCTATTATCTTTTGGGTGCCGCGGTAACTCGAGTCGATATTTTCGGCATTGATTGGCTGCTGCAGTTCGGCATTATTTCGTTGATATTTACATCAGTGGCGATCGGTGGTGCCGCCAATGCCATCAATATTATCGACGGATATAACGGATTGGCGGCGGTGGTTTCCGCGATGATTTTGGCGGGTTTTGCCTACGTATCTTTCTATCTGGGCGATCGGTTTTTGCTGATCGTCGCATTGAGCACGTTGGGCGCCGTTATCGGATTTTTGGTCTGGAATTATCCGCACGGCCATATTTTCCTGGGGGACGGCGGCGCTTATTTCCTGGGATTCATCATTGGCGAGCTGTCGGTCCTGATGTTGGCACGCCATCCCCAAGTCTCGGCGTGGTTCCCGCTGCTGCTATGCATCTACCCCGTGTTCGAGACCCTGTTTTCCATCTACCGCAAGAAGTGGCTGCGAGGACGTTCACCTGGGGCGCCGGACGGTGTGCATCTGCATATGCTGATCTACAAGCGTCTGGTGCGCTGGGCGATCGGTTCGCGTGAAATGCGCCATCAGACTCAGCGCAACTCCATGACGTCGCCTTATCTGTGGCTGCTCTCGTCCCTGGCGGTCATTCCTGCGGTATTGTTCTGGCAGCAGCCGTACGTGCTGATGCTGTGCACGGCGGCGTTCTCCACGATGTATATCTTGCTTTATCGTCGACTGGTATTGTTCCGCATGCCTAAATGGATGATTGTCAAAAAACGGAAACGACATTGAGACAAGCGTGATTTCGGCTGGAATGCGGATTTGGCATGGGGCGGATCATGCCGCGCTGCAATAGGCAATGTTGTTGTACAGTTCGGGCTGCGTTGACCGGTGCCTGCCCTTCGGGTCGATAGTGGCGCCAAGCACGAATCCTTGCCCATGCCCACACGAATTCTGATTGTTCGCACCTCCTCCCTGGGCGACCTCGTCCACATGTTGCCGGCTATCACCGATATTGCCCGGCACGTTCCCGACGCGCAGATAGACTGGGTGGTCGAAGAGGCGTTTGCCGAGATTCCTTCCTGGCATCCCGCGGTCAATGAAATCATCAAAGTTGCCCATCGCCGCTGGCGTAAATCCTGGTGGTCGGCGCAAGTGCGGGCCGAGCGGCGCGCGCTGCGCGAACGCCTGCGGTCCGTGCATTACGACATCGTCCTGGATATGCAGGCCTTGCTGAAATCCGCCTGGCTGGTGCGTCAGGCGCGTGGCGTGCGGCACGGTCTGGATTGGCGTTCCGCCCGCGAACCGCTGGCGTCCCTGTTCTACAACGTGCGCCATCGCGTGGAATTCTGGCAGCCCGCCGTCATTCGCCAGCGCAAGTTGGCCGGACTGACGTTCGGGTATCAGCACGCCGGCTTGCCGGATTTCGGCTTGCAGTCCTTTGTGCGGCAAGCCGGGCAAGCGGCGGATCCGGTGCATGACGTGCCGAGTGAAGGGCTCAATGCCACGGAAATGCCCCGGCTGCACCATGTAGACGCAGACCGTGGCTATGCAGTGATCATGCCGTCGGCCAGCCGCGACGACAAACTCTGGCCCGAAGACGACTGGCGGGCTGTCTTTCGTCGCCTTCTGGACGCGGGTTGCTCGCTCAAGCTGCTGGCCGGCAACGAGCAGGAAGCCGAACGTGCCCGGCTGTTGGTGGCCGGCATGGAAGACGTCGAGGTCATGCCGCGCATGGACCTGACCGCGGTGGCCCGACTGTTGGCGGGTTCCCGCCTGATGGTCGGCTTGGACAGCGGCCTGACGCACCTGTCGGCGGCCCTGGGCCGCCCCACGATCGGCATCTACCGCGCGTCCACGCCGGTGCGCACGCCCCTGGTCGGTTCCAATTACACCGCCAGCCTGGGGGATCGCGGCGCCTCGCCTTCGCGCGAGGCCGTCATGGCGTCGGTGGAGCAGGCGCTGGCGGCGCACTGACATGAACCGCAGCGTCTACACCCTGGCGTTGCGGGCGCTGGCGCCGCTGGTCTGGCTGTGGATGGCCCGTCGCGCCAAGCGGGCGGGTGGCGAATGGCAGATTTTTTCACCCGAGCGTTTTGGCCGGACGGCAACGCGTCTTCCCGGGGCTGGGACCAGGGCGGATGCCGCCGCAGCGGCTCAGGCTCCCGTTTGGGTGCATGCGGTGAGCCTGGGCGAAACGCGCGCCGCGCAGCCGCTGCTGCAAGCGTTGCTGGACCGCGGCCTGCCCGTCTTGTTGACCCACATCACCGCCACGGGCCGTGCCGAAGGCGCGCGGCTGTTTACTGACGCGATCGCACGCGGACAGCTTCGCCAGGCCTGGCTGCCCTACGATTTTCCTGGCGCGACACGGCGCTTCCTGGCCGCCAATGCGCCCCGGTGCGGGCTGTTGATAGAACGCGAAATCTGGCCCAACCTGTTGGCGGCTGCTCGGCGTGCCCGCCTGCCGATGGCGTTGGTAAGCGCCCGCTATTCGGAATCTTCGCTGCGGCAGGCGCGTCGGCTGGGTGGCGTCATGCGCGAAGCGCTGCAAGGGCTGGATCTGGTGCTGGCGCAGACCGCGCAGGACGCCGACCGATTGGCCCAGGCCGGCGTGCGCAATCCGAGCGTTTCCGGCAACTTGAAATTCGATCTGGCTTTACCTGAGCAACAGGTCCAGGACGGGCAGGCGTGGCGCGCCCGCCTGGGCCGGCCCGTGGTGGCTCTGGCCAGCACCCGCGAAGGTGAAGATGCGCCATTCATCGACGCGATCAAGCGCCAGTCCGCGACGGCCGGTGGGCCGTTATTCCTGCTGATTCCACGTCATCCCCAGCGGTTCGACGAGGCCGCGGCGCTGCTGGAGCAGGCCGGCGTGCCTTATGTCAGGCGATCGTCCGGACAGGAACCTGGCGCGGACACGACGGTGCTGCTGGGCGATACGCTGGGCGAGATGGCCTTTTACTATGCGGCGTCGGACGTGGCCGTGGTGGCCGGCAGTTTTGCGCCGCTGGGCGGCCAGAACCTGATCGAAGCGTGCGCCGCGGGCGTGCCCGTCATCGTGGGGCCGCACACGTTCAATTTCCAGCAGGCCGCCAGCGACGCCATTGAAGCGGGTGCGGCGCAACGCCAGCCCGATCCGGCACAGGCGGTGGCGGCAGCCTTGGCGTTGGTGGCCGACCCGGCCAGGCGGCAGGCGGCGGGCCAGGCGGCGCAGACCTGGTTTGCCAGTCACTCGGGCGCGACGGCCCGGACCATGGCGGCGTTGGCGCCCTGGCTGGATTGATGCGGGTGCGCCGCAGGCGCATGCAGCGCGTCCTGGCCGATAGCTTGGCGTGCAAGCCGCCGCGAACCTCTAACGGGGGTTTCTGGGCACCAGCGTGACGGCGCCCGGATTCAATTCCTGGCTGAAACGGCGCGGATCACGGCCTTCGTCTGCTGGCCGCGTGCCCAGCCAACCTTGCCCCAGGGCCAGCACCCAAAGATTCGCCAACAGGATCAAGATGAAGAGCACTCGCATGCGGCGGCTTCGTGTCAGGCGTCCGGTGCCGGGGTGGCGCGCGCCATGGCGGCCAGTCCGTCCAGGACGGGGTGGTTGAGGTAGACGGGCACGGGCGCGGCGCCGAACGCGCCGCCGGCATCCGCCAGCAGGCGTTCGATTTCCTGGTGCACTTCCGGCCAGCCGCCGCCGGCCGCGAAGATCTGCGGCGTCTGGCCGTAGCGCTGGCGGCCGGCCAGCCATTGACGCACCACGGCGCCGGCCTGGGCGGCGGCGATGCCCGAGGCGATCGCTTCGTGCGTATCGGTGGGATAGGCCACGACCTGGCCCTCGGCGATCGGCAGGTTGGCCGTGCCGTGGGCCAGTGCGTTGCGCATCATGGCGGGTCCGGGCAGGATCAGGCCGCCCGCAAAGACGTTGTCGGGCCCGACCGTGTCGATGGTGGTGGCAGTGCCGAAACTGGCCAGCAGGAACGGCGGATGGGCCCCCGGCAGGCGCGACAGCACGCCCAGCAACGACGCCCAGCGGTCCGCGCCCAGTTGTTGCGGTGTCTTGTAGCGATTGACCAGCCCCAGGGTGGTGGCCTGTGAGGTGGCCCAGGTGACTGCACAGCCGCGGCGCTGCAGGATGGCCGCGATGGCGACGCCGCGTTCGGCACCTGCGACGTTCACGCCCAGCGCGCGCGTCGGCTGCTGGGGCAGGGCGGTCAGCCAGCGGTCCAGCGCGTCCAGGTCAAGGCCGTCGAAGGCGACGGCAGCGGGCTCGCGCGGCATGTCGGGGCTGGAAGGGTCCAGCCAACCCACTTTCAGGCGGCTGTTGCCGGAGTCGATGAGGATGATCATGCCTGCTGCCTGATCGAGATTTCGCCGACCGATATCGGCGTGGCACCCTGGGGCGTCTGCACCAGCAGGCGGCCCTGACTGTCGACGCCACAGGCCGTGCCGCTGAGGATGACGTCGCCCTTGTCGAGCACATTGACCGCGCGGCCGGCCAGCGCATCGACCTGGCCGAAGCGTTGTGCGAAGGCGCCAAAGCCCTCGCGTTCCAGCATCTGCACGGCCTCGTGCCAGGCGGTGGCCGCGGCGCAGACCAGGTCTGCGGCGGTGGCGGGGTGGCCGGGCGCGTGTTGGGTGACCTGGGTCCAGTCGGCCACCTGGCGGCCCAGGGCCTGCGACAGGGCGTCGGCGTCGACCAGGTTCACGCCCATGCCAATGACGACCGTGTAGCCGGTTTCGCGGCCGCCCGGGTTGCGGGTGGTCTCGACCAGCACCCCGGCCAGCTTGGCGTCGCGCCATTGCACATCGTTGGGCCATTTCATGCAGAGGCCGTCGGCGCCCGCGCCGGCCACGGTGCGCAGCGCCTCGCAGGCGGCCAGGCCGGCTAGCGGCGACAGGGCGGGCAGTTGGGCGGCCGGCAGGTGCACGTCGAAGGCGCACGAGAACATCAGCGCCGCGCCCACCCGGTTCTGCCAGGGGCGGCCAGCACGGCCCCGGCCCGTTTCCTGCAGGTGGGTGCCCAGCAGCCAGGGTTTGCCGGCGGCTGCGCCGCCGCGGGCGCGCGCCAGCAGGTCGGCGTTGGTCGAGCCGGTGCTGGCGGTCCAGGCGATGTCTTGGAAGGCGGGCAGGCGCGAACCCAGCATCCGGGCCAGGTCTTCTGGCGCGGGCAGGTCGATGGGGCGGACTTGAGCGGACATGGCGGCGATTGTAGGGCACGCGCGGGCCGGGTTCGCGGCGTTTCGGCCCCAGCGTATATGATTGTCGATACATTTTGCATCGGTATCATGTCTTCATGCCGCATTCTTCCCCATCCGCGTCCGCCGCCGCGCCCTTCCGCCAGGAAGCGGGCGTGTGCCATGTGGGGGGCGACTGGAGCGTTCTGGCGCTGGCCGAGCCCGGCGAGGTCGAACGGCGCCGCGCCGCGATGGCCAAGGCTGTCAGCGAAGACGCGCGCTGGGACCTGCACTGCATCAGCCGGCTGGACACCATCGGCGCCCTGCTGATCTGGCAGGCCTGGGGCGAAAAGCTGCCCGAACGGGTGCGCTGGTCGGCCGGCCAGCAGGACGTGTTCAATGCCCTGGCGCTGAACAAGGGCGAGCGCCAGGCGCCGCCGCGCCCCGAGGCCTCGTGGGGCTGGGTCCGGTCCGTGGGCGACGCGGTGCTGCAGGCGGCCGAGAACGGCCGCGCCCTGTTGGTGATGCTGGGGCAACTGGTGCTGGATTTCTTCGGCATGCTGCGCCGGCCCTCGCGGGGCCCTTGGCGCGAGATCTCGGCCCAGATCTACCGCACGGGGGCGCAGGCCCTGGGCATCACGGCGCTGGTGGGGTTCCTGATCGGCGTGGTGCTGTCGTATCTGTCGGCGCAGCAGTTGCAGATGATTGGCGCGGACCGCTTCATCGTCAGGCTGCTGGGCGTGTCCATCGTGCGCGAGCTGGGGCCGGTGCTGGCTGCCATCCTGGTGGCGGGGCGGTCGGGGTCGGCCATCACCGCGCAGATCGGCGTCATGCGGGTCACGCAGGAACTGGATGCGATGCTGGTGATGGGCATTTCGCACGGCCAGCGGCTGATTCTGCCGCGGGTGGTGGCGCTGGCGGTCACCATGCCGTTGCTGGTGCTCTGGACCGACGCCATGGCCATCCTGGGCGGCATGCTGGCCGCGCAGGTGCAGCTGGGCGTGTCGGCGCAGTGGTTCCTGCAATCCTTGCCCGACGCAATTTCCCTGACCAATTATTGGATCGGCATCCTGAAGGGCGTGACCTTCGGCATGCTGATCGCGCTGATCGCCTGCCATTTCGGCTTGCGCATCCAGCCCAACACGGAAAGCCTGGGGCGCGGCACGACGACTTCGGTGGTCACGTCGATCACCGGCGTGATCCTGCTGGACGCGTTGTACGCGGTCATTTTCAGTTCGGTGGGCATCTGATGGCCGGCGCCGAACAACATCGCCTGTTCACCGAAGAGCATGTCACGGTTGCGCCGGTCATCACCGTGCGGGGCCTGCGTACCGCCTTTGGCGACCACGTCGTGCACGACAACCTGGACCTGACGGTGTTTCCCGGCGAGATCCTGGTGCTGGTGGGCGGTTCGGGCACGGGCAAGACGGTGCTGCTGCGCCAGATCATCGGGCTGGACCAGCCGGCGGCCGGCACCATCCAGGTGCTGGGCAATACCTTGTCCGAGCTGACGACCGCCGAGCGGCGTCGTCTGTCGTACCGCTGGGGCATGCTGTTCCAGGCCGGCGCGCTGTTTTCGGCGCTGTCCGTGTTCGACAACGTGGCGCTGCCGCTGCGTGAACTGCGCACGGTGCCCGAAGACCTGGTGCACGACGTCGTGATGTGCCGACTGGCCATGGTGGGCCTGACGGCGCAGGACGCCGGCAAGCGGCCGTCGGACCTGTCCGGCGGCATGGTCAAGCGCGTGGCGTTGGCGCGCGCGTTGTCGCTGGACCCTGAACTGGTGTTCCTGGACGAGCCCACGGCGGGCCTGGACCCGTTGCGTTCGGACGAATTCGTGGACCTGGTGCGCAGCCTGCACCGGCAGTTGGGATTTACCGTCGTCATGGTGACGCACGATCTGGACACGCTGCTCGCGTTGGCCACCCGTGTCGCCGTGCTGGCGGACAAGCGGGTGATCGTATGCGACACGGTGCCGGAAGTACTGAAGGTCGATCACCCGTTCATTCACACATTCTTCCTGGGCGAACGCGGTCTGCGTGCGCTTGGGGACATGGCGCCGAAGGGAACGCATCATGGAAAACCGTAGTCACGCGCTCATGGCCGGCATCTTCACGCTGGTCCTCCTGGCCGCCGCTGCGCTGGTGGCCGTCTGGATCGGCCGCGATCGGACCAAACTGCAAACCTATGAAATCGTGTCGGCCACTGCCGTCAGCGGCCTGAACCCGCAATCGACCGTCCGTTACCAGGGCGTGCCGGTGGGCAAGGTGCAGTCGCTGGCGCTGAACCCCGATAAGCCCGGGCAGGTGCGGATCCGCATCGGCGTGGCGCCCAACACGCCCATCACCGAATCGACCTGGGCAGAGCTGGGCGTGCAGGGCGTGACCGGCATGGCCAATGTGGAACTGCGCGATGACGGCAGTTCGTTCAAGCGGCTGGCCTCCAGCGACGCCAATCCCGCCGCGATTCCCTTGCGCCCGGGCTTCCTGGACCGCATCGAGCAACGCGGCGGCCGGCTGATTTCCAATGTGGAAGACGCGACCGAGCAGTTGCGCCGGCTGCTGAGCCAGCAGAACGTGCAGGCGCTGACCGCCAGTTTGCAGAATGCCGCCGACATCACCCAGTCGCTCAAGGACGCCACCCGCGATCTGAGCCCGACCCTGGCCAAGCTGGGGCCGCTGATGGATTCGCTGGGCAGCACGTCGCGCCAGGCCGACCGCGCGGCGCGCGAAGTGGCCGACCTGGCCCAGCAGGCGCGGCAGTCGCTGGCGCGCCTGAACGCACCCGACGGCCCGCTGGCTACCGCCACGCGCAGCCTGAACGACATCGCCTTTGCCGCGTCACGCCTGGACGGCGAAACGCTGCCCGCCTTCACCAGCATGGCGGCCAACGTCAGCGCGGCCGCGCGCGGCGCTACCTTTACCTTGCGGCGTGTGGATAATTCGCCGCAATCGTTGTTGTTCGGGCCGGCGCCGGTTGCGCCCGGGCCCGGCGAGGCCGGCTTTGCCGGATTTGGGAGACAGCCGAAATGAAGATGCGTAGCGCGATTCTGATCCTGACTTTGGCGCTCGCCGGCTGCGGGGTCGGCCGCGTCGGCGCGCCGCCCGCCGTCTTCGACCTGGGGCTGGACGCCCGGCCCACACCGCAGTTGCCGGCGCGCGAACCCATCGCGCTGGTGTTCTCGGCCGTGCCGGCGTTGTCCGATACCGGCATCGTCTGGCGTGTCGGCGACAGCGCGGCGCCCAAGTCCTACGCCACTTACCGCTGGTCGTCGTCGCCGTCCGACCTGGTGCGCCAACGCCTGATCGAACGTCTGTCGCGCCAAGGCCCGGTGTTGGCTGATCGGGCGAGCGGCCAGACGCCGCAGTTGCAGGTCTACCTGTCGCAGTTCGAGCAGGTGTTCACGCCCGACGGCTCGGCCAGCGAGGGCCGCGTGCTGTTGCAGGCGGTGCTGCTCAATGGCCGCGACGTGGCTGGCCAGGTGCGCATCGCGACCCAGGCCCCCGCACCGACGCAGGACGCTGCCGGTGGCGTAGCCGCCTTGCGTCAGGCCACCGATGACGCCGCCGACCAGCTGGCGCAGTGGCTGGCCAGCAATCCGATAGCCGCGGCGCGGCCCGCCCGCTGACGCCTCGCCGGTTAACATTCCCTTTTTCACGCAGCACGAGTACCCCTATGCCCGCAAGCACTGAAACCCACGCCTTCACCGGAGCCGCCGGCCGCATCGATTGCGCGGTGGATTGGCCCGACGGCACGCCGCGGGGCTGGGCCCTGGTGCTGCATCCGCACCCGCTGCAAGGCGGCGCCCGCGAAAACAAAGTCGTGACCACGCTGTCGCGCGCCTGCGTGCAGCACGGGCTGGTGGCGGTGCGCCCCAACTTCCGCGGCGTCGGTTTGTCCGAGGGCGCGTTCGACAAGTCCGTGGGCGAAACCCAGGACATGCTGGCGGTGGTGGCGCAGATGCGCGAACGCCATCCGGAACTGGCCACCGCGCCCTGGGTGCTGGCCGGATTTTCCTTCGGCACCGCCGTGGCCGCGCAAACCTACGCGGCGCTGGCAGAGCAGGGCGACACCGTCTTGCCCAGCGCGCTGATGTTGATGGGTCCGGCGGTGAACCGCTTCCAGTCGCATGAGGTCCAGGTTCCTGACGATACGCTGATGGTGCATGGCGAAGAAGACGAAGTCGTGCCTTTGTCCGAAGCCATGGACTGGGCCCGGCCGCGTTCGATTCCCGTGGTGGTGATCCCCGGCGCGTCGCACTTCTTCCATGGCAAGCTGCTGGTGCTGCGCCAATTGGTGCAGGCACGCCTGAAGGTTGCGCTGGACTGAGCCACGCGTCGCGACGCGCGGCGAGTTGCATCAGGTTGCATGTTTTAAATGACCAAGGAACCCATCCCGGGGCGGATGGGTCCTATCGACTGCCTATAATTGTCAGCCACTTGCCCCGCGCCAGCGGGCGTCTTTCCTGGACCCACGTTGCCGATGAAGAATTTGCCTTACTCCGCTCAATCCCCCGTTGTCTTTGCCCGTCGCGCGTTGGCCGGCGCGGTGTTGTCGGCGATGCTTGCGGCCTCGCTGCCGGCCTGGGCCCAGCAGGCGCCCGCCGCGGCACCCGCGGCCGCCGGCGCCACGGCGCCCGCGCCGACGGCCTCGGGGGTGGTGCCGGTGGGCGATGTGTCGGCGGTGCCGGCGCCCACCATCGCGGCCAAGGCCTGGATCGTGATCGACGTGAACAGCGGCCAGACTCTGGCCGCCTCCAATCCGGACATGAAGGTCGAGCCGGCCTCGCTGACCAAGATCATGACGGCCTACGTCGTGTTCAACGCGCTGGAAGAAAAGCGCCTGACGCTGGAGCAGACTGTGCCCGTGTCCGAGCATGCCTGGCGCACCGGCGGCTCGCGCATGTTCATCGAGCCGCGCAAGCCGGTCACGGTCGACGAACTGAACCAGGGCATGATCGTGCAGTCGGGCAACGACGCGTCCGTCGCGCTGGCCGAAGCGGTTGGCGGCAGCGAGTCCGCCTTCGCTTCGCTCATGAACCAGGAAGCCGAACGCCTGGGCATGCGCAATACCCACTTCATGAACGCCACGGGCCTGCCTGATCCGCAGCACATGACGTCCACGCGCGACCTGGCCACGCTGTCCGCGCATCTGATCACCGACCACGCCGAGTTCTTCCATTACTACAAGCAGAAGAGCTTCACGTACAACAAGATCACCCAGCCCAACCGCAACCGCCTGCTGTGGGCCGACCCGTCGGTCGACGGCATGAAGACCGGCCATACCGATTCCGCGGGCTACTGCCTGGTGTCGACCGCGGTGCGTGGCGACCGCCGCATCCTGGTCGTGGTGGTGGGCACCGACAGTGAAGCCACCCGCGCCGAAGAAAGCCTGAAGCTTTTGAACTGGAGCTTCCAGAATTTCGACACGGTCAAGCTCTTCGACAAGAGCCAGCCCGGCATCGACGCCCGCGTCTGGGAAGGCACGGCCGACAACGTCAAGCTGGGCCCGCCCAACCCGGTGTCGGTGGCGGTGCCGCGCGGCAAGGCCGGCGACCTGAAGCCGGTGGCGCAGCGCACGGACCCGCTGATCGCCCCGCTGGCCAAGGGCCAGCAGGTTGGCACGCTGCAATTCACGCTGGATGGCAAGGTGCTGCGCACCGAACCTCTGGTGGTGCAGGACGCCGTCGAACGCGCGGGCTTCTTCGGCCGCATGGCCGATACCGTCAAGCGCTGGTTCCAGTAAGCGGGCGCGCCACGGGCGCGGCCGCGGGTGTAAGCTCTATCCCAAGGGGCGGGCCGGGTGGCCCGTCCCTATCCATTTGATTCTCAGGAGCGGCTCATGATTCCGGGCGTACCGGGCGAAAGCCAGGTGTTTCTCAATGGCGAGTTTCTGCGCGTGGACGAGGCCAAGATCTCTGTCCTGGACCGCGGCTTCATTTTCGGCGACGGCATCTACGAAGTCGTGCCGGTCTATCGCGGCAATGCCTTCCGCATGGCCGAGCACCTGGACCGTCTTGACCGCAGCCTGGCGGCCTTGCGCATCGCCCAGCCGTTCGACCGCGCCGGCTGGATCGACCTGATCGAACAGCTGCTGGCCCGTTCCAACCTCGAGACCTGCATCGTTTACCTGCAGGTCACGCGCGGCGTCGCCAAGCGCGATCACCCGTTCCCGGCCCAGCCGGTCACGCCGACCGTCTTCGGCATGGTGTCGGCGTGGGCGCCGCCGTCGGCCGAGGCCCGCACGCAAGGCCTGTCCGCCATCAGCATCCCCGACGAACGCTGGCTGCACTGCGAGATCAAGTCCGTGTCGTTGCTGGGCAACGTGCTGGCCAAGCAGCAGGCCGTGGACGCCCATGTCGACGAAGTGCTGCAGTTCCGCGACGGTTTCCTGACCGAAGGTTCGTCCACCAACATCTGGGTCGTGTCCGGCGGCAAGCTGCTGGCGCCGCCCAAGAACAACCTCATCCTGGAAGGCATCCGCTACGGCCTGATGGGCGAGCTGGCGACCGAAGCCGGCATCGCCTTCGAAGCGCGCCGCATCACCCAGGACGAAGTCGCTCAGGCGGACGAACTGATGCTGTCCTCGGCTACCAAGGAAGTCCTGGCGATCGTCTCGCTGGACGGCCGGCCGGTGGGTTCGGGCAAGCCCGGCCCCGTTTTTGAGCAATTGCGCGCGGGTTATGATGCCCGCATCGCCGCGCGCTAAGCCGGCCCTGCGGGGGCGCTGTGACCAGCCCCCCCGCGTCGCCCGCCCTGACGGGCGGGCCTTGCCTGGGCGATGCCTGCCCCCATATAGATGAATTGACGCTCCAGGCCATCCATCATGCATATTCCGCCCGAAGACTCCCTCATCGAGTACCCCAGCGACTTTCCCATCAAGGTCATGGGCAAGCAGCACCCCGATTTTGCGCAGACGTTGACCGACGTCGTGCTGCGCTTCGACCCGGGCTTTGATGCCGCCACGGTCGAAATGCGGCCCAGCAAGGGCGGCAACTACCTGGGCCTGACCTTCACGGTGCGCGCCACCTCGCGCGAGCAGCTCGACGGCCTGTACCAGGCGCTGCACGGCCATCCCATGGTGTCGATTGTCCTGTAAGGCAAGAAGGCTGCCGTGATCAAGTGGCTCGCGCGGCCGGCGGACTACCTGTCCGTCTGGCGGGACATGCAGGCTTATACCGACCAGCGGTCGGCCGAGACGCCTGATGAAATCTGGCTGTGCGAGCATGCGCCCGTCTACACGCTGGGCCAGGCCGGCTTGCCCGAGCACGTGCTGAACCCGGGCGCCATTCCCATCGTCCACTGCGACCGCGGCGGCCAGGTGACCTATCATGGCCCCGGCCAGGTCATGGCCTATGCGTTGTTCGACCTGCGCCGGGTCGATATGTACGTGAAGGAATACGTCGCGCTGCTGGAATCCGCGGTGATCGACACGCTGAATGACGTGGGCGTGGCCGGCGCCTGCCGCAAGCCGGGGGCGCCGGGCGTCTACGTGCCCGCGCCGGGCGGCGGCGACCTGGCCAAGATCGCCGCGCTGGGCATCAAGATCCGCAATGGCCGCGCCTACCATGGCGTGTCGCTCAATGTGGCCATGGACCTGGCGCCGTTCCTGGGCATCAACCCCTGTGGTTACGCGGGGCTGCGCACCGTCGACATGGCGGCCTGCGGCGTCCGGCAAGACCCTACCGACGTCGGCGACACGCTGGCGCGCAATCTGGCACGCGCCTGGCGCCAGGCAAGGACTCCTGCATGACATTCAGCTTCACTCCCGCCGACGTGGCCGCGACCTCGCCCGAACAATTGGCGCAGCTGCGTGCCGGGCCGGTCGAGGCGTACGCTGCCTGGATACAAACCGCGGCCGGCATGGGCCTGGCCGAGGCGCAGACCATTTTCGGCCAGATGCTGCTGGACGGCATCGGCATGCCGCAAGACCAGGCCGAAGCACTGGCGTGGTTCAAGCGCGCCGCCAATGGCGACAGCCTGATGGCCATCAACATGGTGGGCCGCTGCTACGAGAACGGCTGGGGCGTGGCGCCGGACGATACCGTCGCGGCGTACTGGTTCCGGCTGGCTGCTGACCGCGGGCTGGACTGGGGCATGTACAACTATGCCCACATGCTCAAGAGCGGCCGTGGCGGCGTGGTGCAGAACCGCGCCGCGGCGCTGGCCCTGTACCAGCAGGCCGCGCAGGGCGGCCATGTGAAATCCATCGGTATCGTGGGCCGCTTCTACGAAGCCGGCGATGTCGTGGCGCAAGACCTGGAACGCGCCTTCGATTGCTACCAGCGCTGCGCCGAAGGCGGTGACTTCCGCGGCATGTTCCATCTGGGCCGCATGCTGTTGCAGCGCGGCCGCAAGGAAGAGGCCGTGCAATGGCTGGTACGGGTGCCCGAAACCGCCACGCCGGCGTTTCTGCGCGAAGCCGACGCCATGTTGCGCGACAGCGGGTTTCCGGCCCTGTACGAAACCGGGGCTTGACCAGAGGGCGGCCCGCCCGCTGCCGGCCCGGGCCGGCTACGTGCTCAGACGCGGCTCGAACACCACTTCCATCGTGACCTGAGTGCCGGGCGGCTGTTCGCCGTCCAGCCGGTCCAGCAACAATTGGGCTGCGCCACGGCCCAGGTCGGCGGCATCCACCCCCAGCGTCGTCAGGCCCTGTACCCATTGCGGGGCACTGCCATCGTCGGTGAAACCCAGCACCGCCAGGTCCTGCGGCACGTGCAGATCGCGGTTGTGGGCTTCGGACACGGCCGCGGCGGCCAACAGATCCGACGTGCAGAACACCGCATCGAAAATCGTATTGGTCGCCAACAGGCGCAGGAAGGCCATGCGGCCATCGTTCATCTGCAGGGCCTCGGGTTGCACGATGTCTGCCACCTGGGTCAGGCCCAGCGCGGCCGCCGCACTGATGAAGCCCTCGCGCCGGGCCCGCTCCCAGGGGGTGTCGGCGCTGATGCAGGCGACCTGGGCGAATTTCTTTTCGGCGAAATGGCGGGCCGCTTGGCGGCCGGCTTCGGCGTTGTCGATCGCGACGACGCTGTCTAGCGGAGTTTCCGGCAGGCCCCAGGTTTCCACCACCGGAACGTCCAGCGCCGCGACGGCGGCACGCAGTTGCGGATCGTCCAGCGGCCCCAGGACCAGGACGGCGGCGGGCCGCAGCACGGCCAAGCCCGGCAGCAGGCCGGGCTCGCGCCAGGAGCCGGTGGCCAGGTAGTAGCCGGCGACTGCCAGCCGGTCGGCGATGGCCTGGATCGCGCGCGGCGCGGGCGGCGAGTCCAGGCGAGGGGAGACCAGGGCGATGGGACGGGGGACGGATGGGGAGGGCATGACGGGCGGGGTGGAATTCATCAGGCGTGACGATAACCCAGCCTGGTCAGCCGCCCGGCCAAAGGCCGTTCAGGGCGGAAGCCCCCAGGGAGGGTAAAATGCGTTTTTTGTCTCAGACCACGGCGCGATCCGCGCCGGTCGTGAAGGTGTCTCATGTCTACGCTTGCCGAGTCGTCTGTTCCCTCGAACGAACCCGCCGCTACGCCTGCCGAAGCGGTCTACGATCCGACGCAGAAGCAGAAATCCCAGGCCAAGACGGCGCGCATTCCTATCAAGATCATCCCCGCCGAACGCCTGAAGAAGCCGGAATGGATCCGCGTCAAGGCTGCCCAGCCCGGTTCCCGCTTCTACGACATCAAGCGCATCCTGCGCGAGCACAACCTGCACACGGTCTGCGAAGAAGCCTCGTGCCCGAACATCGGCGAGTGCTTCGGCAAGGGCACGGCCACGTTCATGATCATGGGCGACAAGTGCACCCGCCGCTGCCCGTTCTGTGACGTGGGCCATGGCCGCCCCGACCCGCTGGATACCAACGAGCCGCTCAACCTTGCGCGCACCATCGCCGCCTTGAAGCTTTCGTACGTGGTGATCACCTCGGTCGACCGCGACGACCTGCGCGATGGCGGCGCTGGCCACTTCGTCGATTGCATCACCCATATCCGCGAATTGTCGCCGTCCACCCGCATCGAGGTGCTGGTGCCCGACTTCCGCGGCCGCCTGGACCGTGCGCTGACCATCCTGAACGCCGGCCCTCCCGACGTGATGAACCACAACCTGGAAACCGTGCCGCGCCTGTACAAGCAGGCCCGCCCGGGGTCCGACTACATGCACTCGCTCAAGCTGCTGGCCGAGTTCAAGCAGTTGCATCCGGAAGTGCCCACCAAGTCCGGCTTGATGCTGGGCCTGGGCGAGACCGACGAGGAAATCCTTCAGGTCATGCGCGACATGCGTGCGCACAACGTCGATATGCTGACCATCGGCCAGTACCTGCAGCCGTCCGAACACCACCTGCCGGTGCTGCGCTATGTGCACCCGGATACGTTTGCGATGTTCGAGCGTGAAGCCTATGCGATGGGCTTTTCGCACGCGGCGGTGGGTGCGATGGTGCGTTCTTCGTACCACGCAGATGAGCAGGCGCATGCGGCTGGCGTGAACTGATGGCAAGGGGGGGGGGCGCTGCATCTGGTGCGGCCGCCAGCCTTCTTGCCAGATATCCTGACCGTGTCATGCGGCATCAGAGAATCCCCAGGTTGAGCCGGGATGAGAAGAAATAGGCCATTCCCGAGGCAGGTTTGCGCTTTTTGCGTGGCCGCACTGCCTTGAAAAAATGGCAATTCCCGTATGCTTGCGAATATTCTTGAGAAATAACGCATGACTCCCCGACAGAAATGCATAGGCAGCCAGAAGGCTGCCGATCCCAGGTATTGCCCGTATCCGGCGTTGGACTCACGAGTCTCGCCCTTGTGTCCTGCGCAGCGCCTTTCGTCCATCGGAGCGACAAGAGGCTGCGTCGCCATGGCATCAATGGAGGTTTTTCCATAATGAGGCAGTTTCCGAGCAGCCCGCGTGCGCTTGTCCTGAGTGGGCTGCGCAACGGTGGTCTGATCACCGCATCAATCAAGCGTGAAGTCATCGGGCGCTATAAAGGTTCCATCATGGGTTTGATGTGGACCTTCATCAATCCCATCATCATGCTCGCGATCTACACCTTTGTATTCAGTGTCGTCTTCAAGGCGCGCTGGAATACGGGTAGCGCCTCGCGCACCGAGTTTGCCCTGGTGCTGTTTTTGGGGCTGATCGTTTTCAATTTGTTCGCGGAGTGCTTCAACAAGGCATCCGGACTTATCGTTGGCAATCCCAATTTCGTCAAAAAGGTCGTCTTCCCGCTCGAGATCTTGCCTTGGATTACTCTTGGCGCCGCGTTGTTTCATACCCTGGTAAGCCTCGTGGTGTGGCTGGCGGCCTATCTCGTCCTGTTTGGCCTGCCGCCCGTGACAGTGCTGTACGTTCCCCTCGTTCTGTTGCCGTTCTGCCTTTTTATTCTGGGCTTGTGCTGGATATTGGCCTCGTTGGGGGTCTATCTGCGAGACGTGTCCCAGTTCATCGGCATTGTGACGACGGTGGTGATGTTCATGTCACCCATCTTCTATCCGCCGGAGAACCTGCCGGAGCCTTACCGGCATCTGCTGTACTTGAATCCGTTGACTTTCATCGTTGAACAAGTACGCGCCGTGGCCTTCTTTGGGGCTCAGCCGAACGTGGCGGGCTTGTTGATATACGCCGGCGCCGCGGGGGTATTCGCATGCCTGGCATTTGCATGGTTCCAAAAGACCAGAAAGGGGTTTGCGGATGTCCTCTGAGACCTCTATTTCGGTATCCGGCGTCAGCAAGTGCTATCACGTCTACGAACGTCCGCGTGATCGTCTCTTGCAGATGCTCACGCGTGGCCGCAAGCAGTTCTTCAAGGAATTCTGGGCATTGCGGGACATCTCCTTTGAAATCAAGAAAGGGGAAGTCATCGGCATCGTGGGTCGCAACGGTTCTGGCAAATCGACCTTGCTGCAGCTGATTTGCGGCACGTTGAATCAGAGTTCGGGAGACGTGAGTACGGTGGGGCGGGTTGCCGCTCTGCTCGAGCTGGGATCCGGGTTCAACCCGGAATTCACGGGCCGCGAGAACGTCTTCCTCAATGGCGCCATCCTTGGCCTGAGTCGCCAGGAAATTGCGTCCAAAATGGACCGCATTCTTGCCTTCGCGGAGATTGGCGATTTCATCGATCAGCCGGTCAAGACCTACTCCAGCGGGATGTACGTGCGCCTGGCGTTCGCCATTCAAGCCAATATCGATCCGGATATTCTGATCGTCGACGAAGCCTTGGCGGTGGGTGACGCTTACTTCACCCACCGATGCATGCTGCGCTTCGAACAATTGCGCGAACGCGGCACCACGATTCTGTTCGTGTCCCATGACGCGAGCGCTGTGCGAGCATTGTGCGAAAAATGCATCTGGCTGGAAAACGGCCAAATGGTCGCTTTCGATACGGCTTCGAAAGTCGTCGATCGTTATCTTGCCGCACTGTTTGGCTATGAGCGGACGGATGCCACTGTCGAGCCTTCTGCGACGGCGCTGCTCGAGGGGGGGGCGCCTGTCGCGCTCCCCGATGGCATTGAATCGACGATCCCCAATATTGACCAGCGGCTGGGCGATGGCAAATATTCGATTATCGGGGTCGGGCTTTATGACGATCAGATGCGGCAGGTGCAGACCGTGGCCCATGGCTCGCGTGTCACTCTTCGGTTCAGTATTCGCAACGATTCCGATGAGTCCGGTGGCAAGCTCATCGCTGGCTACATATTCCGCACGCAGAAGGGCATAGAACTGGCCAGTACGAATAGCGACGTCGAAAAGGTCACGATCACCAGCGGCGGGATGGGCTCCGTTACAACGGTGGCGTTCACCGTCGAACTGCCGCTGCTTCATCCGGGGTCTTACGCCTTCTGCCCGGCAGTCGCGTATCGTACCGACCTTGGCGACATCAAGATGGCCGATCGGCTGGATAACGCCATTGTATTCATGGTGTCTGCCGATAGACAGGTGCATGCAATGTTGAACCTGCCGACTACCGTATCGGCGACGATCACTGAAAGATTGGCCTCTTCGCAGGCGTAATGGAATAGCCGTCGGTTGGGCAAGACAATCGAAAAGAAAACAGTCGAATAGCAGAATTTACCGAGGAATAGTGATGTGTAATGCTTGGTGCATGGATTGGGGAAAGCTGGCACAGCCGCATGTGAAGAAGGGGGCGCGGCTGCTGGAAGTCGGTTCGCGCGACGTGAACGGGACGCTCAGGGCAATCTTTGCCGATCCGGAAAGCGAATATGTCGGCATCGACATCTTCGAAGGTCCTGGTGTCGACCTTGTCCTGGATGCTTCTCGCATCGTCAGCCAGTTCGGCCGCGAATCGTTCGATGCCGTCGTTTCCACCGAGATGCTGGAGCATTGCTACGATTGGCAGGGCGCGCTGTATCAGATGGCGTCGGCCTTGCGTGTGGGTGGCGTATTGGTGCTGACCACCCGCTCCCCCGGTTTCGAACTGCACGACTATCCGGCAGATCACTGGCGCTTTTCCCACCAGGATTTCGTCGACATCTTCTCGCCGTTGGGCGAGCTGATTTCGGTCGGCGATGACATGACGCTGGGTTGGGCATGCGGCGTCGGCGTCATCGTGCGGCGCACGTGCTCCGCCGAGGAACTCGATGCCTGGCAGGAGCGGATGCGCGCGTTCCCGGTGTACTCCATGGCAGACGAAGCCAAGCAACAAGCCGAGAAAGACCAACAAGGCGAACCCGCGACCCATCCCGGTCCGGAAGGCATGATTTTCGACCAGTACAGCCGTTACCTGGCCTGCGCGCGATTCCTGCGCGATGCCGGCCTGAAGCCGGGCTCGACCGTACTGGACGTGGGTAGCGGACCCGAATGCCTGCTTGGGGGGTTCATCGAGGAAGCCGACGTCACCTATGTCGATCCGCTGCTTGCGGGCAATGACGGGCCCAACAAGGTGAGCGGCGATGTGTTCGCCGATAGGTTGAACGGCAGGAAATTTGATTTCGTCTGCGCCGTAGACGTCCTGGAACACGTGCCGCCGCAATATAGGGATGCTTTCCTCGCGCGCCTGATGGACCTGGCGGGTACGACAGTGCTTCTCGGGTTCCCGCCGGAAGAGGGCGGGCATGCGCTCGACACGGACAATCGCGTCAATGACGAGTATCGCCGCGTGCATGGCGAGACGTACAGCTGGCTCCACGAACATACCGAGTATGGGCTGCCGTCAGCGCGTAAAGTGGAAGAGGATTTCCGCGCGCGCGGGTATAGCCCCTCCGTGGTTGGGCATGGCCATACGCCTTGGCTGAATCGTCTGTTGTCCAAGGTGATCTGCTATTGGGACGTTCAGACGCTCAAGCCCGAGGTGTTGGCCGCATCCGAAGCATTCAATCGTGAACTCGCCGAGCAGGATTTCGCGCCGCCGCATTATCGCGTGTTCGTTTCAGCCTCCAAGACGCCGTCGGCGGCATCCGCACAGCGGTATGAGCCCACGGCCGACGTGCAAGCAATTCTTGACCAAAAGTTCGACGAGATTGCCCGCGAGCTCGACGAAAGTGTATTGACCAAGGCCGTGCGCGAACTGAAGCGCAAGGAAGCAGAAGTCGCCAAGCTGAGCGGTGATGTCCATCAGACTTCAGTCTGGGCTCAGTCCGCCGCGGAGTCGGTCAAACAGCGCGACACCGAGATCCGTCGTTTGCAGCAAGAGCTGGAAGCGCTCCCTGTCGCGCTCTCGCGCGTGGATCAGCGCGATGCCGAGATTCAGCGCCTTCAAGGCGAACTCAATGATCTTTCCCAGATGCATCAGCGCGGCAGCGTGCGCCTCGGGGTGCGCCTGGTGAAGGCTGCGGCGCGGCGGCGGCTTGCGGCTACCCCCGTGGGTGATGTCGTGCGGTTGGCGCGCAGCCACAAGGCCAAGCAGCAAGCCCAAGTGAAATTGGATGCTGTCGCGCAGGCGGTGGCGCGCAAGAATCAGCGACTGGTATTGACGTTTCCCATCATCAATTGGGACTTCCGTTGGCAACGGCCGCAGCACCTCGTCTCGCGGCTGCGTGATCATGGCTACGCAGCGTGCTATCTGTCGATGAATCTGCAGCCGCTGGGCCGCAAGTTCGTTTCGGCGGCCGAGGCGGCAGTTGCCCTTGGCGTGGATGAGTTGGACCAGGACATCTTCCAGGTCCGATTGCAGTCCCGTGATCCCATCAATGTGTATGTCAACACGATTGCTGGCGAAGACCTTGAAAACCTGGTCACGTCGCTGTCGGAGTTGATTCGACAAGCCAAGCCGGCATCGATTCACTACCTGGTTCAGTTTCCGGGATGGTGGCCCGTCGCCAAGCGACTGAAAGAGGCATTTGGCGGAACCGTGGTGTTTGATTGCATGGATGATCACGCCGGCTTTTGCACCAATACCTCCGACGCGCTCAAGATGGAGCAGAAGCTGATCGAAGAGGCCGACCTGGTCGTGGCTTCTTCGCTGCTGCTGGAAGACCGTTGCCACATATTGAATCCGCGTACCATCCAGATCAAGAACGGCACGGAGTTCGAGCATTTCGCTGAACCCGAGCGCAACGGCCTGCTGGATGCCTATGCCGATCGGCCGATCGTCGGGTATTACGGCGCCATTTCAGACTGGTTCGATATGGAGCTCGTGGCCCACTGCGCTCGCGCCAAGCCGGAGTGGAATTTTGTGTTGATCGGCTCCACCATGGGTGCGAACCTGGCGCCGGTGCAAGGGCTGTCGAACGTGCATCTGCTCGGCGAAAAGCCCTACGCGGAATTGCCCGGATACTTTGCATACTTCGATGTGTGCACGATCCCGTTCAAATTGATGCCGCTGACCTTGGCGACCAACCCGGTCAAGTTCTATGAGTACCTGAGTGCGGGCAAACCTGTGGTTTCCATCGAATTGCCCGAGCTTGCGCCGTATGCTGACGACTGCTACCTGGCCCATAACGGCAAGGAGTTCGTTGCACAGCTGGAAAAGGCCATGGCGCAAAAAGACGATCAAGAGAAAATCGCTCGGCGCATTGCGCTTGCCAAGGAGAACTCCTGGGACGCCCGCGTTGCCGAACTTTTGCAGACCGAAGCTTTTGCCAAGCGCTGAAAGCGGGCGTCCAACGTTATGAGCAGCTATCCTACGAGTGACATGGACGCCTCCATCATCGTTCTGGCCTACAACCATCTCGACGAGACCACGGCGCCTTGCCTGGACTCGATACTCGAGCATACCGACCTGACTCGCAACGAGCTCATCGTTGTTGACAACGCATCCAGCGACGGTACGGCAGAGTACTTGCGCGAATTTCAGCGACGGCACCCCAAGGTGCAGTTGTGCTTGAATGATGTGAACAAGGGATATGCCGGTGGCAACAACGACGGGATGCGTCTGGCCAGCGGCCGTGTTGTCATTCTATTGAATAACGACACGCTCGTCGGACCCGGCTGGCTTGCACCGTTGGTGGATGTGCTGGAGCAGGACCCTGGTGTCGGCATGGTGGGGCCGGTAACCAACTCCGCTGGCAATGAACAGCGTATCGTCCTTCCGGATGTCACGCCGGAAAATTTCATATCTGCGACGACACCCTACCTGGCGCAGCAGCATGGCATCTATTCCGAAACGGCCAAGCTGGGGTTTTTCTGCGTGGCGATACGCCGTGACGTCATCGAGAAAATTGGCATGCTGGACGAAGCTTTCGGTATCGGCATGTTCGAAGATGACGATCTGTGCGTACGTGCCATCAGTGCGGGCTATCGGTTGCTGATCGCAGAAGGCGCCTTTGTCTACCACAAGGGCAGCGTTTCGTTCAGCAAGCTGGGCACCGAGAAATACCAGGGATTGTTCTTCAAGAATCTCGCCTATTTCTTCGAGAAGCACAACGCGGCATGGACCTACACGGATATATCCATTGCTGCGTGGAAGCGCCTGAAACAGGATACGCATCAAGCGCTGGAGGGAGACCTGGCCGCGGCAGCCAGGGTTCGCACCAGGGCGTCTCTGATGGACGATACCCTGAGTCAGGCGAGAAGGCAGGAAGAGGCGGCTATGCAGTCCTCGTCCTCCGAGCTATCAAATCGCATCGCCGCCAAGAAGCATGCCGAATTGATGGAAATCTCGAATTGGGCGACGTCGCTCAAAGCCGAGAACGAAAGGCTGTCGCTGGCGTTGCAAGAGCGCAGGTCGGGTAGCGCGGCCGCGACGGACCCCGCTATCATGCCCGCCGCCGGATTGCTGGTGCGGGCCGTGGGGCGCAAGATCAAGCGGCTTCTCGGGGTGTGACCCCGCTGGTTTGCCACATTTAGCTTGCGCCGTCTGCCAAGGCAGTTTCCGTCAATGTATATATTGCGCCTGTTGAAGAACGAGGTACCTACATGAACATCATTCCTACCGCTATTCCCGACGTCCTGCTCATCGAACCTCGCGTGTTCGGCGACGACCGCGGCTTTTTCTTCGAGAGCTTCAATAGCCGGCTGTTCAATGAGGCGGTTGGTCGCGAAGTCAATTTCGTGCAAGACAATCATTCGCGTTCGGTGCAAGGCGTGCTGCGAGGCTTGCATTATCAGATCGTCCAGCCGCAGGGCAAATTGGTGCGCGCGGTGATCGGCTCGGTGTTCGATGTGGCCGTGGACATGCGCAAGGGCTCGCCTACGTATGGCCAGTGGGTGGGTGAAGTGCTGAGCGCCGAGAACAAGCGTATGTTGTGGGTGCCGGAGGGCTTCGCGCACGGCTTCCAGGTCCTGTCGGAAACGGCTGATTTTCTGTACAAGACCACCGACTTCTATGCCCCGCAACACGAGCGCTGTGTGATCTGGAACGATCCTACCCTGGCAATCGAGTGGCCCGCCGACGTCACGCCGCGCCTGTCGCAAAAGGACGAGCTTGGTGCGAAGTTCCTGGAAGCGGATGCTTTTGCCTGATTTCGCCAGTCCGAGCGCGTCCGCGACCCGCGAACGCAGTCTTGGGGACAACGTCTCATGCTGAAAAAGGCTTCCGTCATCATCCCGACCAAGAACCCGGGGGGCATCCTGCGCTCCGTGCTTGCGGCCGTCTGCAATCAGAAGACAGACTTCGATTTCGATGTGCTGGTCATTGATTCGGGCTCAACGGATGGGACGGTCGAGTTCGTTCGCCAGTTCGACGACCCACGCGTCCGCCTGCATGAGATAGCGCCGGCGGAATTTGGTCACGGAAAAACCCGCAATCTGGGGGTGTCCTTGACCGAAGGCGAGTTCGCCGTGCTGATCACCCACGATGCTCTGCCCGCCAATGAAGGCTGGCTGGCAGCCATGGTGCGGCCGGCAGAGCAAGATCCTGATGTTGCCGGCGTGTTCGGCAGACATCTGGCCTATCCTGATGCCAGCCCCTTCACCAAGCGAGACCTGGAGCGTCACTTTTCCCACTTCGAGTCAACGCCTGTGGTGAGTCTGGACGACCGTGCGCGGTACGACAGGGATCCCGGTTATCGGCAATTCCTGCACTTTTTTTCTGATAACAATGCGTTGATCCGTCGCAGCGTGTGGCGGCAGTTTCCGTACCCGGACGTGGATTTCGCGGAAGACCAGATGTGGGCGGAGACAGTCATCAAACAGGGCTGGAAGAAAGCCTACGCGCATGATGGCGTTGTGTTCCACTCGCATGACTTTCCGCCTTTCGAGTCCATGCAGCGCAGTTTTGACGAGGCTTACGCCCTGTTTCGGCTGTTTGGCTATACGTTGGTGCCATCGTTGTTTCGCTTGGTTCGTGCCTGGGCGGGGGCAACCTGGCGGGATGTGCGCTACGCCGTGCAAGCAGGGTTGATCTGGCGTCAACCCTTGGCTGTGTTGGGCATGCCGTGGCGCAATTTCATGCGGTCGGCAGGGCATTATCTGGGATCACGCGCCGACAGGTTGCCAGTGGGTTTACGCCACTGGCTTTCGCGAGACCGGCGCATGATGGCTGGCCTGACTGTATCCGTTAGAGCGGAAGAGAAATCATGAATTTGGGTACTCTCTGGAAACGTGCTGGTGGTGTCTGGCGTTTTCGTCAGGATCACGGCACCAAGGCCGCGATCCTGCGAGCGCTGAACGCCATGCTGAATCCCGACGCGTTCAAGAAGCACAAGGTGGTGGATTCCCTCGCGTTCACCCGATACCAGCCGTTCGGCTCCCTGGCGGCAGCGCAAGGGGTTGCTTCCAATACGGTCAACTGGTTCATTCCGCGTCCGGGCCGTGGCTCGGGTGGCCATCTGAACATCTTCCGTTTCGTGCGCAACCTTGAAGCCCAGGGCTTCGAGTGCCGCATCATCTCCACGGTCACGAATTTGCCAGGCATGACGCCGGAGCAAATGGAGGCGGACATCGCCAACTGGTTCTTTCCGCTCAAGGCCAAGGTGTACATCGGAGCGGAAAATGCGCCTCCTGCGGCCATATCCATCGCGACAGGTTGGCACACCGCCTATGACGTACGCAATTTTCAATCCACCCTGCACAAATGCTATTTCGTGCAGGACTTCGAACCCCTGTTCTATCCCGTCGGCACCGACTACGCATTGGCCGAAGAAACCTACCGATTTGGTTTCACGGGCATAACGGCGGGAGGGTGGCTGGCCACCAAATTGGCCACGGAATATGGCATGCGCACGCATGCAGTCGGGTTCTCCTATGATCGTGAGTTGTACCGCGCCAATCCGGTTGCCCACGACGGACGTCGCGTCTTCTTCTATACGAGGCCGGCGACACCGCGCCGTGGCTTCGAACTGGGACTCGCCGTACTGAATGAAGTGGCTCGACGTCACCCGGACACGGTCGCGGTGCTGGCAGGGGGCCGCCTTGGGCAGTGGGAGATTCCGTTCAAGCATGTCGATAGCGATATCGTCGATCTCAACAAGCTGAGCGAGCTCTACAACAGCTGTGATGCCGCGTTGGTGCTGTCGTTCACCAATCTGTCTTTGCTGCCATTGGAACTGATGGCTTGCGGTGTGCCTGTGGTGAGCAATCGAGCCCCTTGCACGCAGTGGCTGTTGACGGACGAAAACGCCCGGCTCGAGGCGCCCACCATCGACGCCTTGGCGGATGCGATCTGCGACATCCTGGAAAACCCCGCGGAAGCCGAACGACTGCGACAGGGCGGCTTGCAGCGTGCCGCGACGACGGACTGGGAAGTGGAGGGACGCCGCATGGCGGAAATCTTGCGCCAGATCAGTAACGAGCTGGACGGCGCGGCGACAGTATCATCGCCGGCGGCGCAGGCATGATGGACCTGTCCCAATCCCGTTGCGCCATCCTCGGTGGTGGCGGCTTCATCGGTACCAATCTGTGCCGGGCATTGAATGGCCGGGTGGCAGCGCTGCGAGTATTCAGCCGGCGCCTGTCGTTTCCTGAGGCGGTCTCCGGGGTCGAGTGGATTGCCGGGGATTTCGAGCAGATCGACAAGGTGCAAGAGGCGGTGGCGGGTTGCGACACCGTGTTTCACCTGCTGACGGCTACCACCCCAGCCAGCGCAAATCTGGACATGGTTGGCGATCTCAATGCGAATGTGGCGGGCACGCTGCGACTGCTTGATGCTTGCCGTGCGCAAGGAGTGCGCCGGGTGGTCTATGTTTCCTCGGGCGGGACGATCTACGGCATTCCCGAACATGTCCCCACCCCAGAAAGCGCCGCGACGTCACCCATCACGGCTTATGGCGTCACCAAGCTCGCCGTAGAGAAGTACCTGCATCTCTATCATCATCTCTACGGATTGGAATACCGCGTGCTGCGGGTAGCCAACCCCTTTGGACCCTATCAGACCGCCGTCAAGAACCAGGGCGTGATCGCCGCCTTCATGCGCCAGGCGCTGCGGGGCGAGCCCATCGATGTCTGGGGTGACGGATCAGTCGTAAGGGATTACATCTACATTGACGATGTGATCTCGGCTATGCTCGCAGCGGCGACGCACGAGGGGCCTTCGCGTGTCTTCAACGTTGGCCGGGGCGAGGGACGCAGCCTGGCCGAGATCGTCGAAGCGATAGAAGCCGTTTCGGGACTGGTGATTCCCGCCCGGTATGGCGCCGCGCGGCCAATCGATGTGCCCCGCAGCATTCTCGATATCACGCTGGCTCGGCAAGAGTTGGGTTGGCAACCACAACATGATTTCCTGTCCGGGATGCAGTTGACCTGGGACTGGATCCGTAGCTTGCCTTGAATCCGGCGACCGACCTCAACCAAAAATGAAGAAGTACTTTCGCGCATTGCGGACCATGGGAGCCTTGGGCGTATCCGAAGGCGGCTTGATGGGCCTGGTCCAGAAAAGCATCCGCATGTATCGGACCGAAGGCCTGCACGGATTCAAGCGGTTGTTCTCGGCCGCGGCAGGCGGTCATGCGTTGTCGCAAGCCGGCCCGAACCGTCCTCGGGACCGGGACGACTTTGCGTTCGAGGTTCCCTTCGGCTATCCCGTTTCTCGCGACCCGGCGCTGCGCGCCTGCGCGGTTGTCCATGCTTTCTATCCCGAACTGGTACCGCAGATCCGGAACTACCTCGAGCGGGTGCCGGGCCAGCTCGACGTCTATATCTCGACCACATCTGATGAGAAGCGTCATCTCATCGAGGCTGCCATGCAGGGCTTTGGATCTGGCGCGGTCGAGGTACGGGTGTTTGAAAATCGCGGCAGGGACATTGCCCCCAAGTTGGTTGGCTTCGCGGATATTTACGGAAAGTACGACGTCGCACTGAGCCTGCACACGAAAAAATCGCCGCATGGCGGTGAAATGCTGGCGCCTTGGCGCGACTATCTGTACGACCACCTGCTGGGGTCGCCGGAGATCGTCGCTTCAATTTTCGAGCTTCTGCAGCAAGACCGCATTGGCATGGTCTTCCCGCAGCATTTTTTTCCTTTGCGCAATCACCTGGCGTGGGGGCCGAATTTTGAACCGACACAGGCTCTGCTGAAGGAGCAAGGTGTTGCGATCGAGCCCGACGTGTACCTGGAGTGTCCGTCCGGGTCCATGTTCTGGTGTCGGACTGATGCACTCAAGCCTTTGTTGGCGTTGCGTTTGACGTTCGACGATTTCCCTGAGGAACAGGGCCAGATAGATGGCACGCTCGCTCATGCGATCGAGCGAGCGTTTCTCTACAGCATCGAGGGCGTGGGATACAAATGGGCCAAGGTGGTGCTACGCAAGGCTTACCCGCTGCCGACCACCATACTTCCAGTAAATAGCACGCTGGATATCGGCCAAGGTATGGTGCGTGTATATAGGCCTTTGCTGGGGTCAAAAATGCCCGCAATAGGCCGTAAATAGTCGGGTACAACAGAACGGCCCTTCAGTTTGCGCCGTGGCAATGCTTTGCGTAAAGAGGTGTGATGCGATTTGCTCGTTATCTTTCAGTCCAGGTCGCTGCGTACGCAATAGACATGGGTGGCTTTATCCTGCTCAGTAAATACTTGCTCGTACCGGTCCTGGTGGCCAATATCATCAGCAAGTTCTGTTCAGGCATATTCTCCTTTGCCGTGAATCGTGCCTTCACGTTTGGTTTGCAGGGGTCGGATCGAGCCTGGCGGCAGGCAGTGATTTACTTTTCCCTGATGGCGTTGACTTTGCCGATGTCGTCATTGGTACTGCACGGTGTGCTGCAAATCGTGACATGGCCGGTTGCAGCGAAATTCATCTCGGACGCCATCTGTCTGGTGATCAATTATTGGCTGACCAAGCGCGTCGTATTCAGATAGAACGTCCGCGATCGTCATGGTGCGGGAATGTTACGGTCTGCCGCCTGCAGCGCCTTTGCTACGCGGCAATCGGATCGTAACGGATCATTCCGAGGCGGGTTTGGGCCTGTATTCATATGTCGGCAGCGTATGCGAGTGGCTGCCTGCCCATGCATTGAGTGTCGTGGCAGACTCCTGTCCCACCAGGCCCAGAATCTTGCGCAGGGTGTTGCGCCGGTTGAACCACAGCAAAACGCTGGTCCAGAGCGCAGCGCCGGAAATCCGTGCAAAAGGTTCTTCGGCGTCGAAGTCGTAGGGGTGACAGTAGGTCCAAAGGCATGATTGATTCGATGCCTGGCTCAATAATCTGTTGATTATCGCTTGCGGCATGTATCTGAGGTAGAAGCCGCCAAGATAAGGCAGGGTGGCGCTCCCCAGCTTACCGACCGGGCAGGGAAGCTCGACCAGACCGTTGTGCCATTTGAATGGCTCCTGCGGTACGCCGGGGAAGCCGTATAACGGGGTTCTCGTCGGCATGACGCTTGAGGAATAGGAAAAGCCAAGACGGCGCAAATCGTCCACGAACCAGGCTGTGCGCTCTACTAGCGAAAAAATGGGGGCACGATAGCCGGTGATCTCCTGGCCGATGCAATTTTCCAGAATTCCCTTGGCTCGAGCGGTACTCTCTCGCAATTGCCTGGGTGATTGTTTGTCCAGCGGAGTGTGATCCAGGCTGTGGCAAGCAATTTCATGCCCTAATGCGGCAATTTCTCTCAGTAAGGCAGGCTCTCGTTCGGCTATGCGGGCAACGGTGAATACCGTGCCCTTGACGTTCCGCTCGGCGAGCGCGCTCATCACGCGCCGCGTCACTTCCGGATAGCGGCTCGTGCTGTCATAGCGCCCAAGATGGTCTTCCAGGTCGAGGCTGAAGAGTATTTGCTTGTTCATCGGAGAGTGAGGGGCTGTCGAGCCAGGATTAGTGGCGCTATTGCGTCAGTTAGCTGATGCAGCCGGAACTTTATGCCCGGCCGCCGCGAAGTCTGGATAATGCCCATTCCCGTCTATCGCTTAAGCCGTGCGGATGACAGGCTGCCTTTTTTTCCATTTGAAAAATGAGCGCTGCTCCGGGACGACTCGGGCGGCGATCGGTATGGAACACCCACCGGGCCAGTGAATTCCCAGATCGAAGTGCGGCTTGCTGTAGACCGTGATGTCATTGAATCCGGCGGCAATCAACTCGCGAATCAGGGAGGCCTCGGAAAACAGCCGCATCTCCAAAGTGGTTCCCGGGCCTCCGTGGAAGCAAAGATCGTCAAATCGTTCTTGTTTGCCGTCGCGAGTCGTATTGTGCAGGACCCAATTGCCGGCAACCTCTTCAAGTCTCCAGTCGTGCAGATTCGGGAACCATTCCTTGGTTTCAGCATTCGGCTCTCCGGGACGATCGAACGGCACCGAGATAATGAAGACGCCGTCCGGCTTCAGCAGGCGACGAGCATTTTCGAATGCCGTCGATATCGGTGGGGCGACATGCTCAAAAACGTCCGTGGAGACGATGAAATCCAACTGGTTGAGCCATTTTTCCCCGATGTCGGTGATGTCAAGAAATGGCTCTTGATGGTAGTAGGTGTTGATGTACTTGACCTTGTGCGCCAGGCGATTTGCATAGACTTCCCAGCAGCTCATTCCGATGCCGACGATATCCGGCCGAGGGGGCGAGATGTCATCAATCGGCATGCTTTTGCCAAACAACTCGGCAGTCAATATCTGGACCATGGAGCGCATGCGTACCGTTGAACCGCAGGAGGTGCAAGTAGCCTCTTCCCGTGTCAGGCTGCTGAGCGGGACGCTGTTCATATGACTGCAGATATTGCATTTGAATTCAATCAAATCGTCAGCATTCGGCTTCATTGGTCTAATAAACTCAAATAATTCAATTGCGCGGAATTGCGTTATTGCTGAGGCCGAACAGCGCGTTGGCTTAAGGCAGAGCCGTCCCGGCGGATAACAGACAGTCAGTTTTCGGATTTCTGTTTCTGTTTTCGGATTTTAAAAAAACGTGTTTGGCGATGAATGCTGCGCCGGGGTACCTGCGCAACGTCATGGCCAATGAATGCCAGGAGAAATTGAACGCCCATAAGCAGGCTGACCGTTGCGATCATTATGGTGCCAACGGGTGCCGCGACATGATGCTGAGCTGAGGAGATCCAGTTGTATCCCCCAAAAATTACCGCGAACAATACGAGAATGGCGCCCAGGGGCAATTCCAGAGACGCCAGTGACATATCTCGCAGATAGTAGTTGTACGCAATTCGCTTGCACGCATTACGCAAGTGCTTGACCATGAATTCTCCGGCGACCCGGGAAATCTTCAAATTGCTGACTTCGTCACCGTAACTGGCATCCATGGGTACATCGATCACGACGGCACGCAATATGTTCAAGCGGAATAGTATGTCCGTTTCAAAGAAATAGCGCTCGCTCAGCTTTTGCAGAGGCAGCCGTCGCAGCACATTCACGTGAACAGCAGTGTAGCCATTGGTGGGATCGAAAAGATCCCAATAGCCAGACGAAAACTTGGCCATGAAGGAGAGCATGGCATTTCCGACCAGCCTTATCTTCGGCATGCTATGTATTTCTTCGAGATCGTAGAATCTATTGCCTTTGGTGTAGTCCGCCTCGCCGCTGATGATGGGGTCGACAAAGTCCGGCAGCAAGGCAGGATCCATTTGTCCATCGCCGTCGATCTTCACCACGATGTCCAGGTCTTCCTCGATAGCGGCGCGATATCCCGTGATGACCGCGCCTCCTACGCCTTTGTTTTTCTCGTGAAAGATCACGCGGACCCGAGGATCGCTGCAGTGTTCCTCGACGTGACGACCACTGCCGTCCGGGCACGCATCATCCACGACATAGATGCGACTGCATTCCGAGCCGATGCGGGCGATGACGTCCAGGACGTGGCGGGTGACCTTGTACGAAGGAATGACGACCGCGATGCGGGGGTTGGCAATGGGCTGAATCATGTCAGTTTAGTTCCACGTGCAGATTCTCGACGACTACGGAGGCACCGTCGCGGATAGTAATGTAAGGCTGTCCCAAGCGTGCGTTGGTGGGCACGAAGAGCGCTTCGGAGAAGGTGAGGCTTCCAGCGTGGCAGGCTACCAGTCGATAGTACGGATCGCCGCTGTCCCAGTTCACCTGGGCAATGAAAGAACCCTTGTCGGTCGCGCAACGCAATCGTACGGTGTACCTGGCTTGACTGGCTGCGCCGGTCGCGAACGTGGGAAGCGGGATCGCTTGCGACGTGGCTTCGATCTCGCCCGCGGAATTGCGAACCACGCTGGGCGACGGTGTGGCTAGCGCGGCATCGAGGGAGAACCCCTCATGATAGTCGACCGGTTCAGCGCCAACGCGATACAGAGTGAGCGGACCGGATTGATCGATCACTTTGCCATAGCGCGCCAGGTATTCGCGCAGGAGCGTCACCGAAATCCAGGGATAGACCCTGGTCTCGGCGTCACCCTGGTTGACGATGACGAAATCGACTTTCTCCGCCGCCAGGAAGTTCGCCACGTCAGCTTCGGTCTTCATCGCCCGATAGGCCGCCGTGCGGGCTGGCGTGTACCAGTTTACGTAAAGCGGCGTTCCTAGGAGTGCTGCGCCATAGGTTGTCTCCATGGGGTACAACACTCGAGCCCCGGGGGCAATCTGCGCGATTTTCTTGTTCAGTTTTACGGCCGGGGCGTAAAGATTGACAAGCCGTTCGCGTCCCGCTTCGGTATAGGCCGTTTGGGCAGTATTCTGCATTATCCAGGATATGCCGCGGAATGAATAAAGATTCATGGCAATGCATGCCAGCGTCAGAACGGCAAAAACAGCGCGCAAATATCGACGTTGGCCAACAAACAATGCCCCCATGACAGCCACTGCGAGCGGCATGACGGGGAACAGGTAGCGCAAATACTGAATGGCCGCGAACATTATCGTGCCGAATCCCAGCAGCGGAATCAGGGCGAGACGCAATGAGCGGGGAGCGCCGCGCAAGCCTAGTGCGACGATCGCGAAGGGCAGCAGGAAGAGATACTGCCAGCCTGCGACATAATCCTTCGATTCGAAGAACCTCGAGGTTTCGAAGAAGGCATTTACATAGTTTGATAGCGTAAAACCCCGTGTCCAGGCAGTATCGATAAAGTTTTCGGGGCTGTAATAAGGAGAACGGAAAATCCCGTTATATAGCGGAAAGACAGGGTTGCCGGTCACTCGCCATGCGAAAGCGTAATTGTGCAGCGCCACCCAGCCTAGAGTCAAAAGTGCCAGTGCCGCCCACAAGGCGCCCTTGCGCTGGGGCAGTATGCCGCGCAGGCCGACCCGCAATACCAGCGCGACGAGCAGCAGCACGCCTAGTGCGGCAGCCGGGAGCTTTACAGCGGCGCACAATGCGGCTCCAGCCAGAACGCCCCATACGTGGGCGCTGTGCCCCTTGGTGGCCCCGCTGATGAGCGACACGCAGGCCATCGCAATCACAGCAAGCACGAGTTCCGTCTGCAGCGAGAGCAACAGGTTGCCGAGCATCGGGGTACTGGCCAATAGCACGACAAGCAGCCATTGGGCAGGCGCACTTACACGGGCCTGCTGCAACACCCTTGCTGTCAGTCCCAAGAGTGACAAGGCAAGCCCGAGGTTCCATGCGCTGCGCATGTCCGTGCCTGCCATGAGCGACAGCGCGGCATGCGTCAGGTCCAGGGCAAAAGGCGCGAGCGACCAGATTTGATACGTCGGATCCAGTTCGGCCCGGTGTTGGGTGACAAAGCTGGTCCAGAGGCGAAGATGCATCGCGTGGTCGTCAAACATGACACTGGGGATGCTGCTCCAGCGCAATACCCAGCCGATGATGGCCAGGCCCAGCACCCATGCGACGAATGGAATGGATTTCATCCATTCGCCGGCTGCGCCAAGCCGCGCACCGAAGGCAAGGCGATACTGGTCGGCGCGAAACCGGAGTGCGGGGGCCAACGCGATGAGCGTCAAGCCCCAATAAATGCCGCGATAATTCACCCGATAATGCAGCATCAGGTTCCAGGCACCGAGCCAGATGGCAGCACCCAGGACCGTCGCTTCCAGCGGATGAAGCAATGCGTAATCGCGCTCCTTGTGGATGTATTGCAACAGCAGGCCGCCGAGCGCCCACGCGCTGATGAACCAGAGGCAGACGATCAACAGATTGCCTATGCCGACACCCATGCCCAGCCAGCCAAGCATGATGGCGAGCATCGCAGCGTGGGCCTGGCGCCGCATCAGCATGAACAGCACAAATCCCGTGAGTGCGGCACCGGACGTCCACATGACGCCGTCATATTGAATTGACGACGACCATCCCGTCTCCTGCCACAAGTACAGTGGTGCGAGTATGGTTAATGCGCCAAGCACTGCCCAGGCCAGAACCTTGGCGACACTATCAAATGGGCTATGCACTAGCTCTCTCTCTATTTAATCGGTGCATGCGGTTCAGGGAATCCGCTCACATGGTAAAGCTTGTAGGGTCCAACCTGATCGACAAGGCGCCCCTGGCTGGCTACGTATTCACGTATCAAGCCGTTCGGTATGCTCGTGGGGCCTGTGTCTGTCTGGTTGACGATGACAAAATCCGGGCGTTGATCGGCAATGAACGCGGCAGCGCGATCAGCGTTCGCTATTCCTTGGAATTGCAGGGAACGTGCCGCCGCATACCAGGACGTATAAACGGGTCGACCATGCAACGTAGCACCGGTCGGGGACTCGAACGGATAAAGCACGCGTGAGCCGGGAGCTAGGGCATTGACCGTCGCGGTCAACGCGGCAACGGGCGCGAAAGCGCGTGTCAACTGATCCTGGCCGTGCTCGGTATAGGCCATCTGTGCCGGCACATGCATCAAGCCCGATATGTTGCGGTAATACCGCATATTCAGTCCCACGCAAGCGATGGCCAGCAGGACGGCGACGTATCGGACGCTGCTGCGTTGGTGGCGGGTGAATAGAACACCCATCACCACGATGGCAAGCGGCATGACCGGGAACAGATATCGCCAATACTGGACGGCAGCAAACATTGCGATGCCGAATCCCAGCAACGGGAGCAGGGCAATCCGCAACAGGCGCGGAGTGCCGGGAAGCACTGTCGCAGCCAGCGCGACGGGCAACAGAATCAGATATTGCCAACCGGCCGAATAGTCGCTGGACTCGAAATATCTCGACGTCCGGAAAAACGCCTCGACGTAACTGCGCAGTGAAAATCCTGCGGACCAGGTCACGTCCTTGAAATTCTCGGAGGGGAAAAAGCTTGAGCGGAAGATGCCGTTGTACAGCGGGAAGACCGGGTTGCGCGTGAAGTACCAGGCGACGGCGTATGCGTGCAGGGCGACGAACGCGAGGATCACCAGCGTGAGCCAGGCCGTTGGATTGAACCAGCGTTTGGGCAGGAGCGTGCGGCCAAAGGTAACGGCCATTGCGGCGATACATGCCACCCCAAGTATCGCGCCGGGTAGCTTGACCGCAACGCAGAGGCCGGCGCAGGCCAGGACGCCGAATACGGGGGGATTGGCTGTTTGCTCGGCATTTCCGATCAGGGCGATGGCCGTCAGCGCCAATACGCCAAGAGCCAGCTCGGTCTGCAGCGATACCAGCAGATTTCCAAACATGGGTGTGCTGGCCAGCAGCACCAGCAGGAGCCATTGCCATCGGGGGGGGACATTGATCTGCGACAGAACTTTTGCCGTCAGCCCCAGGATTGCCAGCCCCAATGCCAGGTGCCACGCACCACGGACATCGTCGGCCGCCATCAGGGACAGGGCACCATGCAGTAGATCGGACGCAAAAGGGGCGACCGACCAGATTTGGTCGACCGGATTGAATTCCGCCCGGTGCTGGAATTCGAACATGGTCCACATGCGCAGATGCAGCGCATGATCGTCAAACATCACGCTGGGCAGGCTGGCCCAGCGCAGTACCCAGCCGATGATCGCGACGCCGGGCACCCACATCCACACGGGGATGGATTCAAGCCAATGATCGAAATCGGCAAGCCGCCGCTTCAGCGAGTGCCGCAGCGATCCTTGCGGCAACAGGCGCCAGTGGATGAACGGCAGCAAGCACAAGCCCCAGTACACGCCCCGGTAGTTGATCTTGAAATGGAGCATGACTCCCCATACCGCCAGCCACGCGGCCGTGCCGACAACGAGGGCTTCGACCGGATACTTGATCGGGTAATCCGCGTCGCGGTAAATGGCGTGAAGCAGCAGGCCGCCGAGGGACCACGTGGCAGCCGTCCAGATGGCGATCACTGCCAGATTGTTCCAACCGACGCCCAACCCTACCCAGCCGAGTGCAACGGCCAGCAATGTTTCCTTGGCACGGCGCAGGCGCAGGAGGTGCAACGCCAGGCCGGTCAGCAGCACCGCTGCAGTCCAGGTCATGTCGTCGCGTCGGCCGGCGGATGGCCAAGCGAGTTCTTGCCACAGATAGCGGGAGCCCAGCAGCATCAATCCGCAGAGCAGCACGCTGCCCAGACCTGTTGCGATATTGCGATGAGTATTGTGCAAAGCGGTTCTCGTCACCCGATCTGGGCAAGCAACTGTTTGCGGCCGCTTTGAGCCATTTCCGCGAGTTGATCAAGAACGGCAAAATTGCTGGTGATCATGTGGGCGTATTCTTCGCCCAACGGCAGGCGACGCTGGGCCAGGTCGTCCATCGTGGCATAGCGCATGCCGAGGTCGGCAAAGTCTCCGACTTCAGGGGTACCCATGACAGGCAACACGCCGAAGCTCAGGTATTCGATAAGCTTGGTCGGGCAGGCGACCCGGTTCAGCACATGGCGCTCGCGGCACAGAATACCGTAGCTGCTTTCGGCATACACCGCACGTACTTCGGAGGGGCGTGCAGCATAGATGGACAGGCGATCTCCATCCGCCAGGCAACCGCGAGCGAGAAACTTCTGGCGGAATATCTCCGGCTCGTGAGTCAGGATTCTGGCGGTATAGGTCTGCAAGGACGCTTGGACCGCCTCGACGATGCAGTCGACCATCTGCCACGCCTGTGCGCCGCCCGCATACACAACAGCGCCATTGGGCTGGTGGCCCGCCAGCTCGCGTTGCGAGGTTTCAGGAAATATCGGGCTTACGATGTTGACGGCATCGATCCAGGCGTACTTTGCACGGAAATGCTTGGCCATCTGGCGCGTGACATGAATGAGCACGTCCGCTTCGAGCACGGCCCATGATTCAAGTTGCCCGAGGGTCAGTGCACGTTCAGCGTCACCCAGGAACGCGGTTTCCTCGGGCACGACGCCATGCATATCCACGATCAATTTTCCGCCGCGCAGGCTCGCGAGATGGCGGGTCTGCTCGTGCAGCAAAGGAAAAATGCTATGTGAATAAATGGCGGTGGCGCGGCGGAAAAGGCGAATGACCGAGTTGCCGTACTGTTGGCCTATTTCGAGTTCCAGGCAGCCAGGTCCCAATTGACGAAGGGCGTGGCCGTTCCCGATGGCCGGATTTACTTTCACATAGACGCGATTGCGTGCGTTGAGGTACGAGTCAACCGTCGCGACGCGCTGCTGATAGCCCTCGCGCGGCTTGTCATCCAGAGGGTTGACGCCGTTCGCGAGAACGATGACGGGGTTTTCAACGAAGTGCAGGGCGTCTCGCATACCATCGGGCCGTCGTCAGGCGCCCGGGCGAGATTGGCTGAGGTCCCAGTCTGCAATGGCCGACAGGCCTGCGGCGCTCGGGAACAGTGCAGCCTGCGCGCAGGCGACGATGCGGCCGCTTGCCAGGCCATCGCCGTAGGGCGAGTCGCCGCGGCTCATCTGGCTGAAGTAGGCGGGATCACGGAGCAGGCGCGTCGCTTCGCCGACGATGCTTGCGGTGTCGGTGCCGACAACCTTGACGACGCCGGCAGCGACGGCCTCGGGGCGCTCGGTGACCTCGCGCACGACAAGGACAGGTTTGGAAAGCGCCGGCGCTTCTTCCTGCAGGCCGCCGCTGTCAGTGATGACCAGCGTGCAACGCTTGAGCAGCGCAACCATGTCGCGGTAGCCGACGGGCGCAATGAGTTTGACGCGCGGCAGGTCGCCCAGCAGGCCGGTGACGACATCGTTCACGTTGGGATTCGGATGGACGGGGTAGACCAGGGTCAGGTCCGGGAATTCGTCGTGCAGCTGACGCAGGGCAGCGCAAATACGCTTAAGGGGTTCCCCAAAATTTTCGCGGCGGTGTGCGGTGACCAGGACGAGCGGGCCGGTGTCGCCAAACGACGACGGTTCGGTTCGCGCGGCCATGTCCAGCAGTGCGTCGACCACCGTGTTGCCAGTGATCTTCACGGCGGCCGGGTCGATGCCTTCGGCCACCAGGTTGTCTTTGGACAATTGGGTCGGGGCGAAATGCAGCGCAGAAATGCGGCCCGTGACGATACGGTTGAATTCTTCGGGAAACGGCTGATGCAGATTCCCGGTACGCAGGCCGGCTTCGACGTGCCCGAACATGATGCGCCGATAGAAGCAGACCACGGAGGCGACCATGACGGTGGTCGTGTCGCCTTGCGCAAGCACCAGATCCGGCGCGAGCTTCTCCAGGGTTTCGTCCAGCTGGAGGAACAGTCGACCCGTCAATCCGGCCAGGCTCTGGTTGGCTTGCATGATGTCCAGGTCCAGGTCGACCTGGACGCCGAAGTCGCTCAGCGTCTGCATCAGGATCTGGCGATGTTGGCCCGTGGACAGCACGATGGTCTCAGCCCAGTCGCAGCGCTGGAATGCCAGAATGACCGGCGCCATCTTGATCGCTTCGGGGCGCGTGCCGACGATGCAGACGACCTTTTTCTTCATGTTCATGCTGGGTACTCTTGACTGTGTGTGCTAAGACCGCCGCAGGCTTGGCCGTGGCCATCCCCTGGTGAGCTTCATTGCCCGGGGCTCGAAGAAAATTCTGGCCATTGCGCCAGGCGCGCGGCTGGCGATTCCGAACCCGCAATGTTACCATCCCGCGATCTATATCCGCATTTTTATTCAAAGTTTGCGGCTCCATCAGGCCTCTCGCCTTTTTTGTTTTTTTGGAAGCGCAGGATCGACGTCGAACTTTCGCGAAAAGTGGTACGTATTCGAGCGCTATAACTGCGCGGATAAAAAATTGTCAATTCCCAATAATGAAACTCGCGGCACGGCTGACGGCTCGTCAGGTGGTATGACGGGAGTGAAGCCGTCATCGGTCCTTTATCAGGCGGCGATTGACAATCTACCCCGTTGGTTTATTCAAAAAGTTCGGGAAGATGGGGCTTCGTCGTGCGACTGGTTTTGTTCCGAGGGGGATGGAACGGATTTGTTGGCGCAGCGCTTGAAAATCAAGGTAACCGGCCTGGATGAGTCGGCCGAGTCAATTGATCACGCTCAACGAAAATATTCACAGCCGCAGTTCCTGCGGGTTGAAGATCTGCGTCTTGGTGCGAGCGATCGGATCGACAAATATGGAATATGTTTTGTCATCAACAAGCTTGAGCATTTTGCCAACCCTGTCGATGTCCTGACCCGTATCGCCGGCAGGGCGGGCAATTATCTGGTGGTGCAGGTGCCGTATCGGGAATATCAACGCCCGGCCGTGCATGCAGCAACTTTTGATCAGGGGAACATACCGGTTTCCATCGCAGGCCGATTTACGCTCATTTATTCGCGTGCGATGGCCGTCGATGTCCGAGACGGCGGGGGTGAGCATATCTTGCTCATTTATGCGTCCGAGCAGGAGATCGGCAGTTTGGGTTTGTCGCTGGTCGACCTGGAAATCGGTCGGGAATCGCTGCGGCCGGCCGTGCGCCTGCAGCGCCTGCGTGACGAACTCAAGACGGCGAATCAGCTGTTTCTTGATCGCACGGGCTCGCTGGAGCAACGGCTTGGCGCCAGCGAAGGCGCGTTGCGCGAACGCGAGGCCTTGATTGCCGCGATGCATCGAAGCACCTCGTGGCGCCTGACTTCTCCAGTGCGCGGCCTGGGGCAGGCGGCAAGGACAGGCAAGCACAAGGTCAAGGCAATGGCACGGGCAGCATACCGCCGCGCGCCGATGCCGAAGGCCTGGAAGCAAGCTTTGAAGCGCGCGCTTGTGGGGGGCGAGGCAGCAACGCCGGCCGGCACCGCATCGGCCGCGCCGCAGAACATGCCTGAGGTGGTGCCGCACTTTGTGCCGCCCTTGCGGGGCGCCAAGGACCGTGCGGACGTCTTCATCTGGGGCGGCGCCGACTGGCCTTGCCTGGCGGTCCGCGCGCAACAGATTGCCCGCGGCTTGGCAGAGTTGGGTCATCGGACCTACTTTTTCTCCAGCCGATTCATCGAGGACGACCGGCCCGGTTTTCAACTGGAGGCGGTTTCGCCGGATGGCCTGTTGAATGTGGTCCATCTGCACGTGGCGAACCCGCAGTCGATTCACGATCCGTCGATTGACGCCGCAATGATGGGGCGCCTGAAAACCAGTCTGGCTATGTTTGTGGACGAGTCGGCCCCGACTTCCATCATTTCATTGTTGCAACACCCGTTTTGGCTGGCTTGCGCGGATCAGGTGCCCAACCGACGTTTGGCGTATGACACGATGGTCGACCCCGGGGATCTCAGCCTGGCCGGGCTTGAAGGTGACCCGGGCCTGATTCTGTCTGCCGACGATGGCCAGCTGGATGCGCAGGACCGGGCGCGCGCCATTGTCCAACAGCTGGACCAGGATGTGCCGCCACTGGTCAGCGTGGTGCTGGTCACCTACAACAAGTTGGAGCTGACTCACGCGTGTTTGCACAGCCTGGAAAAGAATACGCACTACAAGAACGTTGAAATCATCGTCGTCGACAATGATTCGCGCGATGCCACGCCCGAGTACCTGAAGGAATGGGCGCGTCGCGGTGAGAACCGTCGGATCATCCTGAATGCGGACAACCGGGGATTCGCCGCAGGCAACAATCAAGGGCTGAGGATCGCACGAGGGGAATACCTGGTGCTGCTGAACAACGACACCTACGTGACCTCGGGCTGGCTGGGGTCCCTGGTCCGCCACTTGCAGCGCAATGCGAGCATGGGCATCGTCGGTCCCGTCACCAACAACATTGGAAACGAGTCGCGGATCGATATTTCGTACGGTTCGATGGACGAGATGGAGACTGCGGCGCGGCGCTATACCGCCAGCCACATGGGCGAAACGATAACGCTATATACGGCCGCTTTCTTCTGCGTGGCTTTTACGCGGGAAATCTACGAAAAGGTCGGCGAGCTCGACGAAGCCTTCGGTATCGGCATGTTCGAGGACGACGACTATTGCCGCCGCGTACAGCAATTGGGCTACACCGTGGCATGCGCGGAAGACGTGTTCATCCACCATCACCATTCCGCATCCTTCAATTTGATGGGCGTGGAACGACGGATGAAGCTATTCAACGAAAACCGCGCGCTGTACGAAAGCAAGTGGGGACCCTGGGTGCCCCACACGTATCGCCAGGGTGTTGGGCCCGTTCAATAAACCTTTTCGACCAGCAGGCGCTGCAGGTATTTGCCGTAGCCGTTCTTGGCCAAGGGCGCCGCCAAGGCTTCCAATTGCTCGGGGGTGATCCACTTGTTGCGGAACGCGAGCTCTTCGGGGCAGGCGACCTTCAACCCCTGGCGGTTTTCCAGGGTCGAGATGAACTGGCTGGCTTCGAGCAGGGATTCGTGCGTGCCGGTGTCAAGCCAGGCATAGCCACGGCCCATGATTTCCACGCCGAGTTTGCCCTGGTCGAGATAGACGCGGTTCAAGTCGGTGATTTCGAGTTCGCCACGAGCCGAAGGCTTGATCTGCTTGGCGATTTCAATCACGTCCTTGTCGTAGAAATACAGGCCGGTGACCGCGTAATTGGATTTCGGCTTGGCCGGCTTTTCTTCAAGCGAAAGGACGGTGCCGTTTTCGTCGAATTCCGCCACGCCATACCGCTCGGGGTCGTGTACGTGGTAGGCGAATACGCTGGCCCCGTCGGTGCGGGCATGGGCGTTGGCCAGAAGCTGGTGGAAGTCGTGGCCGTAGAAAATGTTGTCGCCCAGCACGAGCGCCGACAGGTCGTTACCGAGGAATTTTTCACCGATCAGGAAGGCCTGGGCCAGGCCATCAGGTGAAGGCTGGACGGCATATTGCAGGTTCAAACCCCATTGCGAACCATCGCCGAGCAGTTGCTGGAAACGGGGCGTATCTTGCGGGGTCGAGATGACCAGGATGTCCCGGATCCCGGAAAGCATCAGCGTGCTCAGCGGGTAGTAGATCATCGGCTTATCGAAAACCGGCAGCAATTGCTTGCTGATCGCGAGGGTGGCGGGATGCAACCGGGTGCCGGAGCCGCCAGCCAGAATAATACCTTTGCGCTTCATGCGGAGAGTTCCAAAGACGAGAGTTGATCCACCGTGCGGTCGACGTGGACCGTCCAATGAGGTAACTGCAGTTTCAGCGGAGTTGTGAGGGCGGCGGTGTTCAGCCTGGAGTTCTTTGGCCGAACCGCCGGGACCGGATATTCTTCGGTCGCAATGGGTTTGATGTTGCCCGCGCCGGTCTTCAGCGTTACTCCATTGCGGCGCGCACGCTCGACCACGTGCGAGGCCAATCCATGCCAGGTGGTCTGTCCCGAGGCCGTCAGATGGTAGATGCCGCTAGCCAGATTGCCCTGCAACCATCCGGCGATAGCCAACGCCGTGACGTCTGCAATGAGTTCGGCGGAAGTGGGGGCGCCATGCTGATCGGCAACGATGCTCAGGGCGTCCCGTTCCTTGGCAAGGCGCAGGATCGTCTTGATGAAATTGCCGCCATGCGTCGAGAACACCCAGCTGGTGCGCAGTATCAGCGCGTTGCAGCCGCTTTCCTGGATGGCCGATTCGCCCGCCAGTTTGGTGGCGCCGTACACGCTTTGGGGGTTGGTCTGGTCATCGACGTCGTAAGGGGTTGCCTTGGTGCCGTCGAATACGTAGTCGGTGGAGTAGTGCACCAGACGCGCACGCTTGTCCTGCGCATAGCGGGCAAGCAGCGCAACGGCCTCGGCGTTGATCCTGCGCGCCGCGTCTTGATGGGTTTCGGCCTTGTCCACCGCGGTGTAGGCCGCGGCATTGACGATGAGGTCGGGCGTCTGGGCATCGAGTAAACGGCCGAGTGCGTCCAGGTCTTCAAGGTCGGCATCCTGGCGGCCGAAGGCATGCACTTCACCAAGTGCAAGCAAGGTTCGCTGCAATTCGTGGCCGACCTGGCCATTTTTGCCTAGGAGCAGGATTTTCATGGCTACCTTCAAATTCGGTTGGAGATTGCGGCGGCCAGCAGCCCCAGATTGCCCAAGGTTGTCTGGCGATAGATGCCGGAACACTTGATGCCGATGACCCGCGGCAGAAGGCTGCGTTGTCGGGCACTGACAAAGCGGTCGTAGATGCGGCGATTGGCGGGAGTCAGCTTGGGCAGCAGGGGGGCCAACGCAACGACGTGCTGGTCGGTCCACGCCTTGAGGTGCCCACGGAACAGCATTCGAATCCGTTGCAGGCGCGCCGCCAGGCCGGCATTGGCCCCGATCAGGTTTGCGCCATGCTGACGATACCGCAGCGAGGGCTGACTGTCATAGTGCACGCGGCCGCCACAGGCGCTGACCACGATATAGACCCACCAGTCATGCGCAATGACGTTCAGGTCGGCACCCGCTTCCAGAAGCAGGGCACGCGCCGCATTGTTGATGACCATCGTATTGCCGCCCGCCACATTCTGCACGAGGGCATTGGCAAAACCTGGTGGCCGCCGGAACAGCGGAGAGTAACCCAGCGTGTGACCGGCTTCGTCGATGAGTTCGGTGCGCGTGCAATACAGCGCCGGGATGTCTTGGGGTATCTGGCGCAACCAGTCGACGGCGCGCTGCAGCTTGTCGGCGTGCCAGATATCGTCCTGGTCAGACATCGCGTAGTAGTCGGCGTTCAGGTCCGGGCTGCAGAGCAAGGACATGAAGTTCGCGACGAAGCCTTTTCGCGGACCTGAGCGGATCGTCAGTTGACCAGGCGCCCAGCGGCGTTGATAGCTTTCCAGCATCTGGGTCGTGCTGTCGACGGAGCCGTCATCTGACGCCCAGACTTCCCAGTGGGTATACGTCTGCGCGGCGAATGAGTCCAATTGCTCTGCCAGGTATGTTTCACCCTGGTACGTGCAAAGGAGGATTGCGATCCGCTGATTCACCGGGTCACCCGTTTGGCTAGTTGTTGGCCTGTTGGCAATGCGAGGCCCGGATGCTTCACGGCGAACGGCACATCAGGTGTCGTTCGCCATGCCGGGCTGATCGCATGTCAGGCGGCGTATTGGGTATGGATCCACTCGCGATAGGCGCCGCTGGTGATGTTGGCCACCCACTGCGGGTTGGCCAGATACCAGGCTACGGTCTTGCGAATGCCGGTTTCGAATGTTTCCGCGGGCTTCCAGCCGAGTTCGCGCTCGAGACGCGTGGCGTCAATGGCATAGCGCCTGTCGTGGCCCGGGCGGTCTTTGACGAACGTGATCTGGGTGGCATAGGACTGGCCGTCGGCACGCGGGCTCAGTTCGTCGAGCAGTGCGCAGAGCGTGTGGACGACTTCCAGGTTGGCTTTTTCATTCCAGCCCCCGACGTTATAGGTCTCGCCCAGTTTGCCGGCTTCGAGGACTCGGCGGATCGCGCTGCAATGATCCTGGACGTAGAGCCAGTCGCGAATCTGCTGGCCATCACCATAGATGGGCAATGGCTTTCCTGCCAAGGCATTGTGAATGACCAGGGGAATCAGCTTCTCGGGGAAGTGATAGGGGCCGTAATTGTTCGAGCAGTTGGTCGTCAGGACCGGCAGGCCATAGGTGTGGTGATAGGCCCGTACCAGGTGGTCGCTCGCGGCCTTGCTGGCCGAGTACGGGCTGTTGGGCTCGTAGCGATTCGTTTCCGTGAAGGCAGGGTCTGTCTTGCTCAGGGAGCCATAGACTTCGTCGGTCGACACGTGCAGGAAGCGAAAGGCCGCACGCTCGGCATCCGGCAGCGCCGACCAGTAGGCACGCACGCTTTCGAGCAGATGGAACGTGCCGACGATGTTCGTCTGGATAAATTCGCCGGGACCATGGATGGACCGATCCACATGGGATTCGGCGGCGAAGTTGAGTACCGCACGCGGCTTGTGCTCGGCCAGCAATTGGGTGACGAGATCGGCATCGCCGATATCGCCGTGGACCAAGCGATGGCGCGCGTCATCTTTCAACGAGGAAAGATTGTCGGGGTTGCCGGCGTAGGTCAACTTGTCCAGCGTGATGACCGGCTCATCGCTTTGGGCGAGCCAGTCGAGCACGAAATTCGAACCGATAAAGCCGGCGCCACCGGTGACAATGATACTCATTATAGTTTGGCTCTCGAGCGAAAAGCGCGGCCTGAATCACCGCTCAATAACCCTCCATTATGCCGTAAAGCGCCTGCTGAAACCTTACTGAAATCTAACGAGTGCCAACAAAACATCCCGTTTCAGTGGAATAACAACTCTTTTTTGGCACCGAAATGTCCCTGTATTTCAACGAATTACGGGGACGGCGAGCGGGGCGTGGCATACGGTGAATATATCGGCGGCTAGTCCTGGCGCGAGTGGCGGCTGTGCCACTGCACATCGCCAACACCTAGATGCTGATTCAGATAGCGCGCGACGATGAACAGCAAGTCGGCAAGGCGATTCAGATATTGGCGCACAGGGGGATTGACGGGGTCCATGTGCGCCAGGGCGACAACCGCGCGCTCGGCGCGCCGGCAAATCGCGCGAGCCATGTGCGCGTGCGCGGCAGGGGCGGAACCACCGGGCAATACGAATTCCCGCAGAGGGGCCAAGGCCGAGTTGTAGTGCGCCAGCCTGGCGTCCAGGTGGGCGACCTGTCCGTCATCGAGGGCCGTATGGCCCGGGATGCAGAGCTCTGCACCCATGTCGAACAGATCATGTTGCACCGTCAGCAGATCCTTCGAGACCTCGGGAGGCAGCGTGTGCGTGAGTACAACGCCGATGGCGCTGTTCAATTCATCCACATCGCCAAGCGCGGCAATGCGTGGTGCATCCTTGGAAACGCGGCTGCCATCTCCAAGACCCGTGGTGCCGTCGTCGCCGGTACGGGTAGCAATGACTGATAAGCGGTTGGCCATGGGAACGTCCTGAAGTCGGTGACGAGTCGTGTGGAGAATGCGTCGGCTGGTAAGCACACGGCGTGCGTAAGCGCACGATCGCAATCTATCGTCAGAATTGTTGCGCAATTCGGATGGAACTGTTGCGTCGGGGCGGTATCCTAGCACTATGCACGTGGCGAGGTACGGTCGATCCGGTCCCGGAATCTCGCTGTAATCGGAGGATAAAGCATGGCTTTCAACCGTAAATACGCAATGCCCATGGCCGTCGCCACCGCGATGGCCGTCGTGTCGCTGGCCACGCCGCTGGCGTTCGCCCAGCAGGCCGACGCCAGTGGCGAGGTGCGGCGCGTGGACCCGGCTGCGGGCAAGGTCACCATCAAGCACGACGCCATCAAGGCGCTGGACCTGCCGGCAATGACACTGGTGTACGACGCTGATCCCGCGCTGCTGGCCAAGATCAAGGCGGGCGACAAGGTGCGCTTCACGGCCGAACGCAAGGACGGCAAGTACGTGGTGACCGCTATCACCAACTAAGTGGCGCTGTGCAGCCGTTGGGCCGCATACGCCTGCACCGTTTCAACAATAGGGAAAGGCCCGCCGCAATCGCTTGCGGCGGGCCTTTTTGTTGGCGACCGTGGCAGTGCTTACAGCACGTAGCGGGCCAGATCCTGGCTGCTGGCGGCTTCGGCCAGTTGCGCATTGACGTAGGCGGCGTCGATCTTGACCGTCTTGTCGCTGCTGGAGGTGGCGTCGAACGACAGTTCGTCGAGCAGCTTTTCCATCACCGTGTACAGGCGGCGGGCGCCGATGTTCTCGGTGGTTTCGTTGACGTCGTATGCCAGCTCGGCCAGGCGGCGCACGCCTTCGTCGGTGAATTCCAGCTGCACGTCTTCGGTGGCCATCAGCGCCGTGTACTGCTTGGTCAACGAGGCATCGGTGTCGGACAGGATGCGCACGAAGTCTTCGGCGGTCAGGGATTCGAGCTCGACGCGGATCGGGAAACGGCCCTGCAGTTCAGGGATCAGGTCCGACGGACGGGCCAGGTGGAAGGCGCCCGACGCGATGAACAGGATGTGGTCGGTGCGGACCATGCCGTAGCGCGTGTTGACAGTGGTGCCTTCGACCAGCGGCAGCAGGTCGCGCTGCACGCCCTGGCGCGAGACGTCGGCGCCGCCGCTTTCCTGGCGGGCCGCGATCTTGTCGATTTCGTCCAGGAAGACGATGCCGTTCTGCTCGACGTTGTTGATGGCGGCGGTGCGCAGGTCTTCTTCGTTGACGCGCTTGGCGGCTTCTTCGTCGACGATGAGCTTGAAGGCTTCGCGCACCTTCATTTTCTTGGACTTCTTCTTGTCGCGGGCCATGCCAGCGAACATGCCGCGCAGCTGCTCGGCCATTTCTTCCATGCCGGGGGGCGTCATGACGTCCATCTGCGGCGCGGCTTGGGCGACTTCGATCTCGATTTCGAGGTCGTCGATCTTGCCCTCGCGCAGGCGCTTGCGGAAAGTCTGGCGGGCGCTGTTGTCTTCGCCGCGTTCGGGTTCGCCGGAGGCGCCGCGCGGGGGCGGAACCAGGGCGTCGAGGATGCGGTCTTCGGCGGCGTCTTCAGCCTGGGTGCGCACGCGGCGCATTTCCAGTTCGCGCGTCTGCTTGATCGAGTATTCGGTCAGGTCGCGGATGATGGTGTCGACGTCGCGGCCGACGTAGCCCACTTCGGTGAACTTGGTGGCTTCGATCTTGATGAACGGCGCGTTGGCCAGCTTGGCCAGGCGGCGGGCGATCTCGGTCTTGCCCACGCCGGTGGGGCCGATCATGAGGATGTTCTTGGGGTGGATTTCGTGGCGCAGGGGCTCGGCGACCTGCTGGCGGCGCCAGCGGTTGCGCAGGGCCACCGCCACGGCGCGCTTGGCGCGATTCTGGCCGACGATGTATTTGTCGAGTTCGGAGACGATCTCTCCGGGCGTCATGTTGGATGCGGACATGAGGGCGAATCCTTGGAAAGCGAGGGCTGGCTGGGGGACGCGCGCCGCGGCGCAGGAAGCTGCGCCGCGCGGCGGGCGTCAGTCGCCCAGCGTTTCGATGACGTGGTTCTGGTTGGTGTAGATGCAGAGGTCGCCAGCGATCTCGAGAGACTGTTTGACGATGGTCTCGGGCGGCAGTTCCGTGTTGCGCAGCAGGGCCAGCGCGGCCGACTGGGCGTAGGCGCCGCCGGAGCCGATGGCGGCCAGGCCGTGTTCGGGTTCGAGGACGTCGCCGTTTCCGGTGAGCACCAGCGTGTGTTCGGCGTCGGCCACGATCAGCATGGCTTCGAGTCGGCGCAGGACGCGGTCGGTACGCCAGTCGCGGGTGAGTTCGACCGCGGCGCGCATCAGGTTGCCCTGGTGTTTTTCGAGCTTGGCCTCGAAGCGTTCCTGCAGCGTGAACGCATCGGCGGTGGCGCCGGCGAAACCGGCCAGAATCTTGTCGTGGTACAGGCGGCGGATCTTGCGCGCCGTGCCTTTGATGACGATGTTGCCCAGGGTGACCTGGCCATCGCCGCCCAGTGCGACGCGGTTGCCGCGACGCACGCACACGATGGTGGTGGCGTGAAATTGTTCCATGCGTTCCTTCCGTTGAAACGACTAGCTGGGGGCGATCCAAGGGAAATCAAGGCTTTCCGGGGCGCCAATAAAAAAGGCCATGCTGGGGGCAGCATAGCCTTTCAGGGTGAAGCCGGAAAACGGGACGGATCAGTCGCCGTATAGCTTCTGGCGCATTTCGCGGCGCTCTTGAGCTTCGAGCGACAGCGTGGCAGTGGGGCGGGCCAACAGGCGCGGAACGCCGATGGGTTCGCCCGTTTCTTCACACCAGCCGTATTCGCCGCTGTCGATGCGGGCGATGGACTGTTGCACCTTTTTCAGCAGCTTGCGTTCGCGGTCGCGCGTACGCAGCTCAAGGGCGTGTTCTTCCTCGATGGTGGCGCGGTCGGCGGGATCGGGCACGAACTGCGTTTCGCGCAGGTGCTCGGTGGTTTCGCCGGCGTTGGCCAGGATGTCCTGTTCGAGTTGTTTGAGCCGTTCCTTGAAGAATGCCAGCTGGCGTTCGTTCATATAGTCGGACTCGGGCATGGCCAGCAATTCCTTCTCGCTGGGCAGATCAATCGCCGTATCGCTCGTCGACTTGCTTGATTTTTTGGTTGCTGCCTTGGTAGCCATGAAAACACTCCACTATGAATCGATCCTGGCGCGGGCGGTTCTTCCCGGTCCGTGTGCTTGCTGCCTACGCTATCCGTACCTCACAGTACTGCCTTCGTCGCATCGAGTCACGTATCCAAAAAGGGGATCACCCCGCCAGGCACTGCTCCAAGCCCCGGGTGAAAATCTCCTGGGGCAGCTTGCGTCCGATGAAGACCATCTTGGTGGACGGTTTTTCGGCCGCGGTCCACGGTTTGCCGGGTTCGGCGCCCATCATCATGTGCACACCCTGGAACAACATGCGGCGGTTGATGCCCTTCATGTACAGGATGCCCTTGTAGCGCAGCAGGTCGGGACCATAGACCTGCACCACACCGCCCAGGAATTCCTCAAGGCGCGCGGGATCGAACGGCTTGTTGGAACGGAACACGAACGCGCCGATTTCGTCGTCGTGCTTGTGGTGGTGGTGATGATGCGCGTGATTGCAATGCGCCCCGCAGTCGCCTTCGTGATCATGGTCGTGGCCGTGATCGTGCCCATGGTCGTGCCCGTGGGCATGGCTGTGGGCGGCGTCGGGGTGCTCATCGGCCAGGAATTCCGGGTCGATGTCGAGAATGGAGTTCAGGTTGAAGCCGCTGATGTCGATGATGGACTTCAGGTCGGCGTCGCCGAAGTTGACCGCGGTGATGGGCGCGCGCGGGTTCATGTGCACCAGGCGGTTGCGCAGCGCTTCGTAGTCGACTTCGTTGACCAGGTCTTTCTTGGAAATCAGGATGCGGTCCGCGAAGCCCACTTGCTTCTGGGCTTCGGGCTGCTCGTCCAGCGTGACCATGCCGTGCTTGGCGTCGACCACCGTGACCACCGCGTCCAGGCGGTAGTACTCGGCGATGTCGTCGTCCATGAAGAACGTCTGGCACACGGGGCCGGGGTTGGCCATGCCGGTGGTTTCCAGGATGACGCGTTCGAAATTCAGGGTGCCGGCTTCGCGCTTGGCGCGCAGCTCGGACAGGGTGCGCATCAGGTCGCCGCGCACCGTGCAGCAGACGCAGCCGTTGGACAGTTCGATGATTTCTTCATCGCTGTCTTGCACCAGCAGGTCGTTGTCGATGCTTTCCGGTCCGAACTCGTTTTCGATGACCGCAACGCGGCGGCCGTGGAACTCGGTCAGGATACGTTTGAGCAGGGTGGTCTTGCCCGCACCGAGAAAGCCGGTGAGGATGGTGACGGGAACCATTTTGTCCAAACTGCGCGGGGTGTTCATGGCGAAGCTGCTTGCGTGAAGTAAGGCGGCGAAGAGTCGCTGCCACAGGCTGCGAGGGCCGCCTGGAGCGGCCGGACGCAGGATTACAGCACAGTCGGGGGCAGGGGGCAAACCCCGGGCCAACCCGGGGGCCGTAGCCGCCCAGTTCGCGGCTGTACGCCGTCAAGTATCGGGCGATATCCCTATTTTGGGGCAAATTTCGGGATTTCAAGGTCCGGATCCGGCGGCCGGCCGGGGCCGAGGGGTACGCGCCTGCCGCGGGGCAGGCGCGTCACGGCGCCTCAGTGGTGATGGTGGTGGTGGCCGGCGTCGGCGGGCTGCTTCTGCTGGCACTGGGGGCACAGCGCCCGGATCTCGGTTTCGTGGGTAGCCAGGGCGTAGCCGGTCTGGGCCACGCGTTCGGCCAGTTGGCGGCTCATGGCGGGGTCGGAGACTTCGGCCACCGCGCCGCAGCCGGTACAGACCACCAGCAGGTCATGCGGTGCGCCGCCGGCATCGTGGCAGGCGCTCCAGGCGTTGACGGCGTCCAGCCGGTGGATCAGGCCTTCGTCCATCAGGAAGTCCAGGGCGCGGTACACCGTGGGGGGCGCCGCGCCGGGATGGACTTCGCGCATGGCGTCCAGCAGTTCGTAGGCCTTGAGGCTGCGGCCGTGGCGCAGCAGCAGTTCCAGGACCTTGCGGCGGATGGGGGTCAAGCGGCGGCCGCGTTGTTCGCACAACGTCTCGGCGACGCTGAGCTGGGCGCCTACGGTGTCGCTGCGGGGGGAACGGGGCGGAGCGGGCATGGCGGGCTTCATCTGAATTAGGGACGCGCGCGACGCGCGCGAGATGCCAGGAAGGTAGCAGAAAACACTCTGATGCGGGCGAAAGGCGCCCTTTCAAGCCTTGTTAGTTATGATATAACATAATAAATCTGTTTCGTAGCCTGTCGTTTCCATGTCTCACTTTTCGCTCTTGCCCCCGCGGCCCGGCGCCGCGCCAGGGCCGGGCTCCTCCCACCGTTCCAGCTTCCTGGCCTCTGCCTGGCGTCGCATGGCCTATGCGCTGGCCGCGGCCGCCGCGCTGTGGGCGCTGACCGGCTGGGCCATGGACTGGTGGCCCCGATGAATGCGGCACCGGTCGCCATCGAGCTGCGGGACGCTTCCTTCGGCTGGCACGGGCATGCGGCGTTGCGCGGCGTGTCGGGCCGCTTCGAGCCGGGCGCGATGACTGCCGTGGTGGGGCCGAACGGGGCCGGCAAGTCGACGCTGATCAAAGGCATCATGGGGGTGCTGCGGCCGTTGTCGGGCAGCGTCACCGTGGGCGGGGCCGGTCGGTCGGAACTGGCCTGGCTGCCCCAGGCCGCCGAACTGGACCGTTCGTTTCCGGTGTCGGTGCTGGATCTGGTGGCGATGGGTGCATGGCGCCGGGTTGGCGCCTGGCGGCGCTACGGGGCCGAGGAAATCGACCGCTGCCTGCACGCACTGGAGACCGTAGGCCTGGCCGGCATGGCCGGACGCGGGGTGGACACGCTGTCGGGCGGACAGATGCAGCGCACGCTGTTCGCGCGGATGCTGGTGCAGGATGCGCCGGTGCTGCTGCTGGACGAGCCCTTCGCGGCCGTGGACAGCCATACCGCCGATGACCTGATGGCGCTGCTCTGCGGCCTGCATGGCCAGGGGCGCACCGTCATCACCGTGCTGCATGACCTGGACATGGTGCGCGGTCATTTTCCGCAATGCCTGCTGTTGTCCGGTTCGGTGGTGGCCTGGGGTGATACCGAATCAGCCCTGTGCGACGAGAACCTGAAGACGGCGCGCCAATGGCACGCGGGAGCGTTCGCATGAGCGCGCTGCAATGGGTCGTGTCGCCTTTCCTTGACTACGGTTTCATGCGCCGCGCACTGGCCGGCGCCTGCGCCTTGTCATTGGGTGCGGCGCCGCTGGGGGTGTTCCTGGTCTTGCGCCGCATGAGCCTGATGGGCGACGCGATGTCGCACGCCATCTTGCCGGGCGTGGCGGCGGGCTTCCTGCTGTCCGGCCTGTCGCTGGGCGCGATGATGTTGGGCGGCGTCGCGACCGGCCTGGCCGTGGCCTTGCTGGCCGGACTGGTGGCGCGGCTGACGCCGCTGCGCGAAGACGCCAGCTTCGCCGCTTTCTATTTGATCTCGCTGGGCCTGGGGGTGCTGCTGGTGTCGCTGCGCGGCTCCAACATGGATCTGCTGCACGTGCTGTTCGGCACGGTGCTGGGTCTGGATGACGCGGCGCTGCTGCTGGTGACGGCCACGGCCAGCGTCACGCTGGTGGTTCTGGCGGCGCTGTACCGGATGCTGGTGGCCGAATGCCTGGATCCGGGCTTCCTGCGTGCCAGCGGCGGACGCGGCGGCTGGGTGCACATGGGCTTCCTGGTGCTGGTGGTGGTGAACCTGGTGGCGGGCTTCCAGGTGCTGGGCACCTTGATGGTGGTCGGCATCATGATGCTGCCGGCCGCTGCGGCCCGCTTCTGGCTGCGCTCGGCGGCCGGCCAGATTCCCATGGCCGCCGGCATCGGCGTGGCCGCATCGGTGGCCGGCCTGTTGGTCTCGTATCACTTCAATGTGCCGGCCTCGCCCGCCATCATCCTGGCGGCCGGCGTCTGCTACCTGTTTTCCATCGTTTGCGGCCCGCAGGGCGGGCTGCTGCGGGCGCCGCGCAGACCGCGCAGGGCCTGATCCTTCAAGGAGATTCGCTATGACTTCCCTATCGCTGGCGCTGTCGCGCCGCCGTGCCTTGCTGGCTGCCGCCGGCTTGTGGCTGTCCGCGACCTTCGGCATGGCGCATGCCGCCCAGCCGTTGCAGGCCGTGGCCAGCTTTTCCATCCTGGGCGACATCGTGCGCGAAGTCGGCGGCGATGACGTGCAACTCACGACCCTGGTGGGACCGGACGGCGACGCCCATGAATACGAGCCCACCCCCGCGGACGCCAAGAAGCTGGCCGCCGCCAAAGTGCTGTTCGTGAACGGGCTGGACTTCGAGGCCTGGTTGCCCAGGTTGGTCAAGGCATCCGGTTTCTCGGGCCAGACGGTGGTGGCGTCCAAGGGCGTTGCCGCGCGCAAGTTCGCCGGCCACGGCCACGATCACGACGACAAGGACCACGATCATGACCACGCGCCCGCCCACGCCCATGGCGAAGCGGACCACGGCCACAGTCATGGCGACAACGACCCGCACGCCTGGCAGAACCTGGCCAACGGCGCGATCTACGCGCGCAACGTCGCCGACGGCCTGGCCGCCGCGGACCCGGCTCATGCCGACGCCTACCGCAAGCGCGCCGACGCCTACATCGCCCGCATCCAGGCCGCCGACGCGTCGGTGCGCAAGACCTTCGCGGCGATTCCCGCGGAACGCCGCAAGGTGGTGACCTCGCACGATGCGTTCGGCTATTTTGGTGATGCCTACGGGGTGCAGTTCATTTCGGCGGTGGGCGTGTCCACCGCCGCCGAGCCGGCGGCGGGCGACGTGGCGCGCATCATCGAACAGGTCAAGCGCGAGAAGGTGCCGGCGGTGTTCGTCGAGAACATCACCAGTCCGCGCCTGGTGCAGCAAATCGCACGCGAAACCGGCGCCAAGGTGGGTGGTACGCTTTATTCCGATGCGCTGTCCAAGCCTGGACAACCCGGCGCCACCTACCTGGAAATGTTTGAATGGAACGTACGTCAGCTCGCCGCGGCCTTGCAGCCCTGATCGCCGTGACGGGCGCGCTGGCGGCCAGCGCCGCCAGTGCGCACCCGCACATGTGGATCGACGCCCGCGCGGTGGTCGACCTGGACGAGCAGCACCGGATCACCGCCGTGCGGCAGGTCTGGCTGTTCGACGAGATGTTCGGCGCCTACGCCACGCAAGGCCTCAAGAAGGGCAAGGGTGGCACGCTTGCCGACGACACCTTGAAGGGCATGGCGCAAGACTGGATGAAGGCGCTGGGCGAGCCGGTCTCGCACTATTTCACGCGGGTCACGGTGGCGGGCAAGACCATGGCGTTTGCCGCGCCGCGAGACGCCCGCGTGACGTGGAACCCCAAGACGGGCCGTTTGGCGCTGGCGTTCACGTTGCCGTTGGCCGAACCCGCCGCGCTGGATGCTGCGGGCGCCCAGGTGGACATCTACGACCCCACCTATTTCGTGGCCTACGCCTTTGATGAAAAGGGCGCTGTCACGCTGGGTGGTCCCGGCGCGGCAGCCTGCAAGCCGGCCTACCGCAAGCCGAAGGAACTGGATTGGAACACCATGCAGCAGCTGGCCGCGATCCCGGCCGATCCGGACGCGTTGCCGGAAGAGCTTTTCGCCATCACCAAGGGGCTGACGCACCGCATCGAGGTGCAATGCGCCTGACGGCGTGCCGTCCGGCTGCAGCCGCCTTCGCGTGGTTGCTGGCGCTGGCCGCCATGGCCTGGACGGGGATGGCGGACGCGCAAGGCGCGCATCCGTTCGGCGTGCCGGAAAGCGGCGCAGGGTTGGGCGGACCGGGTTGGCTGGCGATTTTTTTCGGCCAGGTGTCGGTATGGCAAAGCCATTTCTATCGCCAGCTGACGGCGGCGGTGCGGGCCTGGCAGGCCGACGGCGGCGCGGCCTGGATGCTGATCGGCCTGTCGTTCGCCTACGGCGTGTTTCACGCGCTGGGACCGGGGCACGGCAAGGCCGTCATCTCTTCTTATGTGCTGGCCAACCGGCAGACCGCGCGTAACGGCGCCTTGCTGGCGCTGGCGTCGTCGTTGGTGCAGGCGTTGGTGGCGATTGCGATGGTGGCGGTGTTGGCGCTGGTGTTCAACGCCACGGCAGCGACCATGAATCAGGCGACCCGCTGGCTGGAGCTGGCGTCGTACGCGTTGGTGACGCTGTTGGGCGCTTGGCTGGTGTGGGTCAAGGCGCTGCGGCCATTGCTGCGCCGGCGGCCTGCTGCGGCGCAGCCGACCCACCGTGGCGTTGATGGGCCAAGGCCGTCTGCGGTAGCCGGGACGGGCCAAGCCTTGAAGGGGGCTGCGGCGTTGCGGGCCATCTCGGTGCAGGCGGCGCCTGTGCGGCAAGGCCCTGCCGCAGCCGCGTTGCCGAGCGCGTTGCACGACGCCGCGCACGACCATGCCCATCATCATCACGACGATTGCGGTTGCGGCCACGCCCATGTCCCGCCGCCGGAGCAGGTGGCCGGGCCGCTGAATTGGCGTCGCGCCTGGTCGGCGATCCTGGCGGTGGGGTTGCGGCCGTGCAGCGGCGCGTTGATCGTGCTGGTGTTTGCGTTGTCGCAGGGATTTTTCCTGGCGGGCGTGGCGTCGGCGTTGGCGATGGGGCTGGGTACGGGCCTGACGGTCGCGGCGCTGGCTTGCCTGGCGGTGGCTGCGGGCGGTGCGGCGACGGCCCTGGGCGGCAGGCTGTCCAGCGTGGGCGCGGCGCGGCTACGCTATGGCGTAGAGGCCTTGGCCGCACTGGCCGTCTTGGCGTTGGGTGTGCTGCTTTTGGGCGGGATGCTGGCCGGCGGCGGCTGAACGGCCAGCGTCAGGATTTGCGGCCGGCGCGCGGATGCGCCTGGTCGTAGGCGCGGGCCAGGTGCTGGAAGTCGAGCCGGGTGTAGATCTGGGTGGTGGAAATGTTGGCGTGGCCCAGCATTTCCTGCACGGCGCGCAGGTCCTGGGCCGACTGCAGCACGTGGCTGGCGAAGCTGTGGCGCAGCACGTGCGGATGCACATGGGTGGGCAGGCCGGCGGCTTGGGCGATCTGCGCCAGTTGCAGCTGCACCACGCGCGGCGAGATGCGTCGTCCGCGCGCGCCCAGGAACAGCGCAGCCGCATCTTCGGGTTGCGCGGCGGGCGGGGCCAACTGGGGGCGGACTTCGATCCAGCGGCGCAATGCGGCCAGGGCCGCCTGGCCTATCGGCGCCGAACGGCGCTTGCCGCCTTTGCCCAGCACGATGACTTCGGCATCGTCCAGGTTGAGCCAGCCGCGCGATTCATAGTGGGCCGTGCGTTCGTAGCGCAGGTCCAGCCCCACCAGTTCAGACAGGCGCAGCCCGCTGGAATACAGCAATTCGAACATAGCCTGGTCGCGCAAGGCGGCCGGCTCGGTGGCGACCTGCGCCTGTGGGCGATCGAGCAGCGCTTGGGTCTGCTCGACAGACAGGGCCTTGGGCAGGCCGCGCGGCGCCTTGGGGGCGCGTACGCCGGCGACGGGATTGCCGGCCAGGCCGACGACCGGCGCCCACCACTGATAGAAGCCACGCCATGCCGCCAACGTGCGCGCCAGGCTGCGCGGGCCGCGGCCCTGCGCGTGCAGCCGCGCCACGAACTGGCGGATATGACCGTTGCCCAGGGTGTCCAGCGGCAGCTTGGCGCGTTCGGCCAGGTCGCGCAGGAAATGCAGTTCGCGCCGGTAGCCTGCGAGCGTGTGCGGGGAATAGCGGCGGTTGGCTTCCAGATGGCGCAGCCAGGCGGCCATCGGGTCGGGCAGGGGGGCGTCCGGTGCTTGCGGTGCCTGCATGGGAGCCCCCGCCGTCATGGGGTCAGGCCTTGGGGGCGGCCGGGTTCAGCCGGTGCAGCGCGGCCGAGGCCAGTTGGCCGATGGATTCGAGGAACGCGGTGCCCATGTCGGGCGTGAAGCGTTCGGCGTCGTCCGAGCCCAGCACCAGAAGGCCGACGCTGGCGCCGTCGGCTTCCAGGCGCAGCGGCACCAGTGCCAGGGACTTGGGCTTGGCGTTGAGCCAGCCGGCGGCTTCGAAGGCGGTGTCGGTGCCGCAATAGGGCGTTTTCAGGCTGTCGGCGAACGTGCGCACGTCTTGCGTGACGGGTTCGCCGTAGCCGGTTTCGGGCAGCTCGGGCAGGTTCCACAGGCGCAGCGCGACATGGTTGATGTCGAACTGCTCGGCCAGGCCCAGAGCGATTTCGCCGGGCACGAGCTGAGGATCGTTTTCCGACAGCAGGCGGCAGCACCATTTAGCGACATGGCCGCCGATGGTTTCATTGGCGGTGGCATTGCGCACCAGTTCATTCAGGCGCCATTCGAGTTCGCGGTTGCGTTCGCGCAGCGTGAGGATCTGGCGTTCGCCCAGCGAGATGGCGCGCGAACCATGCGGATGCGGCACTTGCAGGGTCGCGAAGACGTCGGCGTGCTGGTCGAAGAAGCCGGGGTGTTCCTGCAGGAAGGTGGCGATGTCCTGGGCGGTGAAAGCAGTATCGGTCATGGGTTATCGGTTCAGCGCCATGGAGAAGACGAGCTTGTCGATGTCGACCTGCCCCGTGAAGACGGATTCGGCCGGGCCGGTCATGCGCAACTGGCCGTCCGTCCAGGCGATGGTCAGCACGCCGCCGCGCGTTTGCACGCGCACGGGGGAGTCGAGCAGGCCGCGGCGGATGCCGGCCGCGACGGCGGCGCAGGCGCCGGTGCCGCAGGCCAGGGTTTCGCCGGCGCCGCGTTCGTGCACGCGCAGCCGGATGTTGTGGCGATCGACGATCTGCATGAAGCCGGCGTTGACCCGGCGCGCAAAGCGCGGGTGGGTCTCGACCAGGGGGCCGACGATGGCGACGGGGGCGGTGTCGACGTTGTCGACCACCTGCACCGCGTGCGGATTGGAAATGGCCACGGCGGACAGGCTGACGCTGCGCGGCAGGCCCGCGGGCGTGTCCAGCGGCAATTCCCAGAGGGTGTCCTGGCCTTCGGCACGCGAGGCCAGGCCGGTGGTATCAAAAGGCAGGTCGGCCGGATCGAAGCGGGTGCTGCCCATGTCGACAGTGACCTGTTCGTCGTCGCCTTCGTCCAGGACCAGGATACCGGTGGCGATCTCGGCGCGCAGCGGGTTGCGATCGGACAGGCCTTGTTCGTGCACGAAGCGCACGAAGCAGCGCGCGCCATTGCCGCAGTGTTCGACTTCGCTGCCGTCGGAATTGAAGATGCGGTAGCGGAAATCGGCGTCGGGTCGGGTGGCGCGTTCGACCAGCAGGATCTGGTCGGCGCCGATGCCGAAGTGCCGGTCGCCCAGCGCGCGGGCGCGTTCGGGCGTCATGTCGATGACTTGGCGAACGCCGTCGAGCACGACGAAGTCGTTGCCCGCGCCATGCATTTTGGTGAAGTTCCAGTTCATGAGGGGATTATCGCCCATTCTGGCGCGGGAAACCGCCAGCGCCGTGGCGTCGGCGGGCAATGTTGCGTGCAGGCGGCCTGGCGGCTTGCGGCGTTCCGCCGCGGGGTCGCCCGCCGACTAGTAGATCTTGGCTTCGCCGGGTGGCCGGGTCTTGAAGCGGCGGTGGACCCAGTAGTACTGGCTGGGGCAGCGGCGCACCCAGGCCTCGAGTTCGCGGTTCAGGCGGGCGGTGGCTTCCTCGAGCGAGTCCTCACCCGGGAAGTTTTCCAGCGGGGGCAGGACTTCGGCGTGGTAACGCCCGGTTTCGGGATTCCAGAAATCCAGGATGGGCAGCACGGCGGCGTCCCATTTCTTGGCCAGTTGAGCGGTGGCCAGCAAGGTGGCGGCTTGCACGCCGAAGAACGGCGCGAACACGGCGCCCTGGCGGCCGAAGTCCATGTCGGGCAGGTAGTACACCGGGCGCGGGGCGCGCAGGTGGCGGATCAGCTCGCGCACGCCGTCCTTGCGGCTGACCAGGAAGACCTCGTTGAAGCGGGCCCGGCCGGCAGCCACGACCGCATCGATGTGCGGGTCGCTTTGCGGGGTGTACATGGTGGCCGCGCTGGGCACTTCCATGGTGAGCCGGGTGGCGGCGGCATCCAGGCCGATGAAGTGCGGCGCCAGCAGGATGACGCTGCGGCCCTGGGCGGTGAGTTCGTTGATGCGCTCGGCGCCGCTCTGCGTGACCATGTCCTTGATGGCCTCGGGCGTGCCGTACCAGAGCACGCCGCGGTCGACGATGGATTGCGCCAGGGCGCGGAAATGTTCGCGTACCCAGCGTTCGCGGACGGCCTCGGGCTGGTCGGGAAAGCACAGTTCGAGGTTGCGGCGCACGATGCGGGTGCGCGATTTGGCCAGGCGCATGGCCAGCCAGCCGAGCGTGGCGCCGATGCGTTGCCGCGTGGCGGGCCGCATGCGGCCAAACCATTTCAGCAGGGAAACCAGCGTGCGCGTTTTTGATTCGTTCATGGGCAAATTAGGGGCATAAGACCAGGGCGGAGCAGGGGCGCGGACCGGGCGTCAGCCGGGTTCGGCCGCAGCGCCGTCGGCGGGCGCGGGCGGTGCGCCGCGCGGGGTCTTATAGCGGTTGTAGCTCCAGAGGTATTGTCGCGGGCAGCGGCGGATCAGCGTTTCCATGGCGGCGTTCAGCAGCGCGGCCTGGGCCTGCGGGTCGGCGGGCAGGGGTTCCGGCACACGGACGTAATGGATGCGCCAGCCGCGGCCGCCGGGCAGGCGTTCGCCGGCGGTCAGGATGATCGGCACGCCGGTCTGGCCGGCCAGCTTGCCCGGCAGGGTCATCGTGTAGGCCATGCGTCCGAAGAACGGGGCCCAGACGCCGTCGCCGACGCCGGGGGCCTGGTCGGGCAGCATGCCGACCGATTCGCCGCGGCGCAGGGCGCGCACGAATTCGCGCACGCCTTGCAGGGTGGCCGGTACGGCATTGACCGCCGAGCCATTGCGCGCGGTTTCCAGCAGCGGCGCAAGGATGTCCTTGCGCGGCGGGCGGAACATCACGGTCATGGGCATCTGGCGGGCCAGGTAGCGGGCGGTGATCTCGAAGCAGCCCAGGTGCGGGGTCAGGAACAGGATGCCGCGGTTTTCGGCGCGGGCGGCGTCCACCACGGCGTTGTCGTCCGACACCACCTGGGCCAGGCTTTGCTCATTGCGGAACCACACCCGGGGCATTTCGAGGATCATGGCGCCGGCTTCGCCCGCCGCCTGGCGGGCAAATGCCGCGCCGGGGTAGCCGGCCTGCGCAGCATTGGCCTGCAGGCGGCGCCGGTACTTGCCCGGGAACGCATAGGCCACGCGGCCGAGCAGGCGCCCCAGCGCGTGCGCGACGGGCAGGGGCAGGGAAGCAAACAGGCGAAACAGGGCTAGCAGCATGCGGCAAATGGCTGAGATCGGGCATGGTGATGCCGGTGCTCGGGAGAAAGACCCCAACGGTGGCACAAGCATAAGTACGGCATTTTCGCTTAAAATCGGCTGGTCGCCGAGTTAACCGACAACTTGCGGGGCGACGGTAGGGGGATAGCGCGTTGCGCGTCTCATGCCAAATCCGCTAAAGCGTCGCGCCCAGATCAGCGTATTTCAATGCCGTCCGGGGTGCTACGCGCCTCGTGAACCTATGTTCCGGCCCTGCCGGACACCCAAGGACGCATCTGTGGCCAATAACGACTTTCTCTTCACTTCCGAATCCGTTTCCGAAGGGCACCCCGACAAGGTAGCCGACCAGATTTCCGACGCGATTCTGGACGCCATCTTCACGCAGGACCCCAACGCCCGCGTTGCCGCCGAAACCCTGTGCAACACGGGTCTGGTCGTGCTGGCCGGTGAAATCACCACCACCGCCAACGTCGACTACATCCAGGTCGCGCGCGACACGATCCGCCGCATCGGCTACGACAACACCGAATACGGCATCGACTACAAGGGTTGCGCGGTGCTGGTCGCCTACGACAAGCAGTCGCCGGACATCGCCCAGGGCGTGGACCGCAGCTCGGAAGACTACCTGAACCAGGGCGCGGGCGACCAAGGCCTGATGTTCGGCTATGCCTGCGACGAAACCCCCGACCTGATGCCGGCTCCGATTTGGTACGCGCACCGCCTGGTGCAGCGCCAGAGCGAACTGCGCAAGGACGGCCGCCTGCCGTGGCTGCGCCCGGATGCCAAGTCGCAAGTGACCTTCCGCTACATCGACGGCCGCCCGGCTGAAGTCGACACCGTGGTGCTGTCGACCCAGCACGCGCCCGACGTCACGCAGGAAACCATCCGCGAAGCCGTCATCGAAGACATCATCAAGCCCAGCTTCCCCGAAGGCCTGATCACGCCCCAGACCAAGTTCCTGGTCAACCCGACCGGCCGCTTCGTCATCGGCGGCCCGCAAGGCGATTGCGGCCTGACCGGCCGCAAGATCATCGTCGACACCTACGGCGGCGCATGCCCGCACGGCGGCGGCGCGTTCTCGGGCAAGGATCCGTCCAAGGTCGACCGCTCGGCCGCCTACGCCGCCCGCTATGTGGCCAAGAACATCGTGGCCGCCGGCCTGGCGCGCCAGTGCCAGGTGCAGGTCAGCTACGCCATCGGCGTGGCCGAGCCCATCAACATCACCGTCTACACCGAAGGCACCGGCGTCATTCCCGACGACCAGATCGCCAAGCTGGTGCGCGAGCACTTCGACCTGCGTCCGAAGGGCATCGTGAACATGCTCGACCTGCTGCGCCCGATCTACACCAAGACCGCCGCCTATGGCCACTTTGGCCGTTCCGAGCCGGAATTCTCGTGGGAAGCCACGGACAAGGTCCAGGAACTGAAGAAGGCGCTGTAAGCCGCCCGCTTCCAGCAAAAACGCCCCTGCATGAGTTGTGCAGGGGCGTTTTTCTTTTTTGGACGGCAGTTGAGGCTACAGCCCCCACGCTGAGAGGTCGGGGGGGCGGGGCACGGGCGCCAGCACCCGTTCGATCGCCTCGGCGCAGTCCAGCATGGCCGCATCGCTGCCCGCGGGGGCCAGCAACTGCACGGCCAGCGGCATGCCGTCGGCGTCGAAGCCGGCCGGCAGGGCGATGGCCGCGGCGCCCAGGAAGTTGGCGGGGCGCAACAGTTTGCCCAGGCCCGTGTGGCGCACGTCGGCCGCATCCAGCGGTTGCGCGGCCTGATCGCAGGCGGGCATCAGCAGGGCGTCCAGCCCCTGCATGGCAGTGGCGAACGCGGCCATGTCGGCCTGGCGGCGTTGCAGGGCCGCTTCGTAGTCGGCCTGGGTGATGCGGCCACCGGCGGCGATGCGGGCGCGCACCACGTCCCACAGGGGCTGGGCGGGGTCTTCGGCCAGCGCACCGTAGTAGCGATAGGCCTCGTAGGCGAGCACCAGCGAGTTGTCGTCCGCCATGCGGGCAAACGACAGTGCGGCGGGCGGATGCCAGGCTTCGGGCGTGCAGCCGGCTTGGTCCAGGCGCTCCTGGGCCTCGTGCCAGATGCGCAGGCCCTCGTCGGTCAGCGGGGCCGGCCAGGCTTGCGGGGCCAATACCGCTACCGACGCACGCCGACGCGCGGCGGGGCGGCGCAGGGCCGTGATGCAGTCGGGCGGTAGCGCAAGCGTCACGGCATCATCGATGTCCGGGCCGGCCAGCAACTGCGTCATCAGGCGTGCGTCCGCCACGCTGCGGGCGATGGGGCCCAGCACATCCAGGGTGTCGGACAACGGCAGACAGCCGGCGCGGCTGATGACGCCCGAAGACGGCTTGTAGCCGACCACGCCATTGAGCGCCGCGGGGGCGCGCACCGAACCGCCCGTGTCGCCGCCCAGCGCCAACGGCGCCAGGCCGGCGCCCACGGCCACGCCGGCGCCGCTGGATGAACCGCCCGGTGCGCGCGCTTCGCGGGCGTCCCAGGGGTTGCGGGCGGTGCCTTGCGTGGGGTTCTGGCCGGACAGGCCGAACGCGAATTCGGTCATGCGGGTCTTGCCCAGGATGGGCATGCCCTGCGCGGCCAGCCCGTGGGCGGCGGCGGATGTCTCGTCGCTGACCACGCCCCGGCGGGTCTGTGACCCCCCGCTGATCGTGGTGCCGGCCCACTGCACGCTGTCTTTCACCGCCACCGGCACGCCGTGCAGGGGGCCCATCGAGATGCCCGCGGCTTGCAGGCGATCGGCGGCGTCGGCCTGGGCCAGCGCGCGTTCGGCGGTGACTTCGCTGTAGGCGGCGAGTTGCGGCGCGCGTTCGATGCGGTCCAGGAAGTGGGTGGTGACCTGCCGCGACGTCAGTTCGCCATCGCGGATGGCACGGGCGAGTTCGCGGGCTTCTCGGAAATGCAGGGCGGTGTCTTGGTCTGGCATGGCTCTCACGGAAATGAAAAAGCCTTCCGGCCCGTCGGGGCCGGAAAGCGGGGCATGGGACGCTGCAAGAGGCGCGTTACTTCAGCGATTGGCCCCGGGTTTCAGGCATGCGGATGAAGGTGATCAGCGTGATGACGGCGCCCGCCAGCACGTAATAGAAGAACCAGCGTTCCATGCCCTTGCTTTGCAGCCAGGTCAGCAGGTAGGGCGTGGTGCCGCCCAGCAGCGCGACGACCAGGTTGTACGGCGCGCCGATGCCGACCGCCCGCACGCTGGTCGGAAACTGCTCGGACATGATGGCCGGGGCGATCGACGTGTACATGGCATACAGCACCAGGCCGAACAGTTCCACGGCCAGGATCGAGCCGAACGACGGGCCCAGCGTGCTCATCAGCGGGTAGAAGAAGATCAGGTAGCCGGCGGCAAAGAAGATCAGCTGCGGCTTGCGGCCGATGCGGTCGGACAGCATGCCGAACAGCGGCTGTACCAGCATGAACACGATCAGCGCGATGGTGTTGGCGGCGAACGCGACCTGCGGGTCGGCCTTGACCTGGCGGATGGCGTAGGTAGGCACGTAGGCCACGAAGATATAGAACGCGAAGGTCGTCAGGATGGAGAAGCCGACAATGCGCAGCACTTCGCGCGGGTGGTCACGCAGCAGGGTGCGCAGCGGCTGCTTTTCGACACCGGCTTTCTTGGCGTGCGAGAACGCTTCGGTTTCGGGAATCGAACGGCGGATCCACATGCCGGCCAGGCCCCCCAGCGCGCCCAGGGCGAACGGAATGCGCCAGCCCCAGGCGGCCATGTCAGCGCGGGTCAGCGTCGACGTCAGGATCCAGCCCACGGCCGAGGCGGCCAGGATGCCGACGGCGGCACTGAAGAAGACGAAGCTGGAATAGAAACCGCGCTTTTCGGGCGGCGCCATTTCCGCCAGAAAGGTCGTGGCCGAGGCATACTCTCCGCCCAGCGACAGGCCTTGCAGCAGGCGCGCGGCTGTCAGGAGCAGCGGGGCGGCCAGGCCGATGGCGGCGTAGGTGGGGGTGACGGCGATGATGAGCGAACCGCCTGCCATCATCAGGATGGTCAGGCCCAGCGCGGCCTTGCGGCCGTAACGGTCGGAGAAGATGCCCAGCACCCAGCCGCCCACCGGACGCATGAAGAAACCGACGGCGAAGATGCCGAACGTGTACAGCAGGGCGGCGGTTTCATTGCCTTCAGGGAAGAACTGGCTGGAAAAGAAGATGGCGAACGACGCATAGATGGTCCAATCGAACCATTCGACGGCATTGCCTACACTACCGGCCAGAATCGTGCGGGCCCGCGATACGGGCGCGGCGCTTGCCCCCTGCGTGGCGCGCAGGGTTGCGGATGGGGTGCTCATAAGGTCCTCGGGTATTTATTTTTGGTCAATTTGACCGTTTAATTTTGTGTTTTTATCAATGCGCGAACGTTAGATTAATGAATATGGTCACGTCAAGTAAGGGTAAGTCCCTAATGCCGGCGCTCGATGACACCGATCTGGCCTGCCTGATCGCCTTGCAGGCGGACCCGCGGGCGTCCTGGCGCGAACTGGGCGCGGCCACCGGCATCGCCGAGCGCACCGTGGCGCGACGCATCAAGCGGCTGATGGACGCCGACGCCCTGCGCGTCATCGCCGAGGCCGACCCGCTGGCCACCGGGCGCGGCGTGGTGCTGCATGCCTGGGTGCGCTGCCGGTCGGGCCGCGTGCCGGACGTGGCCGAGGCGCTGGCGCAGCTGGGCATCACCCAGTTGGTGGTGACGCTGGCCGGCACCGCGGACCTGATGGCGGAATTGACGCTGGAAGACGCGGCGGACATGCCCGACGTGGTGACGCGCGTCCTGCCGTCGATCGACGGCGTCGAGCACGTCGAAGCCCGGCTGGTGCTGCGGCCGTTCCGCCGGGCGGGCCAATGGCGCATCCAGGCCGATGCCGGGGCGCCTCAGGACGCGCAGGAGCCGTCGTTGGCGCCGCCGGCGGCACTGACGGACGCCGAGCAACGCATCGTCGCTCATCTGATGCGCGACGGTCGCGCCAGCCTGGCGGAACTGGCCGGGCACGCCGACGTCAGCGAGCCCACCACGCATCGCCTGCTGCAACACCTGGTGGACCGGCGCGCGTTGAGCTTCCGGGTCGAGGTCGAGCCTGCCCTGGTGGGCTTTCCGGTCGAGGCGGTGATTTCGGTGCAGGTGCGGCCGCAGGCGGTCGATGCGCTGGCCGCGCACTTGGCGCTGGATCCGAACACGCGGTGCCTGTTCGGCACCAGCGGTGCGTCGCAATTGTTCTGGCACGTGCTGTGCCGCGACAGCCTGCATCTGTGGGATGTGGTCACGCGCCGGCTGGGCGAGCTGGACGGCGTGCTGGCCAGCGAAGTGGGCGTGGTGATGCGCGCCTACAAGCGTTGCGGCATCGTGCGCGAAGGCGCGCGGCTGGGCGGCGAAAACGCCTGATCGGCCGGCAGGGATACGCGGGCCGGCTGGCCCGCAGAGCGCCCGAGCCGACCCGAGTTGACTCGGGCAGACCCGATTCGTCCCGAGCCGGCCCGACTGCGCCTGCGTCGCTACGCGCCCAGGTAGGCGCGGGCCAACGCCCCATCGGCCGCGATCTCCTGCGCCGTGCCCTGCGCCGCCACGCGGCCAGATTCCAGCACGTAGGCGCGGTCGGCCAGGGACAGCGCCAGCGCGGCCATCTGGTCCACCAGCAGGATCGTCATGGATTCGGCGCGCAGCCGGTCCAGCGCTTCGAACAGCTCGTCAATGATCTTCGGCGCCAGCCCCAGCGACGGTTCGTCCAGCAGCAGGATGACGGGCTTGGACATCAGCCCGCGCGCAATGGCCAGCATCTGCTGTTCGCCGCCGGATAACAAGCCGGCACGCTGGTGCAGCCGCTCGCGCAGCCGCGGAAAGCGCGTCAGCATCTCTTCCACTCGCGCGTCGCGGTCGGCCGGATGCAGGAAGGCGCCCAGCCGGATGTTGTCCAGCACGCTCAGGTCGGGAAACACCTGGCGGCCTTCGGGCACCAGCACCAGTCCGCGCGCGACGATGCGGTCCGCCGCCAGCCCATTGAGTTCCTGGCCTTGCAGGTGCATGCCGCCTTGCGCCGGCCGGTGCAGGCCTGCCAGCGTGCGCATCAAGGTGGACTTGCCCGCGCCGTTGGCGCCCAGCAGCGCCACCATTTCGCCTTCGCGCACCTGCAGGTCGATGCCATGCAGCACGGGGTTGGCGCCGTAGCCTGTGGTCAGGCTGCCTACCCCCAGCACTTCGGGGGCGATGCCGGGGCCGGCCGAGGCAGGGCGTGCGGCGGGTGCGCGCCGCGCGGCGTCGTCGCCCAGGTACGCTTGCCGCACCGCGTCGGATTGCTGGATCTGGGTGGGCGTCCCTTGCGCCAGTTCGCGGCCGGCGTCGATGGCGACGATATGGTCCGACACGCCCATGACCAGCGCCATGTCGTGTTCGACCAGCAGCACGCCTGCGCCCGCCTCGGCGATGCGCCGCAGCAGTCCGGCCAGGCGGGCCTTGTCTTCGCGCGACAGGCCGGCCGCGGGCTCATCCATCAGCAGTACGTCGGCGTCCGTGGCGAGCGCGCGCGCAATCTCCACCAGCCGCCTGTCCACGTGTGGCAGGTCGGCGGCGGGCGTGTCCAGTGCGCCCTCGTAGCCGCAAAAGGCCAGCAGGGCGCGTGCCCGTTCGCGGGCGTCGGCTGCCAGGTAGCGCCGCTGCGCCAGCAGTCCGCCAAGGCGGCCGCGCAACAAGCCCAGCGCCACGTTGTCTTCGACGCTGAGCGTGTCGAACAGCTGCGAGGTCTGGTAGGTGCGCGCAATGCCGCTGCGCGCCACGCGGTAGGCGGGCAGCGCGGCCAGGGGGGCCTGGCCCAGCGACACCGTGCCTGCGGTCGGCGCGTAGTAGCCGCTGAGCATGTTGATGACGGTGGACTTGCCCGCGCCGTTCGGTCCGATCAGCGCCGTGACGGCGGCGGGGGCGACGCTGAACGACACATCCTGCACCGCGCGTACGCCGCCGAAGGTCATGGTCAGCCCTTCAGCCCGCAAGGCGCGGCGCGGCCCGCCACTGGCCGTGATGCCTCCTTGGCGAGGCGCCAGCCGCGGCGCCGTGCGGCGCTGCCGCCACCGCCCCAGCAGCCCGGCCGCGCCGTCGGGCGCGGCCCACAGCACCACCAGCAGGAAGGCGCCGAAGAACAGCAGCCGGTATTCCTCCAGGCCCGCCAGCACTTCGGGCAACAGGCCCACCACCAGCGCGCCCAGGAGCGGCCCGGCCAGCGAGCCGGCGCCGCCGATGGTCACCGCCAGCACGAACAGGATGGACTGCATGAAATTGAAGTTGTGCGGCGTGATCATGCCGGCCTGCGACGCATACAGCCCGCCGGCCAGGCCCACCACCGCCGCGGACACCATGAACGCCACCGCCTTGACGACCAGCGGATTGATGCCGATCGATTCACTGGCGGTCTCGCTGTCCTTGACCGCCCGCATTGCCGCGCCCCAGGCGCCGCGCGCCAACCGCGCATAGCCCGCCAGCGCGACGAAGACGGCGACGATGGCCAGCATCGCCACGCCGCGGTCGCCGCCCAGGCTGCCCAGCGAGGGCTGCACGATGCCCATCAAGCCGTTCTGCCCGCCGGTCACGTCACCGCCTTCGATCAGCGCGTGTTCCACGATGAAGCCGAAGGCAATGGTGATCATCGCCAGGTAGGGGCCTTTGACGCGCAGCGCCGGCACTGCCAGCAGCAGGCCGAAGGCGCCGGCCACCAGCGCCGCCACGGGCCAGGCCAGCCAGAAGCTCCAGCCTGCCTGCCCGGTCAAGATCGCCACCACGTAGGCGCCGATGGCGTAGAACGCCGCGTGGCCGAACGACATCTGTCCGGTCAGCCCCAGCAGCACGTTCAGGCCGATGCCCGCCAGCGCCAGCAGCGCCACGTTGCCCAGCACGAACACGTAATAGCCGTTGACGCTGGCGACCAGCGCCAGGCTGGCAACGGCCAGCAGCGCGTAGCCCGCCAGCGCCAGCGGAAAGGATGCAGTGCGTTTGTCCATCAGACTTTCCTTGCGGCAGCACGGCCGAACAGCCCGTCGGGGCGCGCGGCCAGCATCACGATGACCAGCGCGAAGCTGATGATTTGCGTGTACCCGGAACCCAGCGTCACGGTGATCAACGCTTCGACCACGCCGAACAGCAGCCCCGCCAGCATCACGCCCCAGGCGCTGGTGATGCCGCCCAGGATCGCCACCACGAAGGCCTTCAGGCCGAACAGCGTGCCCATGTCGGCCTGCACGTTGAACAGCGGCGCGACCAGCGCGCCGGCGATGCCCGCGAACAGCGTGGACACGGCAAAGGCCGCCATGATGGCGCGGCGCACGGGGATGCCCATCAGGCGCGCGGCATTGGGGTTCTGCACCACCGCCAGCAGCGCCACGCCCCAGCGGGTGCGGCGCGACAGCGTATGCAATGCGGCGGCCAGCGCCAGCCCGATCAGCGGGATCAGCAATTGCAGCGGATACACGCCCAGGCCCAGTCCGCCGATCTCCAGCGGCGCTTGCGCCAAGGGCGACGGCAGGCTGCGCGGCTCTTTGCCGAAGGTGAACATCACGACGTTGTCGAGCACGATGCCCAGCGCCACCGTGGACATGAGCCAGGCGTTGGAGCCGCGGCTGGCGAACGGTCGCACCGCCAGCCGCTCGACCACCAGGCCGTACAGCGCGCACAGCGCCAGTGCCGGCGGCAGGGCGGCTGCCAGCGGCCAACCCAGCGTCTGCGCGAAGGTGTAGGTCAGCACGGCGCCCAGCATCATCGAGCTGCCCTGCGCGAAATTGACCGTGCCCGACACGGCGTAGGTCAGATAGAAGCCCAGGGCCATCAGCCCATACATGCTTCCCAGGCCCAGGCCGCTGACGATGGCGGACATCCACAACATGCGTGTCTCCCGGTGGCGATGGTGGCGGTGCGCGCTTACTGCGCGCTCGCGACCGGCAAAATGCGGTTGTCCACGAAGTGGGTCCACACGTAGTCGTTCTCGCGTAGCGCATCGTGCGAGGTCGGCGTGAAAGGCTGTTCGTAGGTCTTGATCAGGCCTTCGTACTTGCCGATCTTGTAGAAGCCCTGGCGCACCGCGTCGCCGTCGGTGGAACCGGCCTGGGCAATGGCCAGCGCCGCCAGCCGCATGCCGTCGTAGGCGTTGGCCACGCCCACGGCCGGCGTGATGTCCTGCGGGCCCTTGATGTCGGGATACCTGGCCTTGAGCGCCTGCATCACCTTTTCACCGACCGGGCTTTGCTTGCCGAAGAAGCTGTAGGTCTGCACGAAGTGCACGTTCTTGGCGTTGGGGCCGGCCAGCTCGGTGAAGCGTCCGCCCGCGGGACCCCAGTGCGACACCACCGGCACCTTCCAGCCCATGCGGTCCAGCGACTTGACGACCTGTGCCGACGGGCCCACGTTGCCCACCAGGAACAGCGTGTCCGCCCCGGCCGCCTTCAGGCGGCTGAGCTGGGGCGTGACGTCCAGATCGGCGGGCTGGAATTTCTCGACGCCGGCCGGCGCGATCCTGGCGGCTGCCAGCGCCGCGTCCAGGCCCTTTTCGTTGGATTCACCCCAGGGGTTGTTGACCAGGATCATGCCCGGCTTGGCGCTCTGAAACGTCTTTCGCGCGTATTGCACCATGGCGCTATCGACGATCTCGTCCATGGCCGAGACGCGGAAGACAAAGTTGGGATTGCCTTTGTTCTGGGTGATCGCGGTGCCGGCGGCCCACGGGCCCATGAACGGCACTTTCTCCTGGTTGACGATGGGCACGATCGCCATCGATACCGGCGTGTCCAGCCCGCCGAACAGCACGGTGACCTTTTCCTTGTAGATCAGCTCGCGCGCGGCGGCCATGCCCTTGGCCGGGTTGCCTTCGTCGTCGCGCCGCACCAGCACCACCTGGCGTCCGCCCAGCAGGCCGCCGCTGGCGTTGATCTCGTCGATCGCGATGGTCATGCCGCGCGTCAGCGCTTCACCGGCTCGGGCCGATTCGCCCGACAGCGCGGTGATCAGGCCGATCTTGATCGGGTCGGCAGCCAGCGCCGGTTGCGTGGCCAGGCCGGCCGCGAGCAAGGCGGCGCTGGCGGTGCGAAGCAGGAAGGAACGGCGGGTCGGGGTCATCGGGCACTCCTGGAAAAGTGGAACGGATCTTGCATGGGTTCAAGTGCTGCTCCGGTTCCCTATGCAAGATCCATGCCACCCGGCCGGCCATGCGCCGCGCCTGTCTCGCAAGGCCTTGTCCCAGGGGGATGTGAACGGTTCATCTGGGAGTTTGTCTCGCCTTAATCCAAATTTTGTTCCCAAAACATCAGGCTTTTTGTTCACAATCACGCATCAGGATTTGCACCAAAATGAATCCATCCCAGCTCTCAAGCACCAATCCGGGGCGCGACGCGCCCACGCCCTGGGCCCCTGCGCCGCTCGCCAGCCATGGCCGCTTTCCTTACCAGGCGATTACCGGCCGGGCGGACTACGCCTGGCCCAACGGCGCGCGCCTGGCGGTGTACCTGGGCTTCAATATCGAGCACTTCGCCTTCGGCGAGGGCCTGGGGGCCGAGCTGGGGCCAGCCTCGCCGCATCCCGACGTGCTCAATTTCGCCTGGCGCGAGTACGGCAATCGGGTGGGGGCGTGGCGCTGCCTGGAACTGTTCGACGAATTGGCATTGCCCGCTGGCGTGCTGATCAACACGGCGCTGTATGAACACTGCCCCGAACTCGTCGACGCCTGCCTCGCGCGCGGCGACGAATTGATCGGGCATGGCTATAGCAACGCCCACCGCCAGGGCGGCCTGTCCGAACCCGACGAACGCGCGTTGCTCGAACACTGCCGCGACCGCATCGGCCAGCACGCCGGCCGTGCGCCCGCCGGTTGGCTGTCGCCCTGGATTTCCGAAAGCCACGCCACGCCCGACCTGTTGGCTGAAGCGGGCTACCGCTACACCTTGAACTGGTGCCACGACGACCAGCCGGTGCGCATGCGCACCCGCGCGGGCGACCTGTGGGCGATTCCATATCCGCAGGAGCTGAACGACATCCCCATGATCATGGGCCGCAAGATGGACGCCCGCGACTTTGCCGATATGATTCTTGACCAGTTCGAGGAAATGCGGATGCAGGCGCAGCGCCAGCCGCTGGTGATGGGCATTGCGCTGCATCCGTATATCGTGGGCCAGCCCTATCGGCTGCGGCACCTGCGCCGGGCGCTGGCGCCGCTGGCCGCCGCGCGCGACCGCGGCGAGATCTGGTTCGCCACGCCCGGTGACATCTGCCGCCATATGGACAGCCTGACGCCCACGGCCTGACCCCGCCCGCTGATCTTTCACCCCCGCGACCTTCTTGCCAATGCCGAGCCCCGCCATGCCCACCCGCAGCCCCAACAAACCCCGTTCCACGCCGGCCGTCAAGCGCCGTGCGACAGTCGTTGCGCCCTCGGCCGACGACACGGCGCCCGACGCCGACCAGGAACGCCGCATCTGCGAGGCGGTCTACGAAAGCGTGATGAGCCAGCGCCTGACGCCCGGCACCAAGCTGCCCGAGGCGGCCCTGTGCGAGATCTTCGGCGTGTCGCGCTCGGTGGCGCGCAAGGCCTTGCAGCGCCTGGCGCACGAGCACGTGGTCGACCTGCACCACAACCGCGGCGCCGTGGTGGCCGAGCCCACGCCCGAAGACACTCGCCAGATCTTCCAGGCGCGGCGCGCGCTTGAGGCCGCGTTGCTGCCGCTGGCTGCCGCCCGCGCCACCAAGGCCGACTACGCCTCGTTGCGCAAGCAGCTGCGCGACGAGCACGCGTTGCTGCATCGCGCCGGCCAGCCGGCCTGGGCGCGACAGGCCAGCGCCTTTCACGTGCGGTTGGGTGAACTGTCGGGCAACGACATCCTGCACGGTTACCTGGCCGAACTGGTGTCGCGCTGCTCGCTCATCGTGGCGCTGTACGAGCCGCCGGGCAACGCCGCCTGCGAACACGGCGAACACGTGCTGATCGTCGACCTGCTCGAACGCGGGCAGGTGGCCGAGGCCGTGAAGATCAACGACAACCACCTGGCGGACCTGGAACGGCGCATCAGCCTGGAACGTCCGCAACCCGCTCAAACCCTTGCCCAGATGCTGGGACTGGCCTGACATGGACATCGACTTCGATTCAATCACCGAGTACCAGCGCTACAAGCTCATGGCGAGCCTGATCGTGCCGCGGCCCATCGCGCTGATCACCACCTTGTCGGAAACCGGCGTGGTCAACGCCGCGCCCTTCAGCATGTTCAACATGCTGGGCGAGGACCCGCCCATCGTCATGGTCAGCATCAACCGCCTGGAAGACGGCAACCTGAAGGACACGGCGCGCAACATCGCACGCACCGGTGAATTCGTGGTACACCTGACCGACGAGGCCATGGCCGAGAAAATGCACCGCTGCGGCGACCGGCTGCCGGCCGACGTCAGCGAGCTGGCCCACGCCGGCCTGGACGCCGCGCCCAGCCGAAAGGTCGCGCCGCCGCGCATCGTGCAAGCGCCCGTGGCGTTCGAATGCACGCTGTTCGAAACCCTGGAAACGGCCAGCCGGCAGATCTTCATCGGCCAGGTGCGCTGGCTGCACGCGCGCGACGGCCTGATCGACACCGAGACCTGGCGCGTGCGCCTGCAAGACTATTTTCCGGTGGGCCGCTTTGGCGCCAGCTTCTACGTCACCACGCGCGACCGCTACGCGATCGGTGGCGGCGACGCGCCGGCCAGCACGGCTATCGACGAGATCTAGCGGCTTTGCCCGGCGCTGCGCCACTGCCGGGTCCGCCGCATCACCAGACCGCGGCCTGTGAACCCGGCGCGCGCAGGTGCCGGGAAAATCGCTGCGCCAGGAAGTCCACGAACGCCAGCGTCTTGGCCGGCAGGTTCAGGCGTTCCGGGTACAGCACGTGGATATCGGCCGGCGGCGTGGACCATTCGGGCAGCACCTGCCGCAGCCGGCCGGCGCGCAGGCAGGCCGCCGTTTCCCATTCCGACCGCATCACGATGCCGTGGCCGTCCAGCGCCCATTCCAGCGCGCTCTGGCCGTCGTTGGAACTGACCGGCCCGCGCACTTTCACGGTTTCTACGCGCTGGCCGGCTTCCAGCCGCCAGGTGCCATAGGCCACGTCGTTCTCGCGCACCACGATGCAGCGGTGGCGTTGCAGCTCGCCCGGCGCGCGGGGTTCGCCATACGTGTCCAGGTAATGCGGCGACGCGCACAGCAGCCGCCGGTTCGACGCAATCTTGCGCGCGGTCAGCCGGGCGTCGGGCAGGTCGCCGAAGCGCACCGCCACGTCGAAACCTTCTTCGATCAGGTTCAAGGGCCGGTCGGTCAGGCGTAGCTGCACCTCGACGTCGGGGTACTGCCGCGCAAAGTCGGACACGGCCGGCGCGACGTGGGCGCGGCCGAAGCCGAACGTGGCGTTCAGCCGCAACAGGCCCTGGGGCTGGGCGCGGCTGCTGGAAACCGATCGTTCCAGCGCCTGCAGGTCGGCCAGGATGCGGCCGCCTTCGGCCAGGTACAGCTCGCCTTCCTGGGTGACGCTGACGCGTCGGGTGCTGCGGTTGAGCAGGCGCACGCCCAGCCGCTGTTCCAGCTTGGCCAGGCGCGTGCTGACGGCGGGCGGCGTCAGGCCCAGTTCGCGCGCGGCGGCCGACAGGTTGCCGTGCCTGACCAGCAGCGAGAAAAACGCCAGATCCGAAAGCGCGTCCATGGGCTTATTTATAAATTTAATTTAATAAAGATTTAGTTTAGTCATTAATTATAAGAATGGAACCGGCTTATACACTGGGTTCACCGATACGCAGAGCCGCCCGACGCGGCCAACCAAGAGGAGACCCGACCCATGAAGAACCCCCCCACCGCCCTGCGCGCCCTGTCGCTTGCTGCCGCAGCCACGATTGCCGCGTCCTGTTGGATCGCACCGGCCATGGCAGCCGACGCCTTCCCGCAGCGGCCCATCACGCTGGTCGTGCCGTTCGCCCCGGGCGGCAGCGTCGACATCGCTGCGCGCCTGATCTCCGACGCCTGGGGCAAGGCCCTGGGCCAGAGCGTCATCGTCGAGAACCGTGCCGGCGCGTCCGGCAATATCGGCATGGCGGCCGTGGCGCGCGCCGAGCCCAACGGCTACACGCTGGCCATCAACACCATGTCGCTGGCGATCAACCCGGCGCTGTTCAAGACCATGCCCTTCGACACCGCGCGCGACCTGCGTTCGGTGGGCACCGTGGGCACCTCGCAGCACGTGCTGACCGTGTCGCCGTCGCTGCCGGTGGACAACGTGCAGGCGCTGCTGGACTACATCCGCGCACGGCCCGCCAATGAGCTGAGCTTTGGTTCGGCCGGCACCGGCAGCACCTTCCACATGGCGGCGGAACTGTTCAAGTCGGTCTCGGGCACGCAGATCCTGCACGTGCCCTACAAGGGCGGCGGCCCGGCCATGGTGGACACCATCAGCGGCCAGGTGCAGATGAGCTTTCCGGTGCTGTCGGCGGCCAAGCCGCAGGTCGATGGCAAGAAGCTCAAGGCGCTGGGCGTGACCGGCACGACGCGCTCGCCGCTGTTGCCCGACGTGCCCACCATCGCCGAGTCGGGCCTGCCCGGCTATGCCTTCAACACCTGGTTCGTGATCAGCGCGCCCGCGGGTACGCCGCAGGCCGCCGTGGATACGCTCAACGCCAAGCTGGCGCAGGCCCTGCAATCGCCCGCGCTGGCCGAACGCATGGGCCGCGAGGGCTTCGACCCGCTGATCTCCACCCCGGCCCAGACCGACGCCATGGTGGCCACCGAGATGACGCGCTGGGCGGGCATCGTCAAGGACGCCGGCATCGAGGCCAACAACTGACGTTCCGCAATCGTTTCGTCGCGCCCCGCGCGGGCGCGTTTTTCTGCAAGGAAGCACCGACATGCCCGGCATGACGCTATACGACAAACTGGTGGCCAGCCACGAAGTGGTCCGCATCGACGACGAGCACATCCTGCTGTACGTGGATCTGCACATCATGAACGAATACACCAGTCCGCAAGCCTTCAGCGGCCTGGCTGCGCGCGGCCGCCAGGTGCTGCGGCCAGGGCAGCAGATGGCGGTGGTCGATCACATCATCCCCACCCATCCGGTGCCCGCCGCGCTGCGCGTGATTCCCGATGACGCCTCGTCGCGCCAGGCCCGCAACCTGAAGCGCAATTGCGACGAACAGGGCATTGCCCTGTTCGACACCACCGACCCGCTGCAAGGCATAGAGCACGTGATCGCGCCCGAGCACGGCATGATCCTGCCCGGCATGGTGGTGCTGTGCGGCGACAGCCACACCACCACCTACGGGGCGCTGGGCGCGCTGGGCTTCGGCATCGGCACGTCGGAAGTCGAACACATCCTGGCGACGCAGACGCTGGTGTATCGCGTGGCGCGCAACCTGCGCATCCGTGTCGACGGCCGCCTGCCCGCAGGCGTATCCGCCAAGGACCTGGTGATCTACGTCGTGCACCGCATCGGCGCCCAGGGCGCGCGCGGCCATGCCGTGGAATTTTGCGGCAGCGCCATCGACGCCCTGTCGGCCGAGGCCCGCATGACCCTGTGCAACATGACGGTCGAAGCCGGCGCACGCGCCGCGCTGATCGCACCGGACGCCACCACCGATGCCTACGTGAGCGCACACGCGCCGCAACTGGATGGCGCCGAACTGGCGCAGGCGCGGGCCTATTGGGCCACCCTGCATAGCGATGTCGACGCCGTCTTCGACGTCGAACAGGTGTTCGATGCCGCGTCGATCGCGCCGTTCGTCACCTGGGGCACCAGCCCCGACCAGGCCATGCCGGTCACCGGCACCGTGCCCGACCCGCAGGCTGAACCCGACGCACTGGCGCGTCTGGCCCTGGAAAAGGCCGTGGATTACATCGGCCTGCAGCCGGGCGCGCCCATTGCCGGCGTGCCGATCGACCGCGTGTTCATCGGCTCGTGCACCAATGGCCGCATCGAAGACCTGCGCGTGGTGGCCGACGTGGTGCGCGGCCGCCATGTGGCGGCCGGCGTGCGGGCCATGGTGGTGCCGGGGTCGGGCGCGGTGCGCGCCCAGGCCGAGGCCGAAGGCGTGGCCGCCGCGTTGATCGCGGCCGGCTTCGAATGGCGCCAGCCGGGCTGTTCGATGTGCCTGGCCATGAACGACGACGTGCTGCGCCCTGGCGAGCGTTGCGCCTCCACCACCAACCGCAATTTCGAAGGCCGCCAGGGCAGGGCGGGGCGCACCCACCTGATGAGCCCTGCCATGGCCGCCGCCGCCGCGCTGGCCGGTCGCATCGTCGACGTGCGCGATCTGGAGCAGACACGATGAATCAGACCATTTCCGGCGTTGCCGCGCCCTTGCCTTATTCCAATCTGGACACCGACCAGATCATGCCCAAGCAGTTCCTGCGCATCATCGACAAGGCAGGGCTGGATCGTGGCCTCTTGTATGACCTGCGCTTTGATGCCGACGGCGCACCACGCCCGGACTTCGTGCTGAACCAGCCCGCCTATGCGGGCGCGTCGATCCTGGTGGCCGGGCCCAACTTCGGCTGTGGCTCCAGCCGCGAACACGCGGTCTGGGGCCTGATGCAGTTCGGCATTCGCGCCGTGATCGCCGCCAGTTTCGGCGAGATCTTCTACTTCAATGCGCTCAACAATGGCCTGCTGCTGGTCAGCCTGCCGCCGGCCCAGGTCGACGCGCTGCTGGCGCGCCTGTCCGACCCGGTGTCCAATACGGCAGGCAACCGCGTCGAGATCGACGCGCTGGCAGGCACCGTGCGCGCCGCCGACGGCTGGACGGCCACGTTCGACCTGCCGGCGCGGCATCGCCGCATGTTCTCGCAGGGGCAGGACATGGTCGGCGCTTCGCTGCAGCAGTTGCCGGACGTGGAACAGTTCGAGGCCGGCCACTGGACCCGGCATCCGTGGATGAAAGACGTGGCGCGCCGTGTGCGCGACCGGCTGGACAACGAATAGGCGCAGACCGCAATGACCGCATTCTTCGATCTTCCCGTGCAACGCCACGAGGTCAACGGCATCCACATCGCTGCCCGCGTGGACGGCGCGGGGCCGCCCCTGCTGCTGCTTCATGGCCATCCGCAGACCCACGCCATCTGGCACCGGGTCTGGCCCGAGCTGACCCGCCACCACACTTGCGTGGCGGCCGACCTGCGCGGCTATGGCGACAGCGACAAACCCGCGGCTTCGCCCGACCATGCCGCGCATTCCAAGCGCGAGATGGCGGCCGACATGGTGGCGCTGATGCGCGCCCTGGGCCACACGCATTTCGACGTGCTGGCCCACGACCGCGGCGCGCGCGTCGCCCACCGCCTGGCGCTGGACCACGCGGCGGCCGTGGGGCGCATGATGCTGCTGGATATCGCGCCCACGCTCGATATGTACGAAAACACCACCCGCGCGTTCGCCCAGGCCTACTACCACTGGTTCTGGCTGATCCAGCCCGCGCCCATGCCCGAGACCATGATCGAGCGCGATCCGGTCTTCTACCTGCGTTCGGTCATGGGCGGACGGCCTGGCGGCCTGGCGCATTTTTCGGCCGAAGCCATGGCCGAATACGAACGCACGGCCCGGCTGCCGGGCTGGGCTACCGGCATCTGCGAAGACTACCGGGCGTCCGCCACACTGGATCTCGACCATGATCGGCAAGGGCGCGCGGCCGGGGAACGCCTGCGCTTGCCGCTGCGGGTGCTGTGGGGCGAGCGTGGCGCAGTGGGCCGCAATTTCGACGTGCTGGGTCTGTGGCGCGCGGTGGCCGACGAGGTCTCGGGCAGCGCCTTGCCCGGCGCCCACTACCTGGCCGAGGAGACCCCCGACGCACTGCTGCGCGAAGTGGCCGGATTCTTCGGTTGGCCGGAATAAGAGGCGCTTTGTCGCTGCTGGATGGCTCGCCCGGAGCCCGGGCGGACGGGAGCCGCGCGGGGCATTCCGACTCGCGACGGCGCTTGGCTGCGCTGTCAATCAAGCCACGCCAGGCAATAGGGCTATCAAAAAAGGGACGCACCCCTGGTGTTAACCTTCGGCCCATGAATCGCCACTTTACCGATCTGTCCGAATTGCCCGATCCCGAGGATGCGCAGCGCGCGTTCCGGGCCACCGATTCCCCCTGCGTCGCCGTTTGCTCCACGCTGTTCGACGACATCTGTCGGGGTTGCGGGCGCACGGCAATGGAAGTGGCCAATTGGGTCTTCATGACCGACGAGGAAAAACGCGAGGTCTGGGTGCGCATCAAGGCCCAGGGATATCCGCGCCGCAACAACTAGGGCGTACTGAACGGCCTGCAGGCCGGCCGTCTTGGGCGTGTCACATGCCGCGGGCTAAATCGCGGTATTGCCCACTTCCGGCCCCATCATGCGCATCGTCCTGGTCACGGATGCCTGGCATCCGCAAGTCAATGGCGTCGTCCGCACCTGGACGACCATGCAGCAGATCCTGAGTGAATGGGGCCACGAGCTGATCGTGGTGAACCCCCAGGGCAGCCGGACCATTCCGGCCCCGTCCGAGCCCGACCTGCGGCTGTGCCTGCAACCCGGCCGGCAACTGCGCCGCATCCTGGGCGACACCATCCCCGACGCCCTGCACATTGCCACGGAAGGCCCGCTGGGCCTGGCGGCGCGGCGCATGGCGCTGTCGCGCGGCTGGCGCTTCACCACCTCGTTCCACACCATGTTTCCGGATTACCTGCAGGCGCGCATGGGCATACCCGCCGCGTTGCCGTGGCGTTATCTGCGCTGGTTCCACCGGCCCTCGCAGTGCGTGCTGGTACCCACCCCCACCGTGCGCGACATCCTGGTGCGGCGCGGACTGGCCAACCTGCGGGTCTGGTCGCGCGGGGTAGACCCGCGCAAATTCCAGCCCACCGCCGGTCAGGCGTTCCAGGACCTGCCCCGTCCCGTTTTTCTATCGGTCGGCCGGGTGGCGCGGGAAAAGAACCTGGACGCCTTCCTGTCGCTGGACCTGCCAGGCAGCAAGGTCGTGGTCGGGGCCGGACCGGACGAGGCGCGCCTGAAGAAGCGCTTTCCGCAGGCCGTGTTCCTGGGCATGCAGAAAGACGACGCCCTGCCGGCGTTCTACGGCGCGGCCGACGTGTTCGTGTTTCCCAGCCTGACTGACACCTTTGGCCTGGTGATGCTGGAAGCCATGGCCTGCGGTACGCCGGTGGCGGCCTTTCGCAGCGAAGCGCCGCTGGCGGTCGTGGCGCAGGGCGTCACCGGCATCCTGGACGACGATCTGGCCCATGCCTGCCGCGCCGCGCTGCCGCTGGACCGCCACGCGGTGCGCGAACATGCCCTGACGCGCAGCTGGGATTCGGTCGCCTCGGACCTCCTGGCCTCGCTGGTGCCGCTGACTCCCGGCGCCGAGGTCGACAGGCGCCTGGCCCGAGCGGGCTGATCGGCTGTCGGGCGGGGGCCGGCGCCTGCGGAATTTGGCGCGCCGGGCGTTTCCCCCCGCAGGGCAAACCGGTACAATGCTTGCCAATCCTGAGGAGCGTTGCGACGACCATTGATCATTTGGTCGCCAGGCTCAGGAATTCCTGTTCAAGCGTTGCGCATCGCGCAGCGCTACAGCAACGGCGCTCACCTTTGTCGCGTATGGCGGAAAAGGCGAGCACTCGATTGTCGTGGTGGTTTCGCGTTGTCCGGCCATATCGTGCGCCGTTCGTTTTTCACGTGGAGCCTACACACCATGAACGCTGTAACCGATAAATCCTTCTCCGACTACCTCGTTGCCGATATGTCGCTGGCTGGCTGGGGCCGTCGCGAGCTGGCGATCGCCGAAACCGAAATGCCCGGCCTGATGGCCATCCGCGAAGAGTTCGCCGCGAAGCAGCCGCTCAAGGGCGCCCGCATCGCCGGCAGCCTGCACATGACCATCCAGACCGGCGTGCTGATCGAAACGCTGGTGGCCCTGGGCGCCGAAGTGCGCTGGGCCTCGTGCAACATCTTCTCCACGCAAGACCACGCCGCCGCCGCCATCGCCGCGTCGGGCACGCCGGTCTTCGCCGTCAAGGGCGAAACGCTGGAAGAGTACTGGCAGTACACCCACAAGATCTTCGAATGGCCCAACGGCCAGAACGCCAACATGATCCTCGACGATGGCGGCGACGCCACGTTGATGCTGCACCTGGGCACCAAGGCCGAGAAAGACATCTCGGTGCTGGCCAACCCCGGCAGCGACGAAGAGCGCGTGCTGTACGCCGCCATCAAGGCCACGCTCGAGCGTGACCCGAAGTGGTACTCGACCCGCCTGGCCCTCATCAAAGGCGTGACCGAAGAAACCACCACCGGCGTGCATCGCCTGTACCAGATGTCGCAGAAGGGCGAGCTGGCCTTCGCCGCCATCAACGTCAACGACTCGGTCACCAAGTCCAAGTTCGACAACCTGTACGGCTGCCGTGAATCGCTGGTCGACGGCATCAAGCGCGCCACCGACGTGATGGTCGCCGGCAAGATCGCCGTGGTCGCCGGTTACGGCGACGTGGGCAAGGGCTGCGCCCAGGCGCTGGTCGCCCTGCGCGCCCAGGTCTGGGTCACGGAAATCGACCCGATCTGCGCCCTGCAGGCCGCCATGGAAGGCTTCAAGGTCGTGACCATGGAAGAAGCTGCCGCCCACGGCGACATCTTCGTCACCGCCACTGGCAACTACCACGTCATCACCCGCGACCACATGAACGCCATGAAAGACCAGGCGATCGTGTGCAACATCGGCCACTTCGACAACGAAATCGACGTCGCCGGCCTGGCCGACTGCAAGTGGGAAGAGATCAAGCCGCAAGTCGACCACGTCATTTTCCCGGACGGCAAGCGCATCATCCTGCTGGCCCAGGGCCGCCTGGTGAACCTGGGTTGCGCCACCGGCCACCCGTCGTTCGTGATGTCGTCGTCGTTCGCCAACCAGACCATCGCCCAGATCGAGCTGTTCACGCGCAACGAAGCCTACAAGTCCGGCGAAGTCTACGTGCTGCCCAAGCACCTGGATGAAAAGGTCGCACGCCTGCACCTGGCCAAGCTGGGTGTGAAGCTGACCACGCTGCGCAAGGACCAGGCCGACTACATCAGCGTGCCGGTTGAAGGTCCTTACAAGCCGAATCACTACCGCTACTGATGCTTGTAGCAAAATAGGGAAGTATCCGCGCCATGTCGGCGCGGGCTTTCCGGTCCGCGGGGTTCCCCCGTGTCGCCTGGCGATGACGGGGCCGCGGAGCGTCAATACAGGAGGTCGAACATGGCATTGATACTCGTCTGGATCCTGAACGCGGTGGCCCTGCTGGCCGTTGCTTACCTGCTGCCCGGCATCACCGTGGCCAGCTTCGGATCGGCGCTCATCGCCGCCCTGGTGCTGGGCCTGGTCAACATGCTGGTCAAGCCGGTCCTGGTGTTGCTGACGCTGCCCATCACGATCGTCACGCTCGGTCTCTTTCTCATCGTCATCAACGCCTTGTTGTTCTGGTTCGTCGGCTCCGTGCTCAAGGGCTTCCAGGTCAACGGGTTCTGGTGGGCCGTGGGGGGTGCGATCCTGTACAGCCTCATTTCTGGCCTGCTCACCAAACTGATCCCCTAATGTCTGACTCGACTACCCCCGCTTTCAGTCTGGAATTCTTTCCCCCGCGCGATCTGGCCGGCCAGGAACGGCTGGTCCGCGCGGCCAAGCAGATGCTGGCGATCCAGCCCAAGTATGTCAGCGTGACCTTCGGCGCGGGCGGTTCCACCCGCGCCGGCACGGCAGACGCCGTGCGCACGCTGCGCAACCTGGGCTGCGATGCGGCGCCGCACTTGTCGTGCGTCGGCGCAACCCGCCAGGACCTGCGGGACATCCTCCAGGCATACAAGAATGAAGGCGTGCGGCGCGTGGTCGCCTTGCGCGGCGACCTGCCTTCGGGCATGGGCGGCGACGCAGGCGAACTGCGCTATGCCAACGAACTGGTGTCGTTCATCCGCGAGGAAACGGGCGACTGGTTCCACATCGAAGTCGCGGCCTATCCCGAAATGCATCCCCAGGCGTCCAGTCCGTCGGCCGACCTGGATCATTTCGTGGCCAAGGTGAACGCCGGCGCCGATGCAGCCATCACCCAGTACTTCTTCAATGCCGATGCCTATTTCGACTTTGTCGACCGGGCCCAGGCCAAGGGCGTGCGGGTGCCCATCGTGCCGGGCATCATGCCCATCACGAACCACACCCAGCTCTTGCGCTTCTCGGAAATGTGCGGCGCCGAAGTGCCGCGCTGGATTCGCCTGCGCCTGGCCGAATTCGGCGACGACAAGGCTTCCATTCGCGCCTTTGGCGTGGACGTGGTCACCGAGCTGTGCCAGAACCTGCTGGACAACGGTGCGCCGGGCTTGCACTTCTACACCCTGAACCACGCCGACGCGCCGTTGGCCGTGTGGAAGGAACTGGCGGTGTAAGCCAGATTGCAAGGGCGTATCGCCCAGGCAGGGCAAGGCCGGCATACGCCGGCCTTTTTTCATGCGCGCTTGCAGGTGCGGATTGATGGGCTCGCGCGCATGGCCATCAATCCGCGTACACCCCCGCTTTGCGGATGATGGGCCCCCACTTGTCCACTTCGGATTGCAGCCAGCGTTGCAGGCCTTCTGGCGTCTGCTTGGCCTCGGGCACGATCTCGGCGCCCAATTCAGCCATCTTTTGCGTGAAGGCCGGGTCTTTCAGCGCAGCGCGCAAGGCTTCGTTGAACTTGGCGATGACCTCGGGCGGCGTGCCCTTGGGCGCGTAGACGCCGTGCCACACCTTGACCTCGAAGCCCTTCACGCCGCCTTCCTGCAGCGTGGGCGCGTCGGGCAGCGCCTTGATGCGGTCCAGGGTGGTGACGCCGTACAGCTTCACGCGCTGGCTCTTGATATGCGGAATGGTCTGCGTGGTCTGGTCGCACAGCACGTCTACCTGGCCGCCCAGCAGCGCTGTCAGCGCAGGCGCCGTGCCGGCATAGGGCACGGTCGTGAACTGCACGCCCAGCGATTCCTGCAACAGCATGCCGCACAGCTGCGACACCGCACCCAGGCCCGCATTGGCCAGGTTGATCTTGTTGCCGTTGGCGTGGGCGTACTGGATGAATTCGGCCATGTTGCCGGGCGGCAGGTCCTTGCGGCCCAGCAGCGTCATCGGCACGTCGGCCACCTGGCCGACATAGGAAAAGTCGGTCAGCGGATTGAACGGCGGCTTGCGGTACAGCGCGGGTGCGGTGGCCATGCCGTTGTGGTGGATCAGGAAGGTATAGCCGTCGGGCGCGGCGCGCGCCACGTGCATGGCCGCCAGCGTGCCGCCGGCGCCGGTGCGGTTCTCGATGATGATGCTCTGGCCCAGCGTCTTGGACATCGCGGCGCCCAGGCTGCGCGCCACCACATCGGTGGGGCCGCCCGCCGAAAACGGCACCACCAGCGAAATGGCATGGTTGGGATAGTTGCTCTGGGCCGCGGCGGGGCCGCCGGCCAGGCAGGCCAGGGCCACCAACGGCCCGGCCAGGCGCGGCAGTGCGCGCGAGGAAATAGGAGTCATGTCTCGTTCCTTGTGGTTTTATCGTGACCCGCAAGGCGAAGCATGACGGGCTGGCACCAGTGTGGCGCGCCAGCCGGAAGATGAGAATTTGCGGTTTTACAAGCCGGGCTTAGGGAAGCGGAAAGGCGGGTTTATACGGTCAGACACTTTTACCGGCCGCGGGCAGAAAACACGAAAGCCCGCAGCAATTGCTTGCATGCGGGCTTCGGAAAAGCCGTCCCTAATTAGCCTGATCCTTTCCAGGATCTTCCGCCAGCACCTGCGGGGCGGCGTAGACGGCCAGGGGCACGTCCACCGGTTCGGCGCGTAGCGGCTGGTGGATGCGGCTGGCGGGCACCAGCGAGGCGGGGTCTTCGGGGTTGGCCCAGAGTGGGTCGGGGATTTCGGCGAAGACCTGGCGCAGGCGTTCGCCCCAGGTGCCGCGGATCATGCGGAAGTACTCGTTGTGCTCGTCGATGCTGGCGAAATGCGTGACGCGCAGCGCGTGCGTGTCGTAGACCAGCAGGTCCAGCGGCAGGCCTACCGAGATGTTCGAGCGCAGCGTCGAATCCATCGAGATCAAGGCGCACTTGGCGGCCTCGTCCAGCGTGGTCTCCGGGCGCAGTACGCGGTCCAGGATGGGCTTGCCGTACTTGGCTTCGCCGATCTGGAAGTACGGACATTCCGAGCCGGCTTCGATGAAGTTGCCGGCCGAATACAGCTGGAACAGACGGCAGCGCTCGGCGCCGATCTGGCCGCCGAAGATCAGGCTGACGTTGAATTCCACGCCCTGTTCGTGCAGGGCGGCGGCCTCGCGGCGGTAGACGTCGCGCACCGCGGCACCGACCCGGCGCGTGGCTTCGAACATGTCGGGCGCGTTCCAGACGGTTTCGCCGCCTTCGTCGTGCTGGCGTGCCAATGCGTTCAGCACGGCCTGGCTGACGGCCAGGTTGCCGGACGTCATCAGGACCATCACGCGATCGCCCGGGCGCTCGAAGACGGTCATCTTGCGGAACACGCTGATCTGGTCGACACCGGCATTGGTGCGGGAGTCGGACAGGAAGACCAGGCCGGAATCGAGGCGGGCTGCGACGCAGTAAGTCATGATGGGGAAAAAATAAAAGCCACGCCGCATTGTATTGCGGCGCGGCCCGCAGGGGTTATTGCTGCAAAGTCGTCTGCACTTCCACGTGGACCTCCATGGATTCCTCGCCGCCGCCGCTGCGCACGCCGCGCACCGGCGAGGCCGAATCGTAGTCACGCCCCACCGCCAGCCGGCAGTGGCAATCGGAGGCGAACTGGCGGTTGGTGATGTCCACGCTGGTCCAGCCGGTGTCGGGCAGCCAGACGTCGGCCCAGGCGTGGCTGGCCGCGTGCTGGGTGGTGGTGTACAGGTAGCCGCTGACGTAGCGAGCGGGCACGCCCAGGCCGCGCACGCAGGCCAGGAACAGGTGGGCGTGGTCCTGGCAGACGCCGTGGCCCATGGCCAGCACCTGGCTGGCCGCGGTGGTGACATCGGTGGTGCCCGGCTCGTAGGCCACGCGATCGCAGATGGCGCTGGCCAGCGCCAGCACGTCGGCCGGCGTATTCAAGCCGCCGGGCAGCACGTCGCGGGTGAAGGCGTGGATGGTGTCGTCGGCCTGCGTCAGCGGCGTCTGCACGCAATAGGCGTGCACCGGCAGGCGGCTGTCTTCGCCGCCCAGCGCGCCCAGCGTCAGCGCGCCTACCTGTACCTGGCCCACTACGCGCAGCTCGATTTCGGTGTGCGGGCGGTTCAGGGTCAGCGTGTGGGTGATGTTGCCGTAGGCATCCACCTGCTGTTCCAGCGCGCCGGGCGCTTCGATGTGCCAGCGCAGCACGCGCTGGTGCTCGTCGTCGCGCGGCGTCAGCCGCAAGGTCTGGATGCTGTAGGTGACGGGCGCGGTATAGCGGTAATGCGTGACGTGCGTGATGATCTGTTTCATGCCTGTCTCCTTGTCATGCCGACAGCGGCACCAGGAAGTCCTGGCTGATCCGGTTGCCCAGATCGTTGATACGGTCCAGGAAGTGCTCCAGGTACTGGTGCAGGCCGCTATCCAGAATGTCTTCGACGCGGCCGAATTGCAGCTCTGCGCAGAGCATGCCTGCGCGGCGCTGCGTTTCGGTCGAGCGTTGGTTCGATACGCGCGCCAGGTCTTCCGACACCGCCCGCATCGACGCCAGCAGCGAACGCGGCATGTCGGGGTGCAGGATCAACAATTCGGCCACGCGGTCCGGCGTGATGATGTCGCGATATACCTTGCGGTAGATTTCCAGCCCCGACACCGAACTGAGCAGTGCCGACCACCGATAGAACTCGCTTTGCAGACCGCTGGTGGCGTTACCGTCGGTGCGGCTATCCTGTTGTTGTTGCTGCTGCTGCGACCCGTTGGCGGTTGCACCGCCATTGCCGTCGCGTTCGTGGAACTTCACGTCCAGCATGCGCGCGGTGTTGTCGGCGCGTTCCAGGTGCATGCCGATGCGCAGGAAGTACAGCGCCTCGTCTTCGAGCATCGTGCCGATGGTGACGCCGCGGGCCAGGTGCGAACGGAACTTCACCCATTCGAAGAATTCGCCCGGGTTGCGTTCCAGAAGCCCGGTGTGCAAGTGCTTGAGCAATTCCAGCCAGGTGGTGTTGTAGGTCTCCCAGACTTCGGTGGTCAGGCTGCCGCGCACGGCGCGCGCGTTCTCGCGGGCGGCGCGCATGCAGGTGTAGATGGACGACGGGTTCTCGGGGTCGCGCACCATGTACTGCAGCACGTCCTGCGGTGAAATGACGGCATGCTTGGCGCGGTACAGGCCTTGCAGTTCCGAGATGCGCAACACGGCGTTCCACGAGCCCTCGCGGGTCTGCGCGTCTTGCGGCAGCAGCGACATCTGCAGGTTCACGTCCAGCATGCGGGCGGTGTTCTCGGCGCGCTCGATGTAGCGGCACATCCAGAACAGGTTGTCGGCGGTTCGGCTCAGCATCGTTATTCCTCCAGAACCCAGGTGTCCTTGGTGCCGCCGCCCTGGCTGCTGTTGACCACCAGCGAGCCTTCGGTCAGCGCCACGCGGCACAGGCCGCCGGGCACGGTGCGGATGTCCTTGCCGCACAGCACGTACGGCCGCAGGTCGACGTGGCGCGGCGCCACGCCCGACTCGACATAGGTGGGCACGGTGGACAGCGCCAGCGTAGGCTGCGCGATGTAGTTGGACGGGTTGGCGCGCACGCGGTCCTTGAAGGCTTCGACCTCGGCGCGCGAGGCCGACGGCCCCACCAGCATGCCGTAGCCGCCGGCGCCGTGCACTTCCTTGACCACCAGTTCGTGCATGTTGGCCATCACGTGGGACAGCTCTTCGGGACGACCGCAGCGCCAGGTCGGCACGTTCGACAGGATCGGCTCTTCGCTCAGGTAGAAGCGGATCATGTCCGGCACATACAGGTAGGTGGATTTGTCGTCGGCAATGCCCGTGCCGATGGCGTTGGCCAGCGTCACGCGGCCGGCGCGGTACACCGACAGCAGGCCGGGCACGCCCAGCGCCGAATCGGCCCGGAACGACAGCGGATCCAGGAAGTCGTCGTCCAGCCGGCGGTAGATCACGTCGACCTTGCGCGGCCCCTGCGTGGTGCGCATGTACACCGTGTTCTGTTCCACGAACAGGTCCTGGCCTTCGACCAGCTCCACGCCCATCTGCTGCGCCAGGAAGGCGTGCTCGAAATAGGCCGAGTTGTACATGCCCGGCGTCAGCACCACCACGGTCGGGTCGTCGCCGCCGTGCGGCGCCACTTCGCGCAGGTTGTCCAGCAACAGGTCGGGGTAGTGCGCGACGGGTTCGACCTTGATGCGGCTGAAGGCATCGGGCATCAGACGCATCGACATCTTGCGGTTTTCCAGCATGTAGGACACGCCGGACGGCACCCGCAGGTTGTCTTCCAGCACATAGAATTCGCCGGCGCCGGCTCGCACGATGTCCACGCCCGCGATGTGGCAGTAGATGTCCTCGGCCACGTCCACGTCCTGCATTTCGGGGCGGTACTGGGCGTTCAGGAACACCTGTTCGGCCGGCACGATGCCGGCGCGCACGATGTCGTGGCCGTGGTAGATGTCGTGGATGAACATGTTCAGCGCGCGTACGCGCTGCTTCAGGCCGGCTTCCAGGCGGCGCCATTCGTCGGCGGGAATGATCCGCGGGATCATGTCGAAGGGAATCAGGCGTTCGGTGCCGGCCGCGTCGCCGGCCACCGAAAAGGTGATGCCGACCCGGCGAAAGCTCAGGTCGGCTTCCAGGCGGCGCGCCGCCATGGCTTCCGCGGATTGCTCGTCGTGCCAGCGCTCGAAGGCCTGGTAATGGGAGCGTATGCCGCCTGCGCTGTCGCGCATCTCGTCATAGGCGGCTGGACGGGATGGTCTGTCCTTCATGGCTCCTCCGTTGCAGATACTGACGGCCGGCTTGGGCGCGGCCGTTATCCGGTCGGTGCAGACCGGTCTGAATGAACAAGCAACCCGCATGCCAGCTTTGCGCGGACAAACGGGGCCGCCCTTGGGGAAGAATATCCTCCCCTGGGCCTTGTGTGGCTAGCCCCCGGGGAAACGACAGGCGCCCGGGGCGTGGCGAGGGGCGGTCGAGGCGGCCGGGCAAGGTCCCGGCGCGGAGGGCGTGGTGGGTTCGTGACACCGCCGTGGGGGAAAACCGCGGGCGGGGGATGAGCGACGGGCGTGCCGTGCTGGGGGGCGGGGGCCTAGCCTGGGTGAGGCTCTGGCCGGAAATATCAGGGTCAGATAATAGGGCTTGCACCAGGTTGGTGCAAGCTCCGGAGCAACTCTGGTGCGTCAGCGCAGCGTGTAGCTGTGCAGGAGGGCGCCGCCCTGGCCGGGTTCCTGTTGCGGGGCATGCGGCACCCAGCCGTCCGGGGTGATCACCGCGTCCAGGCGGAAATCATGGGCGGCCGGCAGGTAGCCGGGGTCCAGTTCGCCGCAGCTCCAGGCCACGCCGATGGTGGTGAAGGCGTGGCCGCGGTCGCGTAGCGCGGCCAGGGTGCGGTCGTAATAGCCGCCGCCATAGCCCAGGCGGTCGCCGGATTCGGTGTAGCCCAGCGTGGGCACCAGCAGCACGTCGGGCAATACCTCGGCGCCGTGCACGGGTTCCTGGATGCCATAGGGGCCGGCGCGCAGCTCGGCGTCCGGCGTCCAGGGCAGGAACACCAGGGGGGCGTTGCGCTCGCGCACCACGGGCAGCGCCACCTTCACGCCGTTGTCGGTCCATTGTTCCAGCAGGGGGCGCAGGTCGGGCTCGTCGTCCATGGGCCAGAAGGCGGCCACCGTGGCCGGCGCCGGGCGGCCGGCGCGCACGGCTTCGTCGCGCGCCACGTTGAGCCAGGTGAACAGGCGTGCGCGCATCAGCAAACCGCCGCGGCTGCGTTGATCTTCGGGCAGTTCGGCACGCAATTTCCGCAATCGCGTGCGTAGCTGGACTGCGGTATCCTCTGGAGTATTTTGCGTAGTCATGCGGTAGCTGTAACAGGGGTGAAAAATGAAGGCGACAATGCGGATCAGCGATAACACCAACAAACGCGCGCACCATTGCGCGGACCCGCAAGCCGCTGGCAAGGCCGGCGCATGAAGCACACGCCCAACGACCTGGCCATGGCCCCGGCCTCGCAATTCGGACGGTATCAGAAATCCGCCGGGAAATCCGCGCAGGCCGCCGACGCGCGCGCAGGGCTGCGCCGCTGGTTGCCGCTGCTGGCCTTGTTCACCGCGGCCTGTGCGCCGGTCGACGCCCAGCAACGCACTGCCGCGGTCAACCCGCAGCCCCAGCCTGCCGTGCAGACCCCGCAGCCGGCCATCGCCGTGCCGCCGGCCGTGCTGGCCGGCCTGCCGCCCACCAGCGACACGCCCGCGCTGGCCGCCGTGGTGGCCGCGCGCGAAGCCATGAACCGCAAGCAATGGTCGGTGCTGGGCGCGCTGGTGCCGCAAGCCAAGTCCGATCCGCTGGGCATGTACCCCGAATACTGGCTGCTGCGCTACCAGCTCTGGAGCCCACCCGCAGGGGGCCGGCCGACCGCCGACCTGCAGAAGTTCATCAATGGCAATCCCGACGCCTACCTGGCCGACCGCCTGCGCGCCGACTGGCTGCTGGCCGCCGCGCGCAGCGGCGACTTCGAAACCGTGCGCAAGCTCGCGCCCGTCAAGAACACCAACGCCCAGGTCGAATGCGCCATCCTGGACGCCAAGCACATGACCGGCCAGCGCGCCACGGCCGCCCAGGCCATCGCCGCCTTTGCGCCGGGCGGCGCCTGCTGGGCGCTGTACGACCAACTGGTGGCCGATCGCATCCTGGGCTGGGACGAACTCGAACCCCAGCTGCGCGACGCCATCGAGGCCAACAAGACCACCGATGCCCGCAAGTTCGTGCAGTACATGTTCGAGCCGCGCGACCAGAAGACCTACGACGTCCTTATCAAGGACCCGATGCGCTGGCTGACGCGGCAAGACCGCCTGCCGGTGGGCCGCAACGAAAAAGAGCTGGTCACCATCGCGCTGGCGCGCCTGGCGCGTTCCGACATCAACGTCGCCGATTCCTATCTGCGGCGCGAATGGGCCAAGTCCATGGCCAAGTCGAATCTGGCCTGGATCCGCGGCCAGTACGCGCTGGTGGCCGCGCTGAACCTGGATAGCCGCGCCGACGACTGGTACCACGAAGCCGGCCATATCCGCATGACCGACTACAACGCCGGCTGGAAGGTGCGCGCCGCGCTGCGCCAGCCCAAGATCGACTGGAAGTGGGTCATCGAGTCCATCGACCAGATGCCCGCCGCGCAGCAAGCGGATCCGTCGTGGGTCTACTGGAAGGCGCGTGGCATGGCCGCCACCGGCCGCCGCGACCAGGCCAACGCCGCCTACGCCAGCATCGCCGACCGCTTCGATTTCTACGGCCAGCTGTCGGCCGAAGAACTGGGCCGGCGCATCACCGTGCCCCCGCGCCCCACGCCCGTCAGCGACCGCGAAATCGCCGAGGCTCGCGCCAACCCCGGCCTGCGCCGCGCCGTGCAGCTGTTCCGCCTGGGCTGGCGCCAGGAAGCCGTGCCCGAATGGAACTTCGCGCTGCGCGGCATGACCGACCGCCAGCTGATCGCCGCGGCCGAACTGGCCCGCGCCGAAAACATCTACGACCGAGTGGTCAACACCTCCGACCGCACCGAAAAGGAATTCGACTTCAGCCAGCGCTTCATCGCGCCCTTCGAAGGCCGCGTCACCGCCAAGGCCAACGCCATTGCGCTGGACCCGGCCTGGGTCTACGGCCTGATCCGCCAGGAATCGCGTTTCATCATGGATGCGCGCTCGCACGTGGGTGCCTCGGGCCTGATGCAGCTGATGCCGGCCACGGCCAAGTGGGTTGCCGGCAAGATCGGCATGAGCAACTTCACACCCGACAGCGTCAACGATTTCGACACCAACACCGAGCTGGGCACCAACTACCTGAACATGGTGCTGCGTGACCTGAACGGCTCGCAGATGCTGGCCAGCGCCGGCTACAACGCCGGGCCGCGCCGGCCGCACAACTGGCGTTCGACCTTCACGCACCCCGTCGAAGGCGCGATCTTTGCCGAAACCATCCCGTTCAACGAAACGCGCACCTACGTCAAGAACGTGATGTCCAACGCGGTCTATTACGCCGCCATGTTCAGCGGCCAGTCGCAGTCCCTGAAAGAGCGCCTGGGCAACATCGTGCCGCTGGGCGCCGAAACCACCAACTTGCCATGACGCAGGACGCGGCAACGCAAGGGTTGCAGGTCTATATCGTGGGCGGCGCGGTGCGTGATGCGCTGCTTGGCCTGACGCCTGGCGATCACGACTGGGTGGTCGTGGGCGCCACGCCCGAAGACATGGCGCGGCGCGGCTTCATTCCGGTGGGCGGTGACTTTCCGGTGTTCCTGCACCCGGTCACCAAAGAGGAATACGCGCTGGCGCGCACCGAACGCAAATCGGGGCGCGGCTACAAGGGCTTTACCTTCTACACCGGCGCCGACGTCACGCTCGAAGAAGACCTGCGCCGCCGCGACCTGACCGTCAATGCCATCGCGCAGCGTCCGGATGGCACGCTGGTCGACCCCCTGCGCGGCGCGGCCGACGTGCAGGCGCGCGTGTTCCGCCACGTGGGCGAGGCGTTCGAGGAAGACCCGGTGCGCATCCTGCGCCTGGCCCGCTTCACCGCGCGCTTTGCCGATTTCAGCGTGGCGCCCGAAACCCTGGAACTGTGCCGCCGCATGGTCCAGGCCGGCGAGGCCGACGCCCTGGTGGCCGAGCGCGTCTGGAAAGAACTGTCGCGTGGCCTGATGGCCGCCGCGCCGTCGCGCATGCTCGACATCCTGCGCCAATCTGGCGCGCTGGCGCGCGTCATGCCTGAATTGCAGGGCTCGGAAACCACCGGCGCCGACATCGACCGCGCCGTTTCGCCAGGCCTGGCGCTGCCGGGCCGCTATGCGCTGCTGTGCCGGCTGTCGCCCGAGCGCGAAGCCCTGGGCCGGCGCCTGCGCGTGCCGGCCGAATGTAACGACTACGCGCGTTTGCTGCCCGAGATGCTGGCGGGGCTGGATGCCGCGCAGGCGGCTGGCGCGGACGCCGCCGATGCACGATTGGCGCTGATGGAACGCGCCGACGCGCTGCGCAAGCCCGAACGCTTTTTCGATCTGCTGGATACCGTGGCGGTGTTGCAGCCGGTGGACCGTGATGCCTGGCGCGCCCGTGTGGAGGCCGTGCGCGGCGTGGATGCCGGCGCTATCGCCCGGGGCTGCGCGGGCGACCCTGCGCGTATCAAACAAAGCGTGCGCGAGGCACGCTTGCAGCGGTTACGCGCGGGTTGATGGCGGGTGCGTGACGCCGGCCGGCGCGCAATGCGGGCTTGGCGGCGCTTGCCCTGCAAGCGCTTGGTCGCCGGTCCGGCGCCTTACAGCTTGCCCAGCCGGTCACCGCGGGCAAAGCCGATCAGCGGCTCCGTCATGCCTCGGCCCACCGCCAGCACCTTGAACAGCTCGCCCATCTCGGCCTCCGACAGCAGTTTCTGCACCGGCGCCACCGCCTGCGCATAGGCTTGCGCATCCGAGGGGTCCAGCTGCGCCAGCAGTTCCATCAGGCCCGCGTTCATCAGGAAGCGTGCCTGCGAGGTATAGCCCAGCACTTGCAGCCCGGCCGCCATCGCGGCGTCCGCCATGGCGGTGAAATCCACGTGCGCGGTGATGTCCTGCAGCCCGGGCGCGGTGAAGGGATCGCCGTGTGCATGATGACGCAGGTGGCACATCAGCGTGCCGCCCGCGCGTTGCGGGTGGTAGTACTCGCTGCGCGGAAAACCGTAGTCCACCAGCAGCGCGGCGCCCTGTTCCAGCCAGCCACCCAGCCCATCGATCCAGGCTTCGCCCTGCAGATTGATTTCGGACACGTAGCCGGAAAGCGCCGGCATGCGCGCTTGCACCGCGGCGGCCAGACGCGGCGAAGCCGGGCGGTCTTCCCACACGAAGCCTTGTGCCGCGTCCACGGCCACGCCGCGTTCCAGCACGGCGCCATCGGCGCCCCAGGTGAAGAGCGATACCGGCATCGCGTCCAGCACTTCATTGGCCAGCACGCAGCCGCGGAAACGCTGCGGCAGCGCATCCAGCCATTGCACCCGCGCGCCGAACGGCGCCAGCCGTTCGGCCTGGCGTGCGCGCAGGTCGGCCGACACTTCCAGGATCAGGTATTGCGTGTCCGTCAGCCCCAACGCGTCCAACTCGCGCAGCACGCCTTCGGCCAGCGCTCCGGTGCCGGCGCCGAATTCCAGCACGTGGTGCGTATCGGTCTGGCGCAGCACCTGCGCCACCTGGCGCGCCAAGGTGCGCGCGAACAAGGGCGTCAGCTGCGGCGCGGTGACGAAGTCGCCGGCAGGTGTGCGGCCATCGGCCTCGGGTTCGGCCAGCTTCACGTTACCCGCCGCGTAATAGCCCAGCCCGGGGGCGTACAGCGCTTCCGCCATCCAGTGGTCAAACGGCAGCCAGCCCGAAGCGGCGGCGATCGCGGCACGCAGGTGTGCGCTGGCGGCATCGCTGTGTGCCTGGGCGGCGGGGGAAAGCGGGGGCAGATTGGCAGGGGCGGGGCGTTGCATGGCAGGAATCAGGACGTCGGGGCAATCACGCATTTTCCCAAAAAACAAACCCCGCGACAGGCGCGGGGTTGGCTTGGGGGAAATCGACAGGCCGCCAGGCGGCTGGTCGATATGCCGATCAGGGCTTAGCCGCGGCGGTCGCCGGCCGGCTTGGCGAAGCGCTTGGCGGGGCCGCCGGGGCGCTTGTCGAACGTGGGCTTGCCGCGGAAGCCGCCTTCCGGACGGTCGCCGCCACGGAAGCCGCCTTCGCGCTGCGGACGGTCGCCAAAGCTGGGGCGATCGCTGAAGCTGGGACGGGCATCACGGTCGGCGCCGCGGAAACCGCCTTCACGCGGAGCGCGTTCGTTGAACGGACGCGGATCGCGCTGGGGGCGGTCGCCAAAGCTGGGACGGTCGCTGAAGCTGGGGCGCGAATCACGGTCGGCGCCACGGAAGCCGCCTTCACGCTGGGGGCGATCACCGAAGGGACGATTGCCCTGGTAGCCGCCTTCGCGTTGGGGGCGGTCGCCGAAGCTGGGGCGATCGCTGAACGAGCGGGCCGGGCGATCGCCGAAGGGGCGATTGCCTTGGTAGCCGCCTTCGCGCGGGGCGCCGTCGCGGGCGCCTTGGTAACCGCCTTCACGCGGCTTGAACTCGCCACGCGGGCCGCCGAACGAACGGCCTTCACGCGAGCCGCCGTCCCGGTTGCCTTGGTAACCGCCGCCGAAACCGCCGGGGCGCTTGCCGAAAGGCTTGCCGCCGCGCGGCGCAGCGCCGGTCGACGGACGCGGGGTGCGCTTGGGTTCCAGGCCGGCAATCACTTCAGGGTTGATCGATTGGCCGATGTAGTGCTCGATGCGGCGAACCTTGTGGCGCTCGGAGTGCGTGGCCAGCGTGAACGCCAGGCCGTTGCGGCCGGCGCGGCCGGTACGGCCGATACGGTGCACGTAGTCTTCGGCTTGCATCGGCAGGTCGAAGTTGACGGCGTGGCTGATGCCTTGCACGTCGATGCCGCGGGCGGCCACGTCGGTCGCAACCAGAATACGCAGCTGGCCGCGTTGCAGTTGCGACAGCGTGCGGGTGCGTTGGCGCTGGTTCATGTCGCCGTGCAGGGCAGCGGCGGCAAAGCCTTGGTCGGCCAGGCGGTCGGCCAGGTCGTCAGCGCCGCGCTTGGTCGACGTGAAGACAATGGCCTGGTCCAGCGAGGCGTCGCGCAGCACGTGGTCCAGCAGCTGCATCTTGTGGCTGGCGTCGTCCGCGTACAGCAGGCTTTGCGTGATGTTGGTGTGCTTTTCCTTGGAGCCGGCCATCTCGATACGCTGCGGGTCGCGCATCATGCGCGCCGCCAGCTTGGCGATGGTGCCGTCCAGGGTGGCCGAGAACAGCAGCGTCTGGCGTTCCGCGGGCAGGCGGCTGACGATGGTCTCGATATCTTCGATGAAGCCCATGTCCAGCATGCGGTCGGCTTCGTCCAGCACCAGCGTGTGCACGGTGTTGAGCTTGACGCGGCCCGACTGCAGGTGGTCGATCAGGCGGCCCGGGGTGGCGACCAGCACGTCAACGCGACGCGACAGGGCCTTCAGTTGGGCGCCGTAGGGCATGCCGCCCACGACGGTGGCGGTGCGCAGGTCGGCCAGCTTGCGGCCATAGGTGGCGGTGGCTTCGGTGACTTGCAGAGCCAGTTCGCGGGTCGGGGTCAGCACCAGCACTTGCACGCCGACGCCCTTGTTGGCGGGCATCTGGGCAATGCGGTGCAGGGCCGGCAGCATGAAGGCGGCGGTCTTGCCGCTGCCCGTCTGCGAGGACACCATCAGGTCGTGGCCGGCCAGCGCTTGCGGAATGGCCGACGCTTGAACGGGGGTGGGGGTGCTGAAGCCAGCTTCTTGAACGGCCGACAACAGGGCGGGTGCGAGACCCAGGGTTTCGAAAGACATTACTTTCCCTTGCCGCGAAAAATGCGACGCAGTGCTTGGTCGGGCCAGGGGATTAGGCGGCCGGATCCAGGCGACGGTTGATGGAGCATCGTGCCGACCGAATCAACCGTGCGCGTGGCGCGTTCTCTTGATACTGCTTGGAACGCAGGGCGAAAGGAAAGGAGGTCAGGAATCGATGATGTTCGGCATGGGGCTCGGGCTTGGTTGCCCGGCAGACTGCTAAAACTTCCGCTAAATCAAGGCGGTAAATGCCGAACTCGTTTTGTGCAGTGCGGCGATCATAACCCGAATTCGCCCTGCATGGGAATTATTTTTTTGTCCAGCGCCCAATCAATAGGGTTTTTCCCTTGGTCGACCAGCCAGCGGTTGGTCGCCAGAAAGTGCCCGCAACCCAGGAACGGCACCGGGGGACGCCGGGCGGAAAGCGGCGAGGGGTGGTTGGACATCAACACCAGGTGGCCGCTGTTGCTGGGTAGCAACGCCTGCTTGGCCTGGGCATGGGCGCCCCATAGCAAAAACGCCTTGGGCGAGGGGTCTTGCGCCACCCGCGCGATCAACGCGTCCGTCACCGTTTCCCAGCCGCGCTTGGCGTGGGACGCCGGCTGACCGTCTTCCACCGTGAGTGCGGTGTTCAGCAGCAGCACGCCCTGGTCGGCCCAGGGGCTCAGGTCATTGCCGGCGGGCAGCGCCGTGCCGGGGTATTCCTGGGCGATCTCATTGAAGATGTTGCGCAGGCTGGGCGGGCGCTTGCAGTCGTCCGGCACCGAAAACGCCAACCCCTGCGCCTGGCCGGGCCCGTGATACGGGTCTTGCCCCAGGATCACCACCCGCACATCCGACGGCGCCAGCCCGTGCAGCGCCCGAAACGGCGTGGCCGGATATACCACCGCCCCTTCAGCCAGCCGCTTTTCCACGTGGGCGGTCACGGTATGCAGGGCGTCGGCCACGCGCGGGGCGTTTAGCGCCGCCTGCCAGGCGGCGGGCAATTGCGCCGTTTGGGCGGCGAGGGCGGAAGGAAGCAGTCGGTTGTCGGTCGGCATGGGCGCGATTTTGGCACAGCCCCCGGGACGGTGCAGGCAGGCAACGTCAAGACGCCCTGAACATTTTCAGAAAGATCCAATGGCAGCCAGCCGGACCTCCCATTAAGTTATCGGGGCAGTCATCTGTTACGAAACATGTATCTCTATATGGGGCGTCGTCGCCAATGTATGCCGGATCATTCGTCAACAAACGGCATAAATTGAGATTTGCGCTTAATTAGTCCGGCTTTCTTCCGTTATAGGGAGAAACCAGTCATTTCAATAAGAAACAAGTGCATAAGTTCACACTGCGAAGCCGCCTCCGGCAGAGGCGCCTTCCCGGGCTGCCGTTGTCTGCTGTATTGGTGGCCTATTTCATCGGTTTATCTCCCGTGTCTGCGCAGACTCCGCCTGCGGAGGCGGCCGCGCGCGCCAGCGACATCCAACGCCGCCAGGAACAGGAACTGGACGCCCAACGCGCTCGCGCCGCCGAGCGGCCAGACGTGCTGTCCACGCCCGCCGCGCCCGCAGCGGGACAAGGGCCGCTGACCTTCCCAGCCGAATCGCCCTGCTTCACGCTGGGTCATATTGTCTGGGACGGCCCAGAACCGCCCGACTGGTTGCGCCTTGAAAGCGAAGCCGCCCTGAGCCAGTGCGTCGGCGGCCAGGGCCTGCGCCTGCTGCAAGAGCACCTGATGGCCCGGCTGATCGACCGCGGCCTGATCACCGCGCGCGTGCTGGTGCCCGAGCAATCGCTGGCCAGCGGCACCCTGACCCTGCGTTACGTGCCCGGCCGCATCTCCGGCGTGAAAAGCGAAGGCGCGCCCGGCTGGTGGCGCATGGCCCTGCCCACCGGGCCCGGCGGCAGCGTCAACCAGCGCGACCTGGATCAGGCCCTGGAAAATATCCGCCGCCTGGCCGGCCAGGCCGACGCCAGCATCGACGTGGCCCCCGGCCCCGAGCTGGGCGAGTCCGACATCCTCATCAAGCCCGGCACCGGCAAGCGCTGGCACGCCTACGTTGGCGGCGACAACGCCGGCCTGGAATCCACCGGCAAGAACCAGATCAACGCCGGCCTCACGCTGGATTCGCCGCTGTTCCTGTACGACCAGTTGTCGGCGTCCTGGAACAGCAACGCCGACCTGCGCAACAGTGACGCCGGCTCGCGCGCGGCGTCCATCAACTACAGCATCCCGTTCGGCTACTGGACCCTGTTTGCCGGGGCCAGCAAATCGCGCTACCGCCAGACCGTGGCCGGCTTCGAAGCGCCCATCGTCTACGGCGGCACCAGCAAGCAGGTCGAGGCCGGCGTGTCCGTCGTGCCGTACCGCGGCGCCAGCTACAAGGGCACCGCCGTGCTCAAGTTCCTGCGCAAGCGCGCCAACAGCACGCTTAACGACGTCGACATCGAAGTGCAGCGACGCGACGTGGTCGGCTACGAATTCAGCTACGGCCACCGGCACTACGTCGACCAAATGGTGCTGGACATCGGCGGCGGCGTGCGCGGCACCCTGCCGCAGTTCTCCAACCAATCCGGCTACGTCTATGGCGATCCCGATTGGAACGGCCGCAGCACGCTCTTGTCCGCCAACGCCGGCCTGTACCTGCCATTCAAGGTGGCAGGCCAGCAGATGGCCTACCAAGCCAACTGGCAGATCCAGCACGCCAAGACCCCCGTCGTGCCCGCCGACTATTTCACCATCGGCAACCGCTACGCGGTGCGCGGCTTTGACGGCCAGATGACCCTGGCTGCCGAGGACGGCTGGACGCTGCGCAACGACCTGTCGCTGAACTTGGGCAATCTGGGCCAGCAACTCTATACCGGCCTGGACGCCGGTCGCGTCGGCGGTCCGTCCGCGCAATACCTGACCGGCCGCACCCTGGTCGGCGCCGTCGCCGGTCTGCGCGGGCGCATCGCCATGCCCTATGTCAGCGCCAGCTACGACCTGTCGGCCGGCTGGCCCCTGAAAAAGCCCGACAACCTGAAAACCCAAAGCACGGTCTTCGCCGCCACGCTGATGTTCGAGTTCTAAGCCCGGGCGGCGCCTGGCGTGCCGCCTGCCGCATGACGTGCCGCGACCCGAGTCGCGCCACAAGTCGCTGCACACATTGCTCTGCGGGTTGCCTCGCCATGGGTCGACCCACCTCTACCGAGATTCGCCACGCTATGTCCAAGCTTCGCTCCGCAGTTCTCTGGTTGGTCCTCTACACGCAGATCTGGACGCCCGTCTTGGCGCAGACCTTGCCGATTTCGGTGGACCAGAACGTGGCCGGGCAGAAGCCCGTGGTGGGCGTGGCGGGCGGCGTGCCGGTGGTCAACATCGCGCCGCCCTCGGCCGGTGGGGTGTCCAACAACCGCTACACGCAGTTCAACGTCGGGCCGTCCGGCGTGGTGCTCAATAACAGCGGCGCGGCCAGCCAGACGCAAGTGGCGGGGCAAGTGGCGGGTAACCCCATGCTGGGCAACCAGCGCGCCAGCACCATCCTGAACCAGGTCACCGCACCCAACCCGTCGCAGCTGGGCGGGATGCTGGAAGTGGCCGGCAACCGCGCCAACGTCATCGTCGCCAACCCGGCCGGCATCACCTGCAACGGCTGCGGCTTCTTGAACGCCAACCGCGCCACGCTCACCACCGGCAAGCCGGTCGTCGGGCCGGACGGCACGCTGGGCTTTGACATCGCCAGTGGCCGCCTGGCCATCGAAGGCGCGGGTCTGTACGGCGCCAATCTCAGTCAACTGGACCTGCTGGCGCGTACGCTGGAGTTGAACGCCCAGGTCTGGGCAGACCGCCTGAACGTGGTGGCGGGGCCGGCGCGGGTGGGCTACGAAGGTATCGACGTGTCGGCCCTGACCGGCGCTGGTGCTACGACTGGCGTATCCAT